>JAGAPN010000005.1 GCA_017623235.1 Clostridia bacterium | reverse complement strand
TGAGAAGAACAATGCGCCTAGGACAACCTGGTCCGATTCGGCTGTTTATGCAATTCTTCGCCGATTCGAATATACGGGTGCTTTGGTGCAAGGTAGACAAGAGGTTGTTAACTACAAAACAGGTAAACGCCGTAAAAAGCCGCAAAGTGAATGGGATATTGTTGAAGATACTCACGAGCCGATAATTTCTAAAGAAACCTTTTATAAGGCACAGGAGATTAGGTTATCACGAGGTAGAGGTCAAAAAATCCCAAGTGGAAGTTGTTATTCACTTGCTAAAAAGGTGTTTTGTGCAGAGTGTGGTAACACAATGTGGAAAATGAGTTATAAACTGCGTGACGGCAGATATAACTACCTTTCTTGCAGAACTCGTAAAACCACTAACGGAGTTTGCGATAACGAGCACAGTATTCGCCTTGACGAGTTAGAGCAAATCGTAGTAGATGAAATCAATAAGTTGCTTGATAAGTACTACGATAAAAAGCAGATTGGCAAGTTAGATGCACCGAAAAGAAAAAAGAATGGTGCTAAAACCTTGCAGTCGCAGATTGCAGAGCTCGAAGAAAAGGTAAAGCGGAACGATAATCGAATGGCTCAGATGTACACCGATAAATTAGACGGTGTCATCAGCGTAGAGGAGTTTACTAAATACCGAGAAAGCTATCAAAAGGAATCCGAAGAAACAGAAAAACGCATCGAAATTTTGAAATCAAAACTTACCGCACTATCGGGCGGCGAAACAAAAATGGATACAAGTCAGGTACTCGAAAAGTACCGAAAAATTGACACTCTGACATTCGAGATTGCTGATGAATTTATAAGTAAAATCTTCATTGGAAAACTCCAAAAGAGTGGCAAGAGAGAAATTAAAATTGAGTGGAAAATTTAGGCGTTTTCCACAGTCAAAAATCGACAAAATATACAAGATAAACAAAAAAGTATAGTATTGGCTAATTCAGCCCACGGTGGGTTTGATGGGGGAGCCCAGGCGGCTGACGGAACAAAGGAAAAGGATATAAATCTTGCCATCACGCTAAAGCTGGCCGAGTTTTATAAGCTGGGCGGCTTTGACGTTATTCTAACAAGAAGCGCTGATATGGGCACCGAAACCGACCCAAACGATACTATAGCTCACCGAAAGGTCAGCGATATGAAAAACAGGCTGGCTCTTCTGAACGCTAATCCCAACGGTTTATTTGTTAGTGTGCATCTTAATAAATTTACAACTTCATCTGTAAACGGTGCACAGGTGTTTTACTCGCCTAACCATGGCAACTCGCATCTTTTGGCGGAATCTCTTCAAAAATCTTTGATTAAGCGCCTGCAACCCGATAACAATCGCACCGTGAAAAAGAGTGACAAAACAATATATCTGTTAAAAAATGCAAAGATACCCGCCGTTATTGTAGAGTGTGGATTTTTAAGTAATAAGCAGGAGCTTGAGCTTCTTAAAACCAATGACTATCAATCAAAGCTGGCCTTCTCGCTATATTGCGGAACGCTGGAATATTTTAATAATCAGGAGTAGAAAATGGCATCAAAGGTAAAATCGGTATACGTATGTACAAATTGTGGCTTTGAAACCCCAAAATGGCTGGGTAAATGTCCCCAGTGTAATGAGTGGAATACCCTGGAGGAAGAGGTGGTATCCACCGCTAAAGCCCCCGTGAAAGCCGCAAAGGCCGGGGTTGCCGTGGCAAAACCCTTAAGCGACATTACCTTTGAAAACGAGCATCGTCTAATAACCAATATTCCCGAGCTTGACAGGGTGTTGGGCGGCGGTATCGTTAAGGGCTCGGTTTCCCTTATTAGCGGTGACCCGGGAATAGGTAAATCTACAATTCTTTTACAAATCTGCAAAAATATCGACCCGACCCTTAAGGTGCTTTACGTTTCGGGTGAGGAGTCTGCCGTTCAGCTTAAACTCAGGGCCAACCGCCTTGGTGTATATACAGATAACATATCAATAATGGCCGAAACCGACGTGCAGGCAATCTGCGGCTATATATCCACTGCCAAGCCCGACCTTGTTATGATAGATTCTATTCAGACAATGAAGATAGACGAGTTATCGTCCTCTTGCGGCAGTATCGTCCAGGTAAGGGAGTCGGCAAATATGCTCCTTGGCACAGGCAAAAGCCTTGACATTCCTGTAATAATTGTAGGCCACGTAAATAAGGGCGGTGAAATTGCGGGCCCCAAGGTGCTGGAGCATATTGTAGATACGGTTTTGTATTTTGAGGGCGAGCGCAATCAGTCATATCGCATACTGCGCGCAGTTAAAAACCGTTTTGGATCTACCAATGAAATAGGCGTTTTTGAAATGACCGACAAAGGCCTTATGGAGGTGGAAAATCCCTCGGCAATGCTGCTGTCGGGAAGAATAAGCGGCGTTTCGGGTTCGGCCATTACCTGCGTAATTGAGGGCACCAGGCCGATTCTTGCTGAGGTGCAGGCCTTGGTTACCGCTACCGGCTTTGGTAACCCCAGGCGAATGGCCACAGGCTTTGATTATAACCGTTTCAATCTTATTCTGGCTGTACTTGAAAAGCGTGAGGGGATGTATTTCTCCAGCCTTGACGCCTACCTTAATATTGTTGGCGGACTTCGTCTGGACGAGCCTGCTGTAGATTTGGCCGTAGCAATGGCCCTGGTTTCGGGTGTCAGAGATTTCCCAATACCCGACAATATGGTTATCTTCGGCGAGGTCGGTCTGTCGGGAGAAATCCGCACCGTGCCCCGTATTGCAGACAGGGTAAAGGAGGCCCAGCGTCTGGGCTTTAATCAGTGCGTTGTACCCAAGGCCTGCCTTAAACAGCTTTCATCCTTTAGGGAATCCATTGAAATAATCGGCGTGCCCACCCTGGTCGCCGCCATACAACTGCTTAAATGATAACAAAAGACACGGACCATCGGTCCGTGTCTTTTGGCTTTAAATAAAGTAAAAATTTGTATCCCAGGCGGGAACATAAGGGTAGTGGCGCATATAAATTTTGTAATCGGGATTAAGGTCAATAACCGTCAGCGGTATAGAAAAATAATCGTCGCTTTTGTGATAGGCCGAAACAAGCATTTTGGGTCTATCTTTTTTTATAGTTTTTTTGCCGCCGCAGATAGCTTCAAGCTCCTTGCCCTCGACGTCAAATTTGATGTAGTCGAAGGCGGTTTCCCTGCAAATTTCATCAATGGTTACCGAGTTTATAAGGTCATCACCGTCGGCTGCCGAGCCTCTGGAGGATTTAAAGGAAAAGGGAATAGGTCCGCAGCTTTCCGATATTGCCGCATTTATAAGCCGGAGGTTTAGTCCGTTTGTGTTTCTGACAAGCTTTGCAAAGCTTTTTTTATCGGGCTCCACCGCCGTTATGTGGGAATATTTTCCCACCCTTTTTATAAAATCGGCTACGGTGTCACCGTTATAGGCACCAAGGTCAAGAAAACTGTCGCCCTCTTTAAGCCTTATAATGTTGTTAAAGGCCTCATCCTCGGGAGTTTCACAGGCAAAAAGCCGTGAAATATCACCGTCAAGTTTAAAGAGTGTTGTCTGCTCAAAAACCTTTTTTGACTGCTCGTCGGCCAGTAGGGAATAGGCCTTTTCGAGTTTATCCTTATGCTTTTTCGCAAAATCCATATTAAAGATTGCGCCGCCGCAGACAGGCACCTCGGGAGCTAATAGAGTGTGCCTTTGCATAATGCTTTTTATATTCTCTATTACCTCAGGACGGTTTGAGCCGAAGGAAAACAGCGCTATAAAATCACCGAATAATTCCTCTGCCTCGGCCAGGGATAAAACCCTAAAGCCTCTGAAAATTCTGTCCCGTACAAAGCCACTGCTGGCAAAAACCCCTGAAACCTTTATCTTAAGGCGCTCCAGCTCATCAAGTATCTTGTCGGCGCCGTTTCCCGTACCGTAAAGGAGTATGGGTTTTGTTTCACTTTTCAGTCGTGTCCAGATATCAGTCATATTACACCTTGATATCAAGCTGGTAAGCCTTCATCGGGCCGTAGTCGGGTACGTATATGGTACCGCAATGCTGAAAACCCAGCTTTTCCAGCTGATGCTGCATTATTTTATTGTCGTCGTGGGTATCCATTTTTATATTGTCGCAGTAGTTAAGACACCACTTAACGCATATATTCAGCACACCCTTTATTCTACCTGCCGAGGCTATACGATGAATTACCGAGTAGGGTCGGTCGTTCAGCCACTTACCCTCGATATAATCGTAGGTGGGGTCGGGGCCTTCATCAAAGAAGAATACCCCGTCAATAACACCTTCGTTTTCAATAACGTAAAGCAGACCGTCCCTTATATTTTCCTCTAATGAGCTTTTGGGCGGATGAACGTTTTTCCACTGATGAGGATTACCGTTTTCGGCCATAAACTTGCGGGCTCTCTCGTAAATTGCAAGTATTTCATCAAGGTCACCGAAGGTAGCTTTTCTTATATCATTCATCAATCCAACTCCTTAAGTCCCGTATAAAGCTCATAGTAGCGACCCTTTTGAGCCAGCAGATCGTCGTGATCACCGCGTTCGATAATCTCGCCGTTTTCCAGCACCATTATGGCGTTGGAGTTTCTGACGGTGGAAAGCCTGTGAGCTATAACAAAGGTGGTACGGTCCTGCATCAGTCTGTCCATACCGT
This sequence comes from Clostridia bacterium, assembly GCA_017623235.1. Taxonomy (GTDB): domain Bacteria; phylum Bacillota; class Clostridia; order Oscillospirales; family Acutalibacteraceae; genus SFWF01. Next base: position 40,790 of record JAGAPN010000005.1, on the reverse strand, counting down.
GTTCAATATGCCGTTCGGTTCTGGTATCGACCGAGCTGGTGGCTTCGTCCAGCACTAAAATGGGTGCTTTGGAAAGGGATGCACGGGCAATATTAAGCAGCTGGCGCTGACCCTGGGAGAGGTTGGAGCCGTCACCCGTAATCATAGTATTATAGCCATCCTCTAAACGGGTGATAAAGGAATGAGCGCTGGCGGTCTTGGCGGCGGCAATAACCTCCTCGTCGGTGGCATCCAGCCTGCCGTAGCGGATGTTTTCCAAAACGGTGCCTGTGAACAGGTGTGTATCCTGCAGGACCATAGCAATATTGCTTCGTAAAACATCACGGGGATAATCCTTTATATCAACCCCGTCAATGGTGATACTGCCGCTTTCAATATCATAAAAACGGTTAAGCAAATTAGTAATAGTGGTTTTACCCGCGCCCGTAGAGCCTACAAAGGCAATTTTCTGACCGGGTTTAGCGTAAAGTGAGATGTTTTTAAGCACCGGCTTTTCGGGGTTATAACCGAAGCTTACGTCCTTCAGCTCCACGTGACCCTTTATTTCGGTGTGAAGGTGGCTGTCGGGAGAGTCGGGAAGCTCAGGGTCCATATCCATTACCGCAAAAACACGCTCTGCGCCTGCCAGGGCAGAGAAGATTGCGGTCATCTGGTGGGATATCTGGTTAATAGGCATATTAAACTGTCTTGTGTAATTGGCAAATACCGTAAGCGCGCCGGGGGTAAAGCCACCGGTTACCATCATAATGCCGCCTACGCCTATGGTTACACCATAGCTTATCATACTGACGTTGTGGGTAACAGGACCCATAATTCCGCCGTAGAACTGGGCCTTAAACTGCTTGTCACGCATATCGTTATTAAGCAGGGAAAATTCCTCTGTGCAGGTCTGCTCGTGGTTAAATACCTTAATAACCTTTTGACCCGTAACCGTCTCTTCAATATAACCGTTAACGGCACCTAAAGCCGCCTGCTGACCGGAATAGTATTTTCTTGAGGTCTTTCCTATGATAACTCCGCAGTAAACGAATATGGGAATAAAGAATACCGTAATAAGGGTCAGTATCCAGTTGGTGGTTATCATAAAGAAAAGTGTGCCCAGCAGGGTTACAGCACCCGAAAACAGGGTTGTGACCGAGTTATTCAGCATCATATCAATATTATCAATATCGTTTGTAAAGCGGCTCATAATCTCGCCTGTGGGATTTTGGTCAAAGTATTTAACGGGGAGGGTCTGCACCTTGCTGAAAAGCTGATTTCTTATCTTTTCAAGAGTGTTTTGGGTAATGGAGAGCATAAGTCTTGCCTGAAGATAAGAGGATATAATACCGATGCCGTATACAATTAAAAGGAAGAAAATAGCGGCTAAAACATAGGTAAGCACCTCGGCGAATCTGCCGCCTTCCATCACATCGCTGATAAATGGGATTTCGGTCAGCCTTTCAATAACTTTGTCCATCGCCACCGCCATAACACCGTCCTTGGCCTCGGTAGGTACCTGGCCGATGCGGTTGATTATGGGTAGTAGGGTAAAGGAGCCTATAAGGGAGGTAACGGTGCTGAAAACCATACAAAACAGTACGGCAATAAGCTTAGGTACGTGGGGTTTAAAATAGGCCAGCAACCGCAGGATGGTCTGTCTGGTGTTTTTGGGCTTGCCCCCCATTCCTGCCGGGCCGTGGCCGCGGCCCGGGCGGCCTCCACCCATCATAGGACGCTTGTTTTCGCTTTTAGCGGGGGAGGAATACTGCTTTTGAAGCTCTTCTAAAGTTCTGCTTGCCATAATTATTCCTCCTTATCCATTTGTGAATAGTAGATTTCACCGTATTCGGCACAATCCTTTAAAAGTGCGTCGTGGGTGCCGACGCCGGTAATTTTGCCCTCGTTCATAACCACTATCATATCGCAGTCCTGAACGGAGGAAATACGCTGAGCAATTATTATTTTGGTAGAATCGGAAAGCTCCTCGCGGAAGGCCTTTCTTATCATTGCCTCGGTTGCGGTATCCACTGCGCTGGTGGAGTCATCAAGTATCAGTATTTTGGGCTTTTTAAGCAAGGCACGGGCAATACAAAGACGTTGCTTCTGTCCGCCCGAAACGTTTACGCCGCCCTGCTCCAATACTGTATCATATCCGTCCTTAAAGGAAGTAACGAAGCCGTGGGCCTGGGCATATTCTGCGGCGGCCCGAAGCTCCTCATCGGTGGCCGACTCATCGCCCCAGCGAAGGTTTTCTTCAATAGTGCCCGAGAACAGAACGTTCTTTTGCAGTACCATACCTACTCCCTCGCGTAGATTGTAGAGGGAATAATCCTTAACGTTCACGCCATCTATCAGCACCTCGCCCGCATCTACGTCGTAGAGGCGGGGTATCATTGAAACCAGGGTGGTCTTGCCGCAACCGGTGGAGCCTATAATACCGACGGTTGTGCCTGCCTCTATGGTAAGACTGAGGTCATCAAGAACGGGGTCCTCGCTGTTTTTATAGTAACGGTAACTGATGTTTTTAAACTCAACTTTGCCGTTTTCAACCCGCTTTTCGGGATGGGTGGCATTGGTGTCGTCCAGGTCAACCCCCTCAACCAACACCTCTTTTATACGCTTGGCAGAGGCCAACGCGCGGGAAGAGGTCATAAGCATCATAGTTACCATCATAAGAGAGGAGAGTATCTGGGTTACGTAGGTTATAAAAGCGGAAAGGTCACCAATTTCCATACCGCCTATAGTTCCCGCCTCGCCAAGTACAATATTTGCGCCAAACCAAAGCACAGACAGGGTGGTAATATTCATAAATACCGTCATAACGGGACCCATAAATATCATCACCTTAACGGCGCTCATACCCGATTCCTTTAAATCGCGGTTGACGGTAAAGAATTTTTCGGTTTCGTGTTTTTCACGTACAAAGGATTTTACAACACGAACGTTGGTAAGGTTTTCCTGAACGGTGTTGTTTACCGCGTCAATTTTGGTCTGCATTTTGGCGAAACGGGGGAAGCCCTTTGATATAATGAAGAGAATTGATGCCAGCATAAGGGGTATGGTGACAAGCAACACAATAGACAGGTCGGGGCGCATGGTAACCGCCATAATAATAGCGCCTATAAGCATACCGGGGGAGCGCAGACACATTCTAAGCAGCATATTTACAAAATTCTGTAGCTGGGTTACGTCGTTGGTAAGACGGGTAACAAGGGAGCCGGTAGAGAATTTATCAATATTTGAGAACGAGAATTTCTGTACCTTTGTAAATACATCGTGGCGAAGGTCGGCTGCAAAGTTAACCGAGGCCTTTGCACCAAAATATGCGCCGCCTACGCCGCCTACCATCATCATAACGGCGGTGAGAATCATAAGCAGACAGGTGTTTATGCTGCCGCCAACGGTCAGACTGCCGCTTTTGGCACCGTTAATAACAACGGCGAGGAATTTAGGCATAAGCACCTCACCGATAACCTCTATTATCATACAAAGAGGTCCCACAATAAAGTAAAGCAGGTAGGGCTTTACGTATTTAAACCAGTTAATCATTACATTCGTCCTTTCCCGAAAGCTCCCTAAGGTTTTCTTCAACTCTGCAAAGCAAAGACATTAAAATCTTTTTTTCGTCATCAGAGATGCCAAGGTAGGCCCTCGCATCAATATTTTCAAAGGATTTTCTTGAGTATTCAACAACACATTTTCCCTTGTCGGTTATCTGTATTTCGTTATACCTTCCATCCGATTCAGAGCAGTTGCGGTTTATATAGCCGCCGCTTTCCAGCTTTTTAAGACTTACCGCTACTGCGGCAGGGCTGATTTCAAAATGGTCGGCTATCTGCTTCTGGGAGGGGGTATTTTCGCACCTGCAAAGATACATCAGAATCATATGCTGGCTGCGGTGTATTCCAACCTCGCTTATTTTAGCCTCAAAGGCCTTACAATGTAAGCGGTTAATGTGCATAATGCTGTGCTGTATCGCCTTTGGGGTAGGTATGTTTTTATCAAACATAAGGTTCACCTCAGATAATAATTAACTCGTTAATAATTAACACGTTTATTATTATATTCACGCAAAAGGCATTGTCAATGGATTATTTTAAAACAAACTGTTAATAATTTGAATATTTTTGCATTATATAATGAATATTGTTCATAAAAATTAAAAAACACTTGCCTTTTTTGCATAGAGCGTTTATAATGTCTGTGTTATAAAATGTTTTCAAGGAGGAAAACTGTTATGAAAAGAATTATTGCATTAGTAATGGCTCTTGCTCTTATGGTTTGCTGCTTTGCAGGCTGTGGCGGCGAGAAGAAGACTGCCGAGGTTATCGGCATTGACCTTACCGAGGAAAAGTATGCTTTCGGTGTTGATAAGGATCAGCCCGAGCTTCTTACAAAGGTAAACACCTTCATTGCTCAGATTATGGAGGACGGCACCTTTGATGAGATTTGTGATAAATACTTCGGTGAAGGCACTCCCGAGGGCGTTACCTCTGCTGCAGAGGACACAAGCAAGGATCAGCTTTTAGTTGCTACCAACGCTCAGTTCGCTCCCTTTGAGTACAAAGAGGGTGACAAGTTCTACGGTATCGATATGGAGATTGCTAAGCTTCTTGCTGACTATCTCAATATGGAATTAGTTGTTAAGGATATGGAATTTGACGCTGTTTGCCTTACCGTTGGTCAGCACAAGTGCGACATCGCTATGGCAGGTCTTACCATCAGCGAGGACCGTAAGGAGCACGTTACCTTCTCCGATTCTTATTACACCGCTAATCAGCGCATCATCGTTAAGAGAGGCGACGAAACCTTTAAGGATTGCAAGACTACCGCAGACGTAGAGGCTATCCTTAACTCCTTTGATGAGAAGACTAAAATCGGTTATCAGAACGGTACTACCGGCGCTCTCTACGTAGAGGGTGACGAGGATTGGGGCTTTGACGGCTACAAGGTTACCGGCGTTGGCTACGGAAGCGGCGCACTTGCTGTTCAGGATATGCTTAACGGTAACATTGATTACGTTATCATCGACTCTGACCCCGCAAAGTTCATTACCGAGGCTATTAACTCAGTTGCCTAAAAATTATAAAGTTTATTTCGCAATAACCTCGCCTAATCGGTGAGGCTATTGCCTTGTTTAAAGGAATTTTTTATGGGAAATTTCGGTGCTAAAATTGATAAATTTTTAGACATTTTTATAGATGCAGATGGCTATAAAACTGTCCTTGAGGGCCTTGGTAACACCTTGAAAATTGCTGTGCTGGGCCTGGTAATAGGTATTATTATTGGTACCCTTATAGCAACGGTCAGGGTTATCCCCAAGTACAAGCTTTTGCCGCGTATACTAAACAGTATATGCAGCTTTTACGTTGCTTTCTTCAGAGGTACTCCAATGGTGGTACAGCTTCTGTTATCATACTATGTGGCTCTGCCTCTTATGGGCATAAACCTGCCCTCGGTATCGGTGGCTGTTGTTGTTTTCGGACTTAACTCCGGTGCCTACATATCCGAGATTATGCGTGGCGGTATTCTGTCGGTCGACCCCGGCCAGATGGAGGGCGGAAGGGCAATGGGCCTTACCTTTGGAAAAACTATGACAGCCATAGTTATTCCTCAGGCGGTAAAGAACATTCTGCCTACTCTGGGTAATGAGTTTATTACCCTTATTAAGGAAACCTCTGTTGTAAGCTTCGTGGGCGCTCTTGACCTGTACGTTGCCTTTAACCGTATTGGCTCTAACAGCTATGAGTTTATGGTGCCTTACCTTGTAATGGCGGTTATTTACATCATACTTGTCCTTATAATCAGCGGACTTGTAAAGGTTATGGAAAGGAGCCTGAGAAAAAGTGATAGAAGTCATTAATCTTAGTAAATCCTTTGGCGAGCTTCAGGTGCTTAAGGATGTTAATATCACCATCCGCAAGGGTGAAAAGGTTGTTGTCATCGGTCCCTCCGGCTCGGGTAAATCCACCTTCCTGCGCTGTCTGAACTGTATGGAAGTCCCCACCTCCGGCAATATATTCTTCCACGGTGTTGACCTTGCCGACCAGAAGGTAGATATAAATATTCACCGTCAGAAAATGGGAATGGTTTTCCAGCATTTTAACCTTTTTAACAATAAGACGGTGCTGCAGAATATTATGCTGGCTCCCGTTTACGTAGAAAAGAAAAGAATGCGCAAGCTTCGCAGAAGCAATCCCGAAAATGAAAAAATCAAAACTGTGGCTGAAATCAAAAAGGAGGCCAAGGCTAATGCTATGGAGCTTCTTAAGAGAATCGGTCTCGAAGATAAGGCAGGCGAATATCCTTCCAGGCTTTCGGGCGGTCAGAAGCAGCGTGTTGCAATAGTCCGTGCCTTGGCTATGAATCCCGACGTTATGCTCTTTGATGAGCCTACCTCTGCCCTTGACCCCGAAATGGTTGGCGAGGTTCTTGAGCTTATGAAGGAGCTGGCTCACGAGGGAATGACAATGGTAGTTGTTACCCACGAAATGGGCTTTGCCCGTGAGGTGGCCGACAGGGTTGTGTTTATGGCAGACGGATATATTGCCGAAGAGGGAAGTCCCGAGCAATTATTCGGCAATCCCCAGAATCCCAGAACGCAGCATTTCCTGCAAAGTATTCTTTAAGGGTGGTTTTTATGTATACGCCAAATCCTAAAAACACCGACGATATAAAGCTGTCGGAGGACCTGGAGGTTTTAACCGAGCTTATTGCCGAAAACGTTCACGAAGAGTGGGCGGCAGGCAGGATAAAGCAGGGCTGGACCTACGGGGAGAAAAGGGATGATATTAACAAAACTACCCCTTGTCTTGTTCCTTATAATCTCCTTCCCGAGGATGAAAAGGAGTATGACCGAGTTACGGCTATGCAGACCTTAAAGTTTATTGTATCCCTGGGCTATAAAATTGAAAAACTATAAAAAAGATACGGATGTGAGAAATCGCATCCGTATTTTAGCTTTTTATGGGGAAATATGGTTAAAAAAGGGTTACAAACCGCCCGTAAGGTTGACAAATGCTACTCTTTTTTGGTAAAATATAATGACTTATAATGGATTGTAATATCCTTTTTGTGTTAGCGAGGTAATTCTGTAATGATAAGAAGTATGACAGGCTTTGGCAGGGCCCAGCAGGCCGCTGCAGGACTTGAGTTTACTGTAGAGCTTAAATCGGTCAATTCGCGTTATCTGGAATTTAACTGCCGCCTTCCCAGGGGTTATCTGTTTTTGGAGGACAAGCTTAAATCCTTCACCCAGGAAAGGGTAGCCAGAGGTAAGGTGGAAATGTTCGTCACCGTTGATGCCGGCACCGACGATGATATTACCGTAGAGCTTAATAAGACCTATGCCGATGCTTATATAAAGGCCCTAAACGAACTGAGCGAGGGCTACGGTATAGACAGTGGAGTTACCGCTGCTTCCTTTATAGGCAACTCTGAAATGTTTAAGGTTGTCAGAAAGGAACTTGACGAGGAGGCTGTTACCGCCGCCGCTCTCTCGGTTGCAGGCGAGGCAATAGATAAGTTTATTGCAATGCGTGAGATAGAGGGGGCCAAGCTTCGTGAGGACGTGCTGAACAGGGTTAACTTCATTTTAGATAAGGTTTCCTTTATTGAGGCAAAATCACCCGAAACGGTTGAGGCCTACCGACAGAAGCTTGAGGGTAAAATAAAAGAGCTTTTAAACGGTGCAAACTATGATGAAACAAGGGTTATTACCGAAACCGCCATATACGCCGATAAGGTTGCCGTTGCCGAAGAAACGGTCCGTCTGCGTAGCCATATCGCTCAGCTAACCGATATGATGAATAAGGGCGGCGCCGTAGGTCGCAAGCTCGATTTTATCGTTCAGGAAATGAACAGAGAAACCAATACCATCGGCTCCAAGGCTCAGAATATTGAAATTGCGCAGGCTGTTGTTGATATCAAATCTGAAATAGAAAAAATCCGAGAGCAGATTCAGAACATTGAGTAGGGGGGCAGTAAAATGAAGCTTGTTAACATTGGTTTTGGAAATATGGTTTCGGCCCATCGAATGGTAGCTATTGTCAGCCCCGAATCTGCGCCTATAAAGCGCCTGGTTCAGGAGGCCAAGGAAAAGGGTACCCTTATAGATGCTACCCACGGTCGCCGAACAAGGGCGGTAATAATTACCGACAGTGATCTTATTATTTTGACCTATCTTTATCCCGAAACGGTGGCAAACCGTGTAGAGGATGATTATGAGGATGAAGAGGAGGTCACAAATGAGTAACGGACGTCTTCTTATCGTATCCGGCCCCTCAGGCTCGGGTAAGGATACCATTCTGAAGAAGGTATTTGAGCGTGTTCCAGAGGTTAAGTTTTCGATCTCCAGCATTACAAGACCTATGCGTCCGGGTGAGGTAGAAGGAAAAAAATACAATTTCGTATCCCGTGAATATTTCGAGGAAATGATTAAAAATGACCTTTTGCTGGAATATAATAATTATGTAGGTAATTACTACGGCACACCCCGCGGCCCTGTTGATGAGGTTATAAAAAACGGCGGGGAGATAATTATCGAGGTAGACGTAAACGGCGCCAGAAATATTAAAAACAAGGTTGCCGATGCGGTATCCGTCTTTATTATGCCTCCCTCCTTTGAGGTTCTAAAAGCCAGGCTTACTGGTCGTGGTACCGATAATGAGGAGGTTATAAAGCAAAGGCTTGACGCGGCTCTTGCTGAGATAGCCTGTGCCGAGCAATATGATTATATTGTGGTTAACGATAACCTGGAAGAGGCTGTCGAAGACTTTATAACAATAATTAAAACTGACAGACTTTCTGTCAAAAGACAAAAATATTTAATCAATGAGGTGCTTAAAAAATGTTAAACCCCGCAATCGGAAAACTTATAAACAACTGTGACAACCGCTATAAGCTGGTTAACCAAATAGCAAAAAATGCCCGTGCCATTTCCGATGAGGCCGAGCAGGCAGGCGATATTATAGTAGAAAAGCCCGTAACCATAGCTATCAATAAGATGGCTGCTGAAATCGAAGAGTAGTTTATTTCATAATCAAAAAAAGGGGGAAAAGGATATGCTGGTTGCTGAAATTGTTTTAGAGCAAACGGCCTATTCTTTCGACCGTAATTACGGTTATCTTGTTCCCGAAGATATTGCAGGTAATATTGCGCCGGGTTGTAGAGTGGTGGTGCCCTTTGGAAAGGGTAATACCCACAGACAGGGCGTAGTTTATTCTCTGCACGAGGGGGATGAGGGCATTAAATATAAGGAAATAATCCGCCTTATAGATGATAAGCCCATTATCTCCGATGAGATGCTCAAGCTTTGCAGCTGGATGCACGAGCAGTGCTTTTGCACCTATTTTGATGCAGTAAAGGCGGTTTTACCCACAGGTATAAGCTTTACTGTAAGTGAGATTCTTTCAAAGGGGGACACTCCCTTTGAGGGCAAGTATGAGCCCCTTAACAGTTTTTTTGATAAATTTTCAACCGTTACCCGTCAGCAACTGCTGGATAGCTTTGACTTTCTTAACGACAGTGCCATAAACAAGCTTGTGTCCGATGGTGCGTTGGTTAAGGATTCCTGTGCTGTGCGCCGTATGGGTGATTCTACCACCAAGGCGGCCCGCATACTGCTTTCCCCGGAAGAGCTGGAGGCTGTGGAGCTGACAGCCCGTCAGCGTGAGGTTGCTGCGGTTATCTGTGATATCGGTACGGCCACCGTTAAGGAGATTATGTATTTTACCGGGGCTTCGGTTTCGGTTATCAATACCCTGGTAAAAAAAGGGGTAATTGAGCTTTTTGAAAAAGAGGTATACCGTTCTCCCATAAAAAACACCAAACCCACCGATACCGCCCCAATTAAGCTTACCGATAGCCAAAGCAAGGCTTATGATACCTTATCTGCTCTTCATTCTTCCGATAAAGGCGAGGTAGCCCTGCTTTACGGCGTCACAGGCAGCGGCAAGACCAGCGTTTTTCTAAAGCTGGTGGACAAGGCCGTGGCAGAGGGTAAGGGCGCTATAATTATGGTGCCGGAAATCTCTCTGACACCGCAAACGGTAGCTATTTTCGGCAACAGATACGGTAGCAAGGTTGCTCTTTTTCATTCCGCAATGTCTTTAGGCCAGCGAATGGATGAATGGAAGCGGGTAGAAAAAGGGGAGGCCACCGTTGCTATCGGCACCCGTTCAGCAGTTTTCGCACCTGTTAAAAATCTTTCGCTGATTATTATTGACGAGGAGCAGGAGCATACCTATAAATCAGAAAAATCCCCCAGATTTCACGCCCGTGATCTGGCTAAATTCCGTGCCGCTTATAACGGAGCGCTTTTGGTGCTGGCATCGGCTACTCCCAGTATGGAAAGCTATGCTGCCGCCAAAATCGGCAAGTATACCCTTTGCACCCTGCCCGAAAGATACGGCAACGCTGTTTTACCCGAGGTTAGAACGGTGGATATGCGCCGTGAACTGATGCAAGGAAATTCCGGCGCCTTAAGCGGAGAGCTTAAGCTTTCAATAGAAGAGGCCCTGCAAAACGGCAAACAGGCAATAGTTCTGCTTAACCGCAGGGGCCATAATACTTATATATCCTGCCCATCCTGCGGCTACGTGGCAACCTGCCCTAACTGTAGTGTGTCTATGACCTATCACTCAGCCAATCGCAGACTTATGTGTCACTATTGCGGCTATAGCGAGTCGGCGGCAAAAAAATGCCCCTCCTGCAGTAATGCCGAGCTTCGCTTTATGGGCCTCGGTACACAGCGTGTCGAGGAAGAGCTGAAGGCCACCTTCCCCGATGCTAAGGTGCTTCGCCTTGATGCCGACAGCACCTCCTCAAGAGATTCATTTTCTACCTACCTGGGTGATTTTGCCGAGGGAAAGTATGATATTATGATAGGTACTCAAATGGTTGCCAAGGGCCTTAATTTTCCCAAAGTGACCGTTGTGGGCGTTGTTGGTGCCGATAGTGCGACCAACAGCACCGATTACCGTAGCTTTGAAAGGTCTTTTTCTCTGCTTACCCAGGTTTTAGGTCGAGCAGGCAGGGGAGAGGACAAGGGCCTGGCCATTATTCAGACAATGGACCCCACAGGCAATTTGATTGAGCTTGCATCCCGTCAGGATTATGACAGCTTCTACAGCAGGGAAATTAACGTTCGCAAGATGATGGTTTATCCGCCCTATTGCGATATAGCCCAGGTTTCCGTTCAGTCCCCCTACAGGGATTCTGCCGAGAAGACTGCCCGTGATATTTTTTACGCTATTACCGAGGGCATTAAAACCGATTATAAGGACGTTAAGGTAAGAATTCTCGGTCCTGCCCCTGCGGCCTGCCCCAAGGTTAATAACAAATATAGATACAGGCTTATTATTAAAACGAAAAACACAAAGGATTTCCGCAGTCTGCTTCGACAGGCTATAGCGGTTAAAACCGATAGAGATACCTCCATTTCGGTGGATATCAACCCCGAAACTATTATTTAAAAGGAAGATAACAATGGCAATAAGAAATATTGTTAAAAACGGTGACGAAATACTTCGTAAGGTTTGTCGCACACAAATGGCCTTTGATGACAGGCTGGCCTGCATACTTGACGATATGGCCGAAACTATGTATGCCGCCGACGGCGTAGGTCTTGCCGCCCCCCAGGTAGGTATATTGCGCAGATATTGTGTTATAGATATCGGCGAGGGTATTATCGAGCTTGTTAACCCCGTTATTGAAGAAATTTCGGGCAAGCAGTTGGGTCAGGAGGGTTGTCTTTCCTTTCCCGGTGAATATGCCGACGTAGAGCGTCCCAACAAGGTGACCGTTCGTGCCCAGGATAGGCACGGAAATAACATTAAGATTACGGGTGAGGGCCTTTTAGCCAGAGCTCTTTGTCACGAAATCGACCACCTCGACGGAATCGTATATAAGGACCGAGTTAAGAAATAGGTGATTTAATGAATATCCTTTTTATGGGAACTCCCGAATTTGCCGTTCCCACCCTTAAAAAGCTTATTGAATCAGAGCATAAGGTTGTAGGCGTGTTTACACAGCCCGATAAGGCCGTAGGCCGCAAGCAGGTTATGACTCCGCCTCCCGTAAAGGCCTGTGCTTTAGAAAATAATATACCCGTTTTCCAGCCGACAACCCTTAAAACTGCCGAAGCAGAAGAGCTTATAAGGTCGCTTAGCCCCGATGTAATGGTGGTTGTGGCATACGGCAAGATACTTCCGCTAAATATTCTTGAGATTCCAAAACTTGGTTGTATAAACGGCCACGCTTCCATTCTTCCAAGACATAGGGGCGCTTCTCCCATACAGTGGGCGCTCCTTTGCGGAGATAAAAGAACAGGTGTTACAACCCAGCTTATGGGCGAGGGAATCGATACGGGAGATATCCTTTTAACCGAGGAAACCGATATTTTAGATAATGAGACGGCAGGGGAACTGCACGACAGACTTTCTCTTATTACCGCCTCTCTTATGTTAAAGACCCTTGAGGGTGTAGAAAAAGGCACAATTACTCCCATAAAGCAGGATGACAGCCTTGCAAATTATGCTCCCATCATAAATAAAGAAATGGGCTATCTTAAATTTGATAAACCCGCAGAGGAAATCTGCAATTTAATCCGTGGCTTTAATCCCTGGCCTGCCGCATATTTTATGCTGGAGGGTAAAAGGGTTAAGGTGTTTGCCTCCAAGGTGGCGCAGAGCACCGATAAAGCCTCGGGTACGGTTATAAAATCCGATGGTGAGCTGATTATTGCTTGCGCCGACGGTACCGCCCTTTCACTTACCGAAATACAGCCTGAAGGCTCTAAAAGAATGACCGCCAGAGATTATCTTGTCGGCCATAAAATTGTCGAAGGAAGCAGGGTTGGTGAATAATGACCGGACCAAGGCAGATAGCGGCCCTTGCTGTAAAAAAGGTAACCTATGACGGAGGATATTCTAACCTGGTGCTGAATTCATTACTGGATGAATCAAACCTCAGCGGTGAAGACAAAGCCCTTGCTACGGCTATCTTTTACGGCACCCTCGACCGAATGGTCACTATTGATTTTTTTCTCAAAAAACTAATAAAAACTCCGCTTAAAAAGCTCAAGCCCTATACCTTGGCGGTGCTTCGAACAGCGGTTTATCAAATAAAATACTTAAGCAGAATACCTGATTCGGCTGCTGTGAACGAGGCGGTAAAGCTTATAAAAAAATCAAAGGAAGGCTTTAACGTTTCCTTTGTAAACGCCGTCCTTCGAAACCTTATAAGGGAAGACATCCCCCTGCCGACGGGAAATTCCGCTTATGATATTTCTATAGCATATTCCTGCCCACAGTGGATTGTTTCGGTATTAATCCGTGACTACGGTATACAGTTTACCAAGGCATTTTTAGAAAACGCTCTGTTGACACCCCCTGTATATTTTAGGGTTAATACTCTTAAAACTACAGCCGATACCCTAAAAACAGAACTTGAAGCGAAGGGTGTAAAGGTAGTGGCCTGTGAGGAAAAAACAGCGCTCGAGGCAGATACCCCGGGCTCGGTAGAAAATATGCCTGCATATAAAGAAGGCCTGTTTTTCGTGCAGGATATTTCCTGTCAGAAGGCAGTAGCCTCACTTGATATTAAAACGGATTCCAGAGTGCTTGACCTTTGCGCAGCCCCCGGCGGAAAAAGCTTTTCTGCCGCAATGTATGCTACCGAAGGTGAGATAGTTTCCTGCGACCTTTATGAGCACAGGGTTGGACTTATTGCCGAGGGAGCGCACAGACTTGGCATAAAAAATCTTTCGGCCAGAGTGGCCGATGCTACGGTTTATGACGGTAGCCTGGGTCTTTTCGACAGGATAATTTGTGACGTGCCCTGCTCGGGTCTTGGGGTCATCAGGCGTAAGCCCGATATAAAATATAAGCCCCGAGATACCTTTGAAGAGCTTTGTGAGATTCAGAAAGGCATTTTGAATAACGCCGATAAATATCTTAAAGAAGGCGGCAAAATACTTTATTCCACCTGTACCTTGAATAAGGCCGAAAATAGGGGAATAATAGATTCTTTTTTAGAAAATCATTCAGAATACACCCTTGAGAATGATTATACCTTCTGTCCGCAGGAGGATAACAGCGACGGCTTTTACGCCGCAGTACTGAGCAAATGTCAACCGAGGTGAGATGTTGGATAAAAAGGATATTCGCTCCCTGAGCCGTGCCGAGCTTGAGGCCGAGCTTTTGTCTTTGGGAGAAAAGCGGTTCCGTGCCGCCCAGGTATATAAATGGGTTGCAGGCGGCGCCGAAAGCTTTGATGAGATGACCAACATCCCCAAGGCGCTTAGAGATAGGTTAGAGGAATTATATTTTATTCCAACCGTAAAAATTGTCAGAAAGCTTGTCAGCGGTATTGATGAAACCGTAAAATATTTGTACGAGCTGTACGACGGCGAGCATATTGAGTCGGTGGTCATGAAATATAATCACGGCTATACAGTATGTATTTCCACCCAGGTGGGTTGCCGAATGGGATGCAGCTTCTGCGCCTCGGGTCAAAACGGCCTGTTCAGAAACCTTTTACCTTCCGAAATGCTGGCCCAGGTTGTAAAGGCCGGTACCGATAATGGGGTAAGAATTTCTAATGTTGTGCTTATGGGTATGGGCGAGCCTCTGGATAATTTCGATAATGTGAAAAAATTCCTTCAGCTGGTATCCGATGAAGAGGGACCGGGTATAGGCTATCGTCATATCTCGCTCTCAACCTCGGGCGTGGTGCCCGGTATATACAAGCTGGGAGAGCTTAATTATCCCATAACCCTTTCAATTTCTCTGCACGCTCCCTTTGATGATATTCGCAGTGAGATGATGAAGGTGAACCGGCGGTGGAATATTGATGAGCTGCTGCACGCCTGCAGAGATTATCAAAAAATAACCGGACGACGCATATCATTTGAATATGCGATGATTCGTGGCAAGAACGATACAGAGGCCTGTGCCAAGCGTCTTGCCGAAATACTTAAGGGCATTATGTGCCACGTAAATCTTATACCGGTCAACCCGGTTAAGGAAAACGATTACGTTAAATCCGACGGTAAGGCTTTAAAGCAGTTTGCCGACAAGCTGAACAGTCTGGGTATAAACACAACGGTCAGGCGGACCTTGGGTAGCGATATTGAGGCTTCCTGCGGTCAGCTTCGCCGAAAATTTGAAAACAAAGGAGGGGAAGAAAATGAAGGTTTACAGTAAAACTGACGTGGGCCGTCGCCGTACAGTCAACCAGGATGCTTACCTTACGGGTGAGTTTGATAACGGTGCGGTATATGCGGTAGTCTGCGACGGTATGGGTGGCGCCAAGGGCGGCAATATTGCCAGCGAAAAGGCTGCAACCATCATCTCTGATTATATTGTAAAATCATACTCCCCGAAAATGAGCTCGGTTTCGGTAGAAAATTTACTTAGGGCGGCTGTTGAGTCGGCAAATACCGAAGTTTTTGAGCTCGCCCGCTCGGATGAGCAGTATGAAGGTATGGGCACTACGGTTGTAGTGGTACTTGTTATTGATAACCTGGCTCATATAGTTCACGTGGGCGATAGCCGTGCGTATTTCATTGGTAACGGAACTATAGAAAGAATTACCGAAGACCATTCTATGGTCCAGTTTATGGTAAATAACGGTGAAATAAGCGAAAGTGAAGCCAAGCATCACCCCAAGAAAAACATAATTACCAGGGCGGTAGGCGCAGAAGAAACGGTGCTTTGCGATTACGATATCGTCTTAAAGCCCGAAAACACATCAATACTGGTGTGCACCGACGGTCTCTCCAACTGTGTGGATGAGCAGGTTATGCTGCAGGTCATCACGTCAGGAGATGGAGAAGACAGGGTGGAGCGCCTTATAGAGCTTGCCAATAATGCGGGAGGACCCGATAATATCACGGCAGTTCTTATCAGCTGATAACATATCAAAATTCATTTAAAGGATGGTTTTTATGGATAAATATATCGGAAAACGACTTGACGGCCGCTATGAGATTCAGGAAATTCTCGGCATTGGCGGTATGGCAGTAGTTTACAAGGCTTACGACAATGTGGATGACCGAATTGTTGCGGTTAAAATATTAAAGGATGAGTTTACAGGCAACGATGAGTTCCTGCGTCGATTTAAAAATGAATCAAAGGCAATCGCCGTACTTTCTCATCCTAACGTTGTAAAGGTGTCCGACGTAAGCTTTGGCGACCTTATTCAGTACATTGTTATGGAATATATTGAGGGCATTACCCTTAAAGAGTATATTGATCAGCAGGGTCCCTTAAGCTGGAGTGACGCCGTTCATTTTACCCTTCAGATTTTGCGCGGCCTACAGCACGCTCATGATAAGGGCGTTGTTCACCGTGATATTAAGCCCCAGAATATTATGGTGCTTGATGACGGTACAATTAAGGTGACCGACTTCGGCATAGCCCGTTTTGCCCGTAGTGAGCAGCGTACCATTACAGATAAGGCAATCGGCTCGGTACATTATATAAGCCCCGAACAGGCCAGGGGAGAGAAGACCGATGAAAAGGCCGACATCTATTCCGTAGGCGTAATGCTTTACGAAATGCTGACAGGTCAGCTTCCCTTCCAGGCCGAAAGCGCGGTGTCCGTTGCAATTATGCAGCTTCAGAAGGATCCCACCCTTCCCAGAGATATCAATGGCTCTATACCCCTTGGCCTTGAACAGATTACAATGCACGCTATGCAGAAGGAAACCGCAAGGCGCTATCGCTCTGCCGCAGAAATGCTTTGTGACCTTGAAGCCTTCAAAAAGAATCCTGCAGTAACCTTTGATTATGATTATTTTGTAGATGATTCACCTACAAAGTTTATACCTGATACCGAGGTTAAAAAGGAAAAAACCGGTGAGAAAAAATCTGCCGTTATCCCCATTCTGGCAGGTATTACCGCAGCATTTGTAATTGCTATCATCATTTTGGGTATCTTTGTAATAGATATGTTTACAGGCGGTACCGGCGATGAATACAAGCTTCCGGACTTCGTCGGTCAAAACTATATGGACGTTATGAATAATGAAGAATATGACGGACTTTATGAGTTTGTAGTTGAGTGGCAGGACAGCAGTGATTATGAGCAAAATCAAATTTGCGATCAGACCCCTGAGAAGGGTAAAAGCGTTAAGGCGGGCCAGAAGGTTACTCTTATAGTCAGCAACGGCGCTAAAACGGTGCAGATTCCCAATATCTACGGCTACAAAAAGACCCGTGCCAAGGCCGCCCTGGAAGAGGAAGGCTTTAAGGTTAAGTTTGCTGAAGAGCCCAGCGAGGACGTTGATTTAGATTGCGTTATCAAGACCGATCCCCAGGTAGGCACTACCGTTGCTCCCGGAATTACCGTCACCGTTTACATCAGTACAGGTGAAGAGGTTGAGCTGGTAGATATTCCCGACCTTATAGGCGTAAAGAAGAATTCCGTGCCTAACGTACTGGCGGCCGCAGGCCTGAAACTTGGTTTAACTTCAGAAGAGTATTCTGATACCCAGCCTAAGGGCTTCGTTTGCGCTACTAATCCCAGCATTGAGGATACCAAGCAGGTACCCAAGGGTTCTTCGATTGATATTGTTTATAGTAAGGGTCCTAACCCCAATACAGATATAGAATTTGAGCTTGAGCTTCCCGAGTATGAGGACCACGGCACCGCAGAGGTTTCCTTCTGGAATGGAAGCAAGCAGATAGCGCTTGCCGAGGATGAAGAGAGCAACGATCCTCAGCTTGGATCTACCGTTACCTTTAAAATAAGCGTACCCAAGGAAGACCTTCCTTGCACGCTTACCGTAAAATACAAAATCGAGGGAAGATACGTTAACGCCTTAAGAATTGACGTAGATTCAAAGGGCAAGGTTTCTGTCAGAGAAAATTATTTAAGCAATACTTCTTCCGATGCAAGCTCCTCAAACTGATATGACAGGAACAATTTTAAAGGCTATATCAGGCTTTTACTATGTTGAAACCGAAACGGGCCTTGTCGAATGTAAGGCCCGTGGACGTTTTCGTAACGGTAACGTCACTCCCTTGGTGGGAGATAGGGTAGAGCTTTCCGTAGAGGGTGCGCAGGGAACCGTTGATGAAATACTGCCCCGCAAAAATGAGCTGTATCGGCCACCCGTTGCCAACATAGATAAGCTGTTTATCGTTTCTTCATCGGTAACGCCTGTGCCTAACACCCTGCTTATTGACCGAATGACGGCCCTTTGCGAGTATAAGGGTATTGAGCCTGTTATTCTGTTTAATAAAAACGACCTTGAAAAGGTGGAGCCCTGGTGTGAAATATACCGTAGTGCAGGCTTTAAAACAATAGCCTGCTCGGCCGTAAGCCATGAGGGGATTGAGGAGATAACCGCCGAAATGGAGGGGGTTATTTCAGCCTTCACAGGTAATTCGGGTGCAGGTAAATCAAGCCTGCTAAATGTCATTTTCCCTGAGCTTTCTCTGTCTACAGGTGAGGTCAGTAACAAGCTGGGTCGAGGCAGACACACCACCCGACATACAGAGCTGTTTCGTCATAGCTACGGTGGCTATGTGGCCGACACCCCCGGTTTTTCCTCCCTTGAGGCAGATAAGGATGATCTGGGCTTTAAGGAGGCTCTGCCCGAGCTTTTTATAGAGTTTGAAAGCTTTAAGGATAACTGTCGCTTTACCGATTGCGCCCATATAGGCGATAAGGGGTGTGCCGTATGTGAAGCGGTAAAAAAAGGACAAATACCAAGGTCAAGATACGATTCCTACATCACAATTTATAATGAACTAAAGGACGTAAAAGCCTGGAATGTAAAAAAATAAAGCCGCAAAGCGGCTTTATTTTTTTGTCACCATATTTCATTTTGCAAATATAATGTAATAGGCAATAATTGAGATGGGGTGGTCATATCAGAAGAAGAAAAGGAATGAAATGGGGCGTTTTACTGGCTGCCCTGGGCACAGGTCTTTTGTTGGCCTTTTTTGTGCCGCCCAAATGCCTTATAGTCTTGCTGTCTGCTCTGGTGATCATTCTTGGTCTGCTGTATTC
Source organism: Clostridia bacterium (assembly GCA_017623235.1). Taxonomy (GTDB): domain Bacteria; phylum Bacillota; class Clostridia; order Oscillospirales; family Acutalibacteraceae; genus SFWF01. The sequence goes on along the minus strand of JAGAPN010000005.1, from coordinate 21,785 downwards.
ACGTTGTAGTTGTTAGGAGGATGGGTTATGAAGGTAGTTCTTTTGAAGAGTCCAAAGCTTTTAGGCGGATTTTTACGGCTTATCTTTAAAGTAAAAAAAGAAAATAGAGAATAAGTACATAAAACCGAAGGGACTACTCTTCGGTTTTTTCATATTTTCCTTATCTTATTAATATAATCTACTGTGCTATAAAACCTTAAAGGAGAATAAATATGGATATGAGCTTTACAAAACATCCCGTCACGGTAGAGGAAACCTTATTTTCGGCCGTGGTGGAAATACCTGTCGAATCGACTGTAAACCAACGCAACACGTCGGGGCTGAAAAAGATACTGAAAACCTGCTGCAGACCTGCAATCACGTCCAAAAGCCTGTCGGAGGGCGCCGTGAATATAGAGGGAACGGTGGGTATTTGCCTTATTTGTATCGACGATAATAACGAACTGTTCAGCGCGGATCATTTTTTCACCTTTAATCATAAGGCAGAGGTTCCCCAGGGACTCGCTTCGGGAAAGGTACATACAGAAATTACAGACCATAATTTGACGGCCGCCCACGGTGCAGACGGAAAGATAACTGTAACCGGGAAAATATGCGTTCGGATAAAGGTGATAAAATACAAAGAATCAGAGGTTATTTGCGATATTGATGACGATGACTTTGAAAAGCTTAATTCCTCCGTTCAAGCAACCATACCTATGGGCAGAGGCGAGAAAAATCTTATTCTGGAGGAAGAGGTAGCAATCGGTAACGGTCAGCCCGATGTTGATTGCCTGCTCAGATGCTGTGCCGAGGCGGTGGTAGAGGAAACAAAAATTGTAGGGTCAAAGGTTATGGTGAAGGGTAACGTCAGAATCTACGTGCTCTATAAGCCCTGCGAGGGTACCAGACCCAGGTCCTTTGAGGAAAGCTTTCCCTTTAGCCAGCTACTGGACGTAGAAAATATTAATGACGACTGTAAATGCGAGGGCAGGGCAGAGGTTATATTTTTTGAACTGACTCCGGAAACCTCCGACGATGCCGTCAGAAGCTTCAATGCCCTTATGAAGATATGCGTATCGGCCTGGTGCTACTGCGATAACGAAATTCCCGTTATTTTGGATGCCTACTCTACAAAACTTCACTGCATGCCTGTACAGGAGGATTTTACCTTCAGAAAGCTTAAGGAAAAGGTAAATGAGAGATATATTGTAAAAAAGCAAATAGAATTTACTGACGGCGCCATAGGCTCGGTGATAGATATGTGGTGCGACAGTAGGGTTGACCGCTGTAAATTTGATATTGAAGGAATGAAACTATCCGGCAGCGTTACTGCAAATATACTTGTGTTTGATTGTGAAGGTGTGCCCGAGTGTCACGAGAAAACCATTGATTTTGAGTATATTTATAAGCCGGAGGCACAACTTTGTACTCCTGACGCAAATGTTTCGGTAAAGGTTGCCCATTGCTCCTATACCATTACAGGGGAAAACACTCTTGCAATTTCGGCCGAGATTATAATATCTGCCGCTATTTACGATAACGAAAAGATTGCCTTACTTTCGGGTATCGAGGAAGCCCCCGAGGGCTCTGCACCCGATTTTTCGGGAAGTATTGTTCTTTATTTCGCAAACGAGGGAGAAAGAATTTGGGATATTGCCCGCAGATATAACAGCAGTGTATGCGAAATTAAGGAGCTTAATAATATTACCGCCGATTGCCTGGAGAGCTGCAAAAAAATTATAATACCTACAAAATAAAAAGTGGTGCTATGGATATCCATAGCACCTTTAATTTATATATCAAGCTTTGTCATTCTGGCATAGTGGAAAATATATTGCTGGGCAATTCCTGCATAATTTTCAGCGCATTTGGGAAGGCTGCCGTCAAAGAGCTTTTCCATAGCCCGCTTTATCCATACATCCTTCGGAAAGGCTTCTATATGCCCCAGCCCGAAAAGCAGGGTGCAATCGGCCACCTTGGCGCCTACGCCGTAGATTTTCATAAGATTATCGCGGGCAGTGTCAATATCACAGGTTTTAAGAGATATCAGGTCAATTTCTCCGCTGTGTACCTTTCTAGCTGCGTCAAGTATGTATTTTGCTCTGAAACCGCTACGAAGTATTGCCAGGTCATCAAGGGAGAGGCCTGACAGCTTTTCGGCAGAGGGGAAGGAATAGATACCGTCAGATATTTATTACCAAAATTTTCGCACAGCCTCTCCACAATGCCCTTGATGCGAGGTATGTTGTTGTTTTGAGATATTATAAATGAGCATAAAGCCTCCCAGGGGTCCTGCCTTAATATTCTTATGCCGTCTGCAAAGGAGGAAGCGGTTTTTAGTACGTCATTCTCTGAAATTATTTCTATAATTTGTCCGTAATCTCTTTCCAGGTCAAAATAATCCCTCCAGATGGCGTAAAAGTCTTCCTCGGAGGTATTGTGAAAGGTAACGGTATTTCCTTTTTTGCTGATTTTTAGATATTTGCCAAAGGCAACCCCTTGCCAGGTGTTCTCCTCCAGCTCCTGCCAGCGAAAGGCCTGTCCACAGTCCAGGGTCTGGTCAAGAGCAAAATTACGGGCGTCTTCAAGCAAAAGGTCGTTGCCGGAAATTAAAATTTTCATACAAAGCTCCTTTATAAATTTATTGAATTATACCATTTTTCTGTTATAATTACAATATAACAATTTTTTGTGGAGCTGTTTATGAGAGAAGATATTTGTACTATACCTATAAGTGAAGCCTTTGAGGAAAATGACGGCTGTGCCGTATGCCGTATGAAGCGCACGGTGGAAGAGCGCATTTTGGATTACATAATGGGCGCCGCTATGATGGAGCCCGATATTCGCATAGAAACCAACCGTCTCGGCTTCTGCGAGCGCCATCTTAAAATGATGATGGGCAGAAGGGGAAGGCTGCAGCTGGCTCTTATGCTTGAAACCCATACCAAGGAGCTTAAGGATGCCGTGTTCAAAGGAGGGCTCCTTTCCTCCAGAAGCAAAAATGCCGAAAAGGCCGAGGAAAGGCGATGTTCCTGCTTTGTGTGTGAGAAGATTGGGTGGGGCTTTGAAAGAATGACCGAAACAATCTACCGCACCTATGAAGCGGATAGGGATTTCCGCAGTATTTTTGATAGCCAGGATATGTACTGCCTGGAGCATTATTCAATGCTGGTCAGAGGCTGCGGCAAAAAAATGAAACGCTACGGCGGAGAGTTTTGCGATACACTGGAAAAGAAGGCCGGGGCATATCTTGAGGAGCTATCAGCCGACCTTAAAAAGTATTGCTCAATGTACGATTATCGTAATTCCGGAGCCGATGCCGATTGGGGCAACTCCAAGGATTCTATTGAGCGCACTTTTGAATTTCTTACCGGAAGCAAAGCCGACTGAATATAATCGGTAAAAAGTGTCAAAAATATAGTCAGTAATCTTCAAGGAGGCTGGCTATGGTAAAGGGTGTCAGTAAGCATATTATTGAAATTAACGATACGGGAAGTAAGTATTTTGAAAGGGTCTTGCTTTTTGTTGCTCCGGGTAGAGACGGAATGTCGGAGGAACGGCTGAGGAATGAGGCTAAAAATTATATTTTAAAGCTTTCCGAACAACGTAGTAACGACAGCTCCTTGCGTAGTCGTGTAAATGAAAAAAACAGGTTGCGCAAAATTATGATAGCGGCAGGCCTGACTCTGCTTACCGTGGCTGCGGCGGTAATAATTTTTAATATTCTGTAAAGTTTTAAGCAAGCGGGTTTTGCCGCTTGCTTTTTTTAAATTATTATTATATAATTATATGGATTAAATGAGAAAAGAAGGTAGAACAGTTGGAAATATTTAAGAACGGTGGTAAGCTTATCGTTAAATATCTGGTAGTGCTTATCATGTCCTTTATGGTGTTTATGTCTTTCATAGCTATTTTCTCCCTTGCCGGGACAGAGGTCATAGGCTATGAGGCCTGGCTAACAAATAACGAAAGCGGCGAAAGTGAGAAGGTGTATACCCATTACTATGCCGATGGTGAGGATACCAAAAAAGACGATTATAAGGATAAGGAGGGTTTTACTCTCCGTACTACCGACATACGGTCTGATTTTGAGGGCGGCGCCTACATAGCGGCCTTTTCTCTGGCTCAGGTAACCTGCCTTATACTCTACGTTCTTATGGTTCCTTATCAGCTGTATTTTGTTGGTGACAGGGATGCTAACAGGGTGTCTACCGGCCGTATGAAAGAGGACAAGCTAAAGGGCGTTAAGATAAGTCTTATAGGCTCTGCAGTTCAAATTTTAAGCTTCGTTTTACTTCTTCTAAATAAATTTGGTGTAATGAGTGACGGTGGCCTGGTGCTTTATAGGTTCCTTAACTATCATACCTACGGCTATTCCCGTCATATCTTCGGTGAGACTATGAAATGCGCCGAAATCGGCTGGGGTGGCATAGTTCTTGCTGTTATGCCTATTGTTTTGGCCGTTATAGCAGGTGAAGTCTTCTACATTCTTGGATACAAGCGTATAAATCTTGTTGAAAAGCTGGTTTATAAAAAGAATAATAAGAGGTAATTTATGGGTTTTTTAGGTGGATTTTTTAACTATGATAAGCCGGGTCCGGGTATCAGAAAGGACGGACCTCAGAAAAAAGGCTTCGTAATATTTTTTGAAACCTGGTTTCGCAATTTCTGGAAGCTGATAACCATTAATTTGGTCTATCTTCTTTTAAGCGTACTTATTATTCCCTCCGGACTTGCAGAGGCAGGTATGGCAAATGTATGTCGAAATCTTGCCAGGGATAAGCATTCTTTCGGACTCAGCGATTTTTTTGATACTATAAAAAAGAATTGGAAACAGGCGCTTCCGGCAGGTATTGTTAACTTTATAATTACTGCTATGTTGTTGTTTGCTATGTTCTTCTATTATACCTCCGAGGGTTGGATTGCTTCTATTGCATTGGGTCTCGCAATTGCCAGTTTTATAATCTTCTCCTTTATGAAGTACTACGTGTGGCTCATTGTTATTACATTTAAGCTACCCCTTAGCAAAATTTACAAGAACTGCTTCCTTTTTGCCTTTGTTAACGTTAAGTATAACCTGCTTATAGGCATAGTATCCATACTTGTGTGCGGCGGCCTTGTCGCTTTGGCACTGGTTATACCCTATGTTATTGCCTGGATGCTTATTGGTGTACTGTTCCTTTGCGTAGTTCCCGGCTTTATTAACCTTATGATACAGTTTTGTATTTTCCCCACGGTTAAAAAGTTTATGATAGACCCCTATTATGAGGCCCATCCCGGTGAGGATATTGAGCTTCGTCGAAATCTCGGCCTTGATATTGAGGAAGAGGATGATGAGGAAGAAGCTGTATTTGAGGATAACAGATTATTAGGTGAAGAAGATACCGATAAATAATTTAATGCCACCCAAATGGGTGGCATTTTTTATATCATTTTTCTGTAATTGTTACGGAATTTTAATGGGGTAGTATCGTTTTTAGCCTTAAAATTTTCTGCAAAGCTTGTTGAAGAGTTAAAGCCGCTTTGGGTTGCAATTTCGGTGACCGAAAGGTCTGTAGAGATCAGCAACTGCTCGGCGGCGGAGATTCTGACCTCGTTTAAATATCTGTGAATGGAAACTCCTGTATATTCTTTAAATATTCTATTAAGGTGATAGGGGTGATAGCCGGCTATTTCGGCCAATGTCTGATTGCTGATATCATTTTTATAATTATCACGAATATAGTCCAGCACACGCTCCAGCTTTTCCTCGCGCTGTGAGAGATTTTCCGATTTATATATTGCCCTGGCTAAATTAATTATAAGTACCTGGACATCCCCTGATAGATGCTCTCTGAAAAAGGGGAGTTTTCGATTTGTTTCATTCAGCACTCGGTTAAAGGAGTTAATAAGCTTTCCGCTATCGGTGATAACTGCGGTGGTATTAAGCGCGTCGCAGTCTTCAAAAATCAATGTATTATTACATACGGGTCCCGTAGCGGGGCAGGGGGATAAAGGCTGCAGTAAGTGGCTGTTGGTCCAGCTATAGTCGTAATTGATTGCAATAGCCGAAACCAAGGTAAGCACGTTAAATTTATAAGGTAAGCCCCGAGGGATATATATAGCAGAGCCACGAGCTATTTTATGGCTGGAATTTGCAGTTTCAAATTGTCCGTCGCCATCCAAAATATAGAACAGCCTGTTGTCGGGAGCCAGGGAAAATTGTTTCATATCGGGTATTACGATCTGCGCCGCAAATCTGACAAAGGGCTTTATTTCCGATATGCGCATAACGCACCTCCTAAACTTCATTATTATGATTATAATAACAGGGAGGTTTTAGGTCAAGGAAAATGTTTGATTTCTTATAAAATATATTTGTTTTTAAATATATTTTGGAAGATAAATGTTGTTATAATTATAAAAGCGAGGTGATTAGATTGCTGTTTTCGGTAGGATATAATCCTGATAACCATCGTTTTTTGGATGTGTTAGAGGATTGTAAGGAAAATATTGCGGAGGTTTATTTTGCTTATGGCGGAATTCCCAACGGTCGTAGCACCATTAACCTTGGAGTCAGCCTTTCTGAAAATGAACCGGCGGCCAAAACCGAAGAGGATTTAAAAGCTATATCATCGCTTGGAATTAAGCTTAACCTTCTGTTAAACGCCAACTGTTACGGCAAGGATGCCCAGGCAAGAGAATTTTATATTAAAATTGGTGATACCGTTGAGCATCTTTTAAATGAATACGGTCTTTACGGCGCAACGACAACCTCTCCGCTTATTGCAAAATTCCTAAAACAGAATTTTGAAGGTCTGGAGGTGCGGGCCTCGGTCAATATGGAAATCGGCACTCAGGAGGGTATGGATTACCTTGCAGAGTATTTTGATGCCTTTTATCTAAAAAGAGAATATAACCGTAACGAGCAGATGCTGAAGGCCGCCAGACGGTGGTGCGACAAAAATGGCAAAAAGCTTTACGGTCTGGCCAACAGTGGCTGCCTTAACTTTTGTTCATCCCATATTTTTCACGATAATCTTGTTGCCCACGAAGCAGAAATTGCTGTCTCTGACAATGCCTATCAGTACGAGGGGCAGTGTTGGGAATATCTTAAAAACGATGCCAAAAAAGCAGACTGGCTTCGACTTACTAATTTTATTCGTCCCGAGGACGTATCTCTTTACGAAGGAATCTTTGACGGGATGAAGCTTGCAACACGGGTTAGCAGAAATGCCGCCGTAATAATAAGAGCCTACACCAAGGGCTCCTTTAACGGCAGCCTGCATCAACTGCTGGAGCCTAATCATTCAGGACTTTTTTACCCTACAGTAATTGATAATAAAAGCATTTGCGCCGACTTTGGTGAGAGGGTAATGAAATGCGAAAAAAACTGTACCGCCTGCGGATATTGCAGTACGGTTCAGAGAAATGCAACTATTATTTTAGAATAGGAGGATAACTATGATAAGCAGTAAGCTTGTTAAAGAGGCGGCTATAGCGGCAGGTGCCGACCTTTGCGGTATAGCGCCCATTACCCGCATGAAGGGCGCCCCCGATGAAATGAACCCCATGTTTTTATTTCCCGAGGCAAAATCAATGATAGGTTTTGTTTTTCGTATACCCCGTGGCGTTCAAAGGGGCATAGAGGAGGGAACGCAGTTTTATCAGTATCCTTCTATGGCCTATGGCGGGATAAATGAGATTTTTGCTCCTGCGGTGCTTTACAGTGTTGGAAAGGTTATTGAAGACGAGGGCTATGAGGCCTTTGTTTATCGTAACACCGGTGCAAGAGGTTGTGTTTCCGATATGGACGGTAGCCCCGGAAACACGTTGTCCCCCGAGGAGCAGATTGAGGTTAACGAAAATGCAAAAACGTCTACTGCCCATCATAGAAACGTTCAGTTTACCCGTGCCACAAGAGAGGATAACGTTCCCCCCGATTTACAGTTTCAATTTCGTTTGGCGGCGGTGGCTTGCGGTCTGGGTGAAATTGGTTGGAGCAAAATGCTCTTAACCCCGGAATTCGGACCCCTGCAGCGTGTTGCATTCTTATTTACCGATGCAGAATTTGACGAATACGATGAAATGTATAACGGTAAACCCCTCTGCCGTAAGTGCGGAGCCTGCGTAAGGGAGTGTCCCGGTGGTTGCATCCCTGCTATTAATTCGGGTAAAACCATAACCGTAAATATTGACGGCAAGCTTTGCGAGTGGGGAGATATAGATATGTGGCGTTGTTATGCCTTCTATACCCACGCAGGCAGATATTATAATCCCTTTGTTCCCAAAGAGGTTTGGGATAAAAATGAGAACGGCGCCCTCGATTTAATGGAAGGCGTGACCGACCTTGCCAACGAGCAGGAAATTATGAAGGTATATACCGCACTGCAAAAGTATTTCCCCAGCTGGGTTGGTTACAATATGGCCAAGTGCGGCGGCTGTATCAGGGCCTGCGTTTCTATGCTGGAGAAAAAGGGAGGCTGTATGGAAGACCGATTCGAACAGCCCCTCAGAACCCGAAAAACCGCTTGGAAACTTGATAGATAGGGGGTATAGTATGTTAACGTCTGAAATGATTAAGCAAAAGGCTAAAGAGCTTGGCGCCGCCGTGTGCGGAATAGGTTCTCTGGATATTTTTGAAGGGGAAGCTATGCAAAGAGATCCTAAAATGATACTCCCCAATGCTAAATGTATAATAGGCTTTGGCTTTGCAGTACCAAAAGGACTGTATCTGACAATGGATATAAAATCCCAATATTATACCTACACCACAATGGGAGTAAAATACATAGATGAAGAAATGGCAGAAATATTTCTTCTAAAAATGGGCGGAATGATTGAAAACGCAGGCTATGACGCCTGCCTTCAGAAGGCTATACCTAACCTTCGTATAAAAGGCGATAAGACTACTAATCCTGAGGTTATGGATACCTATGAGCTGATTCACGCCGTACCTGTTGAGGAGGGTAAGCCTACTCCCGACGTTATTATTGATTTTGGCAAGGCGGCTAAGGCCTGCGGTATAGGTGAAATGGGACTCAGCGGAAAAATTATCAATAAGGAATACGGTCCCTTTATGCGGTACTGCTTTATAATAACAGATGCGCCCCTTGAAGTCGATGCGCCACTTAGTGAGTCTGTTTGCGACCGCTGCGGTGAATGTGTTAAAGCTTGCCCCGGTAAAGCTATAGGTGATAATGGGCTTGATACCTGGCAGTGTGCAGTATATTATAAGGGCGCACACAAATCTAACCCCTTTATTACCGACGACTTTTTAAAGGATGACCCCGACCGAGAGGCTATCTTAAACGGCGAAAAGCGTTTTGACAGTGTATCTGCAAGAGAGATGTTCGGTAAAATGAATTTCCTACCTAATACGCAGTGGGGTTACGCCCCTTGCCTTTGCGGCAAAAAGTGTGACGTGGCATGCTATCTTCATTTAAAGGGGGAATTTTAAATGAAAGAGAAAATTATAGCTTTAGCTAAATCGAATTGTGCCGATATAGTAGGCTTTGCCTCGGCTGACCAATTTGATAAAAACGACCCTGTTTTTAAAATCTTTCCCAATGTCAAGACGGTTATCGGATTAGGCTTCAGAGTGCTAAGGGGTATTTACAGAGGCACCGAAGAGGGCACAACCTATTATCAATATACCACTATGGCTGTGGAAAATATGGAAGAAACAATAATGCCTATGACAGCTCTGAAGGTTTGTAATCTTATTGAGGAAAACGGATATATAGCAGTTCCTCAAAGGCGACATCAGCAGATTATGCGTGAGGAAAACAGCACTAATCCGGAGGTTGCCTACGATGCTGTTTATAGAGGGAAAGCGGCAGAAAATCAAATGAATTTTGTTGATGCCGCTGTTAAGTGCGGCCTTGGAGAAAAGGGCCTTAGCGGTGCATTGCTTACCGATGAATTCGGCCCGTTTGTAAGATGCTGTTTTGTCCTAACAGATATGGAGCTTGAAGCCGACGAAGAAAAATCGCCCCATCTTTGCGATAAATGCGGGAAATGCATTAAGGCCTGCCCGGGAAGGGCTATCAGCGAAGAGGGTGAGGTTGACCCGTGGCAGTGCGCCGTTTATTATAACGGCGCTAACGGTACAAAGAATCCCTTCATGCCGCCCGATGCTTTTTCAGATTTTGAAAATCGCCTGGAAATTATTTCGGGAGAGGCGAGGGTTACACCCGAAACGGCCAGAAAAATACTTGATAATATATTCTTTTATCCTCCTGCCCAGCACGCCTATCAGTGTTCCATTTGCGGAAGAGCCTGCGATACTGCCTGCTACATACATTTGGAGGAAAAAGGCGTTTTGACAAAGAAATTTAAAACCCCCTTCAGAACAAGGGATGAATGGAAATTCAGCATTGAAGATTTTAAATAATAAAAGGCATCCGATATTTCGGATGCCTTTTTTATATAAACGGGAGACTTTGCATCGGTTATTTTCAGATAAGCCATGGCTACCGCCGAACACGGATATCAAATGCTCCCTGAAATATATTATGCAAGGTCATTCTTTATTGTCACTGTGCTTTTTTGGGGGATTTTCTGATATAGAGTACACCTAAGGTGTTTGCACCGCAGTGTGAGGAAATGGTACAGCCTGCACGGGAAACGATAATCTCTTTAAAAGGAGCTGTTTCCTTAACAAGACGGTAAACCTCATCAACCACCTCGGGGTCACAGCCGGCGTGGGTAACGAAAACCCTGTCAAGCTCTATATCCGAATAATCGGTCAGACGCTCGGCAACGTACTCGCGAAGTGTCTGAATATATTTACCACGATATTTTTTGCCAACACCCATAGAGCCTTCGGTAACCTCTATGCAGGGCTTAAGCTTCAGAAGGTTTGCGCCCAGAGCTGCCAGGGTAGAGCAACGGCCGCCCTTATGCAGATACTCGAGGCTGTCAATAACGAAAGAAGCGTCAATATAAGGGGTAAGAGCTACCGAAGCCTCGTAAATCTCCTTGGCCGATTTGCCTTCCTGAGCCATTTCGGCGGCACGCATTATGATAAGCGCCTCACCGGTGGAAAGGTTGGCGGTATCAACCACGTAAACGTCCTCAAAATCCTCGGCGGCAAGAAGTGAGTTTTGATAGGTAGAGGACATAGAAGAGCTTATGGTAAAATGCACGATGGCATATCCCTCGTCAACGAAAGGCTTGAAAAAGTCTACCATATCGGCAATATTTGCTGCGCTGGTCTTGGGCAGAACGCCGTGCTCCTCATGATATTTATAGATGAAATCGGGGTCAATATCAACTCCGTCGTGATAAAGCTTGTTATCAAGTGTTATTCCCAAAGGAATTGTTTTAATATTTAATTTTTCCAGGATATCATCGGGGATATCGCTGGTGCTATCTCGGGTTATTAGTACTTTTTTACTCAAGATAATTCCTCCTGATTAGGTTAGTTTAAAATATTTCACAAGGTGATTATAACATTAACTTATTGAATTTTCAACAACTTATTCAAATTTTTGGTTTAGCATTTTTATTATTCAGTAATAATATTAATATAATGTCATCTTTATTTCTTGACAAGAGGTGAAAATACGGGTACAATTATCATTGATTAATTATGTCGTATTATTCGAATCATGACGGACGTAAGGTCGTATGAAGCGAATGTAATATATTACATATTTTTAAACAGGAGGATTTTATGTCAAAGGAAAAAGACAAGAGACCCGCAACAAAAGGCGGTTCTAAATATGTAAAAAAGCAAAAGCCGACTGCTTCATCGGCTCACAAAAAGACGGCACCCGCTAAAAAGGAAAACAAAATGCCCTTGAAGATTATTCCTTTGGGCGGCCTTGGCGAAATCGGAAAGAATATAACCGTCTACGAGTATAAGGATGATATAATTCTTGTGGACTGCGGAATGGCCTTCCCCGACGAGGAAACTCCGGGTATAGACATCGTTATTCCTGATTTCACCTATCTTGAGAAGAATAGGGATAAGGTGCGTGCCCTTGTTGTAACCCACGGCCATGAGGACCATATCGGCGCCATACCTTATCTGCTGGATAAGGTTAACGTCCCCATATATGCTACCAGACTGACTATAGGCCTTATTGAAGGTAAATTAAAGGAACACAGAAACCTGGATATAGCTAAGCTAAATGTGGTAGACCCAGGCCAGACTCTGGAGTTTGGTCCCTTCTCGGTAGAGTTCATTCACGTTAATCACTCAATACCCGATGCAGTTGGCTTTGCTATTAAAACCCCTGCAGGTACCGTTATTCACACGGGTGACTTTAAGATAGACACAACCCCTATTGATGATCGTATAATTGACCTGGCTCGTTTTGGTGAGCTGGGCAAAAAAGGCGTGCTGGCAATGCTGGCCGATTCTACAAATGCAGAGCGCCCGGGTTATACTATGTCTGAAAGAGTGGTTGGAGAGTCCTTCTCAAATCTGTTTAAGAAGGCAGGTCATAACCGAATTATAATCGCCACCTTCTCGTCGAATATTCACCGTATTCAGCAAATAATTGACGAGGCCGCCAACTGTGGAAGAAAGGTAGCGGTATCGGGCCGCAGTATGCTTAACGTGGTCTCGGTTGCTTCAAAGCTCGGATATCTTAACCTACCCGATAACGTGCTTATAGATATCGAAATGATAAAAAAATATAAGCCCGAGCAGCTTGTTATCATTACCACGGGTAGCCAGGGTGAGCCCCTGTCGGCTCTTCACCGTATGGCCTTCAGCGACCACCGCCAGGTTGAAATCGTCCCCGGCGATATGATAATTATCTCCGCTACCCCCATTCCCGGCAACGAAAAGCTTGTAAGCAAGGTTATTAACGAACTTATGAAGCGTGGCGCAAATGTTGTATATGAAAAAATGTACGACGTGCATGTTTCGGGTCACGCCTGTCAGGAAGAGCTGAAGCTCCTTATGTCTCTGGTCAAGCCCAAGTTCTATATTCCCTTGCACGGCGAGCAGAAGCACCTTTATAAGCATGCAATGCTGGCCCATACAATGGGTGTGCCCAAGGAGAATATCCTTATTGCGGGTATAGGTGATGTTATCGAGCTTTCAAAACAGGGTATTAAGGCCTCTGCACAGGTTCCTTCAGGTCGAATTCTTGTTGACGGCCTGGGCGTAGGCGATGTAGGCGGCGTGGTGCTTCGTGACCGTAAGCACCTGGCCGAGGACGGAATTATTATTATCAACGTAGTTATGGATTCTGCTACAAATATGGTGGTATCCGGTCCCGATATCGTTTCAAGAGGCTTTGTTTATATGAAGGAATCCGAGCAGCTTATCAGCGAGGTTACCGAGGTTGCGGAGGATATTCTGGAAAACTGTTATATTCATCGTGTTCGTGATCGCAATACCGTTAAGCTTCGCCTGCGTGACGGTATCTCTAAGCACATTTATGAAGTTACTCGCAGAAGCCCTATGGTTTTACCCATTATAATGGATATCTAAAATAAGGAGGTGAGCGGCTGTGAAGAGCTTTTCTTTAAAAGCGCTGTTTCCCATAATTTTATGTATAATATGCACGGTATTTACCGTATATATGTTCACGGCAGGAACCGTTTTGGGTTTCATAGCCGTTGCCTTTTCTCTTTGCCTTGTGTTGTGGGCCTTTGGACTGTATAGATCTGTAAGCGGAATGGTAAACGTTGATTATAAACTTATTCGCTTTACCAAAAAGCTGAAGAAACTGCTAAAAACCTCTTCAACCGTCTATATTATGGGCCACAAGTTTTCCGACCTGGATTCTGTAGGCTCCTCTTACGGTTTATACTCTGCTTTGCGTGATAAATATAATGTAAAGCTTGTTGTTAATAAGCAGAATACCCTCGCCCGTCCGCTGGTTGACTTTTTGCGTTTCAGCGATAAGGATTGCGAAATATTCGATTACAGCGAGATTGAGGATACTGTAGATGAGAATTCTCTTCTAATTGTTTTGGATACCCACCGTAATGTAATCATGGATTATCAGGAGCTTTACGATAGGGTAGCAAGATTGGTAATTATCGACCATCATCGAAAGGCGGACGATTTTGTTGACCGCACCCAAGCCAAGTATATGAAGAGCTCGGCCTCCTCTGCCTGTGAGATCGTTACCTTTATAATAAGGCTTATGGGTATCAGAAAGCCCGGAATCGTTGCGGCAACAGCTCTGCTTTCGGGTATTATGCTTGATACCAAGAATTTTGTTATGAATACCAATGCAAATACCTTCGGCGCAGCTTCTTTTTTAAGACAGAATAGGGCAGACCCCGTGCTTATTAAAAAAATGTTTTCAGAATCTGTCGAGGTTTGCAAAAGAAAGTATGAAATTGTTTCGGGGGTTGAACTTTTGGACAATTGCGCCATTGCTCGCACCGAAACAAACGACCAATTTACCAGAATTGCAACTGCCCAGGCTGCAGACGAGCTGTTGGGCATAAACGGTGTAGTGGCGGCCTTTGTTATGTGTCCGTCAGACGATAAGGTAAATATTTCGGCACGCTCCTTCGGAGATGTTGATGTACAAAAAATTATGGCTCGGCTTGGAGGCGGCGGTCACAAAACCGTTGCGGCCTGCCAGATTTCAGTGCCTGATATGGAAAGGGCCGATGCCCTTCTCAGAAAGGCAATACAGGAGCATATAAAAGAAAGGTGATATAAAGTGAAGGTTATTTTATTACAGGACGTTAAAGGACAGGGTAAAAAGGGTGAGCTGGTAAATGTATCCGACGGATACGCTCGTAACTTCCTGTTTCCGAAAAATCTCGCCAAGGAGGCTAATGCAGCAGCCATGGCCGAATTTAACAGCAAGGCAGAGGCTGCCGTTTTTCACTATGAGGAGGACAAGTCTGCAGCAAAAGCCCTTGCCGCTAAAATAGAAGGCTCTACCGTGACCATAGCAGCTAAGGCAGGCGCCAACGGTAAACTCTTCGGCTCGGTTACCTCAAAGGAAATTGTTTCTGAACTCAACAAAAAGCTTAACATCAATATCGATAAGAAAAAGGTCTCTGTTGCAGATATTAAAAATTATGGTGAGTACACCGCAACTGTAAAGCTTTTTACCGATATCTCCGCCAAATTCACAGTTGCAGTCACCGATAATAAATAAGGTGAGAAAATATGGCTGAACAGATTAATTATCTTCCCGATTCGGGAGTTGTAAATCTTCCGTACTCAATAGATGCCGAGCAGGCTGTGTTGGGTGCCATAATCGTTGACCCCGAAAGCCTTAACCTGGTAGCAACCCAGCTTAAAGAGGAATTCTTTTACCTGAAGGAGCATCGGGAAATATATAAAACCCTGCGCAATATGCTGGAAATGGGCGGCGTTGCCATTGACTTCATTTCCTTGCTTGAGCAGCTGAAGAAAAACGGAACCTTCGACGATGCAGGCGGAAAGGAATACCTTACCAGGCTTGCAAAAAACGTTCCTTCAACAAAAAACATATCTACATATACAGATATAATCCGCGAAAGGTTTTACGCCCGCAGCCTCAGACTGGCGGCCGAAGGAATTATTAAGGACGTCAACGATAATCTCGTAGATACCAATATACTTCTTGATCGTGCCGAGCAGGCAATTTATGATATACGTCAGGGCAGGGACGTTTCTGGACTTGTTCATATAGGTAAGGTTATTGAGGAGGAAACCTATTCCCGTCTTACCAAAATTACCGACCCCGAGACGGCAGATGATTACAAGGGTATTCCTACCGGAATATCGGGTCTGGATAAGATTATTACAGGCCTTAACAAAACCGACCTTATTATCGTGGGCGCCCGCCCCGGTATGGGAAAAACCTCTTTTGCCCTTAACCTTGCCAGAAACGTTGCGGTTAACTCTAAAAAAACCGTTTGCTTTTTCTCCCTGGAGATGACCCGTGACCAGTTGGCCCAGCGTATGCTCTCCAACGAGGCCTCTATAGAAAGTGAAAAGCTTCGTACAGGTGAGCTTACCTCGGACGAGTGGCGCAGACTTGCCGATGCAGGTCGTCACCTTTCAGAAACACAGATATTCTATGATGAAACACCCGGTATCACCGTTCCCGAAATGAAGGCAAAATTGCGCCGTGTAAACGGTGGTAAAGTAGACCTTGTTGTTATCGACTATCTTGGTCTTATGCAATCTGCCAAGAAAACTGAGAACCGAGTACAGGAGGTTTCGGATATTACCCGAAATCTTAAGGCTATGGCCAAAGAGCTTAATGTTCCCGTTATAGCCTGCGCCCAGCTTTCCCGTGGTACAGAAGCCAAGGGTAAGTCCCATAAGCCGGCTCTTGCTGACCTTCGTGAATCGGGCTCTATCGAGCAGGATGCAGATATCGTAATGTTTATTTACCGTGAAAACTATTATAAGACCGAGCTGGATGACGGAACCGATGCAGAGAACGCACCCGATCCCAACAAGGCTGAAATCATAGTTGCCAAAAACCGTCACGGTAGCGTTGATACGGTAGAACTGTATTGGGACGGCAAGTTTACCAGATTTGCATCGCAGGATGTGTTCAGATAATATGCTTAATAAGGTATTAGCTACCATAAACAGATATTCTATGCTGCGGGATGTACAAGAGGTTGCCGTAGCGCTATCGGGTGGCGCCGATTCGGTATGTTTGCTATTCGTTTTGCTGGAATTACGGCAGAAATTTGGATATAGCCTTTCCGCCATCCATATAAACCATCAGCTCCGTGGTGACGAGTCGGACAGGGATGAGCGGTTTGTAAGAACTCTTTGTAAGAGTCTTGACGTTCCCCTTGTGGTAGAACGAGCAGAGGTATCCCTGCTGGCAGAATCCCAGGGCAAAAGCATTGAGCTTGCCGCCAGGGATTTAAGATATGAGGTATTTGCAAGATGCTGTAAGGGTGTTGTTGCTACAGCTCACTCGGCTGACGATAACCTGGAAACGGTTATATATAATATGACCCGCGGCTCCGGGCTTAAGGGTATTTGCGGAATTCCACCCAAAAGGGATATTTTTATCCGACCTCTTGTTGCTTGCACCAGGATAGAAATAGAAGATTATCTTAAAAATGCCCGATTAGATTTCGTTACCGACAGTACAAATCTTTCCGATGAGTATACCCGCAACAAGCTCAGACACAGGGTTGTGCCTGTGCTTAAGGAGATAAATTGCGCCGTACCGCAGAAGGTTTACGATATGTGTGAAAACCTTCGTGAGGATGAAGATTTTCTGGCTATGACGGCACGTAAGATCTATATTCTATGCTTAAAAAACGGCGAGCTGGATGCAGAGCTACTTAAGATTCAGCACTCGGCCATAGCTAAAAGGGTTATTCTTTATTATTTTGAAGAGGCCCTCGGTCGCAGTCTTGACCGTCTTCATTTAAATCTTTGTTATTCGGTGTTGTCCGAAGGCGGTAGGACCGAGATAACCAGAGATCTTTTTGCCTGTTGCTATGGCGGAAAATTCTACGTAGTAGACGAAAAAGAGGGCAGGGAAGATGTGCTTTCGGTAACTGCAGAGGATTTGTTAATAACAGATGAGGAAAAAGTTAACAAAAAGTTCTTAAAAAATGCAATAGACTGTGATAAAATAGTTGGCAGTCTGGTATTTCGGTACAGAAAAGAGTCCGACAGTATCCGTGTAAACGGACGACATTGTACCAAAACCCTAAAAAAGCTTTTCAACGAACAAAAAATCCCGGCCCACAAAAGGGATAGTATTCCCGTAGTGGCTGACGATGTCGGTGTTGTGTGGGTCTACGGTATAGGTGCTGATGAGCGTGTAGCCGTAGATTCAAATACAAAAAAAGCAAAAATTTTCAGTGTTAAAAGAATCTATAATCATGGAAATTCGGGGGAAGTTAAATATGATAGATAACAAAGATATTAAAGAGGTGCTTTTATCCGAAGAGGAGATTAAAGCGGTAGTTAAGCGTCTTGGTGAACAGATTACCAAGGATTACGAGGGTAAAAATCTTCTGCTTGTCAGCATACTAAAGGGTTCGGTAGTCTTTATGGCCGACCTTATGAGGGAGATTAAGACCCACTGTAAAATTGACTTTATGGCAGTATCCTCCTATGGCTCAGGTACCCGTACCTCAGGCTCGGTAAAGATACTTAAGGACCTTAATATCGACCTTGAGGGTTACGATATTCTTTTGGTTGAGGATATTCTTGATTCCGGTGTTACTCTGTCAAATCTTAAGGCTATGCTTATGCTCCGTAAGCCTGCCAGCTTGAAGATATGTACCTTCCTGGACAAGCCCGAAAGAAGAAAGGCAGATATCGTTGCCGATTATACGGGTGTTCAGGTGCCGGATGAATTTGTTGTGGGCTACGGCCTTGATTATGATGAAAAATACCGCAATTTACCGTTTGTTGGGGTTTTATCTCCCTCGGTTTATAGTGAGTAAATTAGAAAGGAAGATATACCCTTGAAGAAAAATATTCGTAATGTGCTCATTTATCTTGGAATACCGATTATATTCATTCTGACTATGGTCGTTGTTTCTATGAGCACCAAAAATGTTGATAAGCTGAAATATTATGAGATTGTCGAAATGTTCGAGGATAACAAGATTTCGGAATATCAACTGAATCTTTACAGCGGCGAGCTTATATACGTAAAGCGTGATGAACCCGAAAAGAAGTTCCGCTATACTCTTGCCGATACTCAGCTTTTCTTTTATGATATAAATGATATCGTTACCGAAACTAACGATAAATATCGTGGTACAGACGATGAAAAGCTGATGATAAAAAGTGACTATAAGAGCGGGGGAGAATCCTCCTGGCTGTTAAGCCTTATTCCCAGCCTGCTTATGCTCGGCGTCATTGTTGCCCTGGGCTTCTTCTTTATGAGGAAGATGAACAATACCATGGGTATGGATAAAACCATGGGCTTTGGCAAGGCTAAAATCAAGAAAGCCGACCCCAACAGAAAGACCACCTTTGTTGACGTCGCAGGTGCTGACGAGGAAAAGGAAGAATTGGTTGAAATTGTTGACTTCCTTAAAAACCCCAAGCGCTTGAACGAGCTGGGCGCGCGTATCCCCAAGGGTGTGCTTCTTGTAGGCCCTCTGGGTACAGGTAAAACACTTTTAGCTAAGGCTGTAGCAGGAGAGGCAGGGGTGCCCTTCTTCTCCATTTCCGGTTCTGATTTTGTCGAGATGTTTGTGGGCGTGGGCGCATCCCGTGTGCGTGACCTTTTTGACGAGGCTAAAAAGAGCGCTCCCTCTATTGTATTTATCGACGAAATTGATGCCGTAGGCCGTCAGCGTGGCGCAGGCCTCGGTGGAGGACACGACGAAAGAGAGCAGACTCTTAACCAGCTGCTTGTAGAAATGGATGGATTTGGTGAGAATTCCGGCGTTATCGTTATGGCCGCCACCAACCGCCCCGATATTCTTGACAGGGCTCTGCTTCGTCCCGGCCGTTTTGACCGTCAGATTACCGTTAATTATCCCGATGCAAAGGGTAGGGAAGAGATACTTAAGGTTCATTCCCGTGGAAAGCCCTTGGCTCCGGACGTTAATCTTAAGGATATTGCCCATTCAACCTCAGGCTTTACGGGCGCCGATCTTGCCAATCTGTTAAACGAGGCCGCCCTGCTGGCTGCCCGTGCAGGACTTAAGGCAATAACTCAGACCCAGATTGAGGAGGCTACCATAAAGGTTGTTATGGGAACCGAGAAGAGGTCACACGTTGTTAAGGATAAGGATAAGATGATTACCTCCTATCACGAGGCAGGTCACGCCGTTGTATCCTATTTCCTTCCCACCCAGGATCCTGTTCATCAGATTTCTATAATTCCCAGAGGTATGGCCGCAGGATATACAATGTATCTTCCTACCGAGGAAAAGGGCCACGTTTCCAAAACACAGCTTACCGAGCAGATTTGCTCACTCCTTGGCGGACGTGCTGCCGAGCAGCTTACCCAGTCTGATATTTGCACAGGTGCATCTAACGATATGGAAAGAGCTACCGATATTGCCCGTAAGATGATTACCAAGTACGGTATGAGCGATAAGCTTGGTCTTGTGGTTTACGGTAACGGCAATAACGAGGTATTCCTTGGTCGTGATTTCTCTTCTACACCTAACTATTCGGATAAGATTGCCGCTATGATAGACGAAGAAATCGAGAGTATTGTTATGAGTCAGTATGACAAGGCTCTGGAAATTCTTAAGGCTAATATGGGCAAGCTTAATGAGGTAGCCCAGGTGCTCTTCCGTGAGGAGAAGATTTCGGGCGATGATTTCCGTGAAATAATGGAAGCCCAGCCCCAGAAAATTGAAGAATAATATTTCACACCCGCTGATCTCAGCGGGTGTTTTTTTGCATTTGAGGCCATAAAAAATAAAAAAATAAATTTTTGGAATATTTTTGCAGAATATGCTTGACAAGCTAAAAAATTTCTTGTATAATCTAAAATTACTGATACTGGGTCAATATGGCCTATTATGCCCTGATGAAACCTTGATTTGGGGTAAAAAGGTCGTTCACAGGTCGGTCGTCCGGCACGTATTACGCGTGCATAATTATTAAGGAGTGATTAAAGCTTATGGCATCTGAAGCAATGGTAAAGCCGGTTCAGCTTGGTTTAAACACTCGTATGAGCTTTTCGAAGATTAATGAGGTTATCGATATGCCTAACCTTATTGAAATTCAGAAGGATTCATATAAGTGGTTTGTTGAGGAGGGTCTTCGTGAAGCCCTTTCCGATATGTCCTCAATTACCGACTACACCGGAAATCTTGTGCTTGATTTCATTGATTACCGTCTTGATGAGAAGCCGAAGTACGATGTAACCGAATGTAAGGCGAGAGATACGACATACGCCGCTCCCTTAAGGGTTAGAGCTCGTCTGTTAAATAACGAAACAGGCGAAATCAAGGAAAGTGAAGTTTTCCTTGGCGATTTCCCCATTATGACCGAGTCGGGTACCTTCGTTATTAACGGTGCAGAGCGTGCTATAGTTTCTCAGCTTGTTCGTTCACCCGGTGCTTATTACGGTCTTAAAATTGAAGAAAAGACCGGCAAGAAGCTGTTTAATTCCACTATTATTCCTAACCGTGGTGCCTGGCTTGAATATGAAACTGATTTAAGCGACGTTCTTTACGTACGTATAGATAAGAACAGAAAGCTTCCTCTTACCACCTTTGTGCGTTCCTTAGGCGTTGCTACCAACGAGCAGATTCGTCAGCTTGTTGGCGATGAGGAGCGTCTTGCCGCAACTCTTGATAAGGATACCACCACCAACGTGGATGATGCACTTATCGAGGTTTATAAGAAGCTTCGCCCCGGCGAGCCTGCTACCGTTGACGGCGCACAGAGTTATATTGCGCAGCTCTTCTTTGATGAGCGTAGATATGACCTGTCCCGTGTAGGTAGATATAAGTATAATAAGAAGCTTTGCCTGGCTACCCGTCTGACAGGTAAGGTTCTTTCCCGTGCGATTGCCGATCCCTTTACCGGTGAAATTCTGGCCGAGCCTGAGGAGCTTGTTTCTAAAGAGCGCGCTCTTGAGCTTCAGAGCAAGGGTGTTTGCGAGGCCTACGTTAAGGTAGAGGACGTTAACGGCAACGTTCGTGAGCTTAAGATTCTTTCCAACGGTATGGTTGATATTAACGACTTTATTTCTTTCGACACAAAGGAATTAGGCGTTAATGAAAACGTTTCCTTCCGTGTTCTTAAGGATATTCTTGAAAATAATACTGCAGAAGAGGATATCAAGGAGGCTATTACTGCTAACTTGGGCGCCCTTATACCTAAGCACATAACAGCCGATGATATATTTGCATCAGTTAACTACTTCATAAACCTGCCCTATGATATTGGTACCACCGATGATATCGACCATCTGGGCAACCGT
>JAGAPN010000049.1 GCA_017623235.1 Clostridia bacterium | reverse complement strand
GCATTTTCCATAGAGGTTTCGATAAGGGGGCTGGAAATAGCAGCCTTAGCGGCCTGCTCTGCCTTGTCACGACCGGTAGCAATACCAACGCCCATATGAGCATAGCCTGCATCCTTCATAATGGTGGTAACATCAGCAAAGTCGAGGTTAACAAGTGCGGTTACGTTAATAAGCTCGGAAATAGACTGTACGCCCTGATGCAGAACGTTATCAGCAATGTTAAATGCATTCTTAAAGGTAATCTTCTCTTCGCTTACGAACTTAAGACGCTCGTTGGGGATGATAACAAGGCTGTCCACCTGATCGGACAGGCGTGCAATACCCTCTTCAGCCTGGGTCATACGGCTCTTACCCTCAAAAGCAAAGGGCTTGGTAACGATGCCAACGGTAAGAATACCCAGTTCCTTAGCAATCTGAGCAACAACGGGAGCTGCACCGGTACCGGTACCGCCACCCATACCTGCGGTAAGGAATATCATATCTGCGTCGCGGATAGCGGCAGCAATCTCGTCCTTAGACTCTTCAGCAGCGGCACGGCCCTTTTCGGGGTTTGCGCCTGCGCCCTTGCCTGCGGTGGTTTTATCACCAATCTGAATTTTGGTGTTTGCCTTAGAATTGTATAAAGCGGCCTTATCGGTGTTGATAGCTACAAACTCAACGTTACGTATACCTGCATCAACCATGCGGTTAACAGCGTTTCCGCCACCGCCGCCAACGCCCACAACCTTAATAATCTGGGCAACTTCGTTTTCAAATTCGCTTGTCATGCTGTATGCCATTTTTTGTTCCTCCATATATATTTAATCTTCCTTAAAGCGCAAAAACACTTATACGATTTATATCATAACACACATATTTTAAAATTTCAACAAAAATTTATAAAATATTCAATAATTTTATTGCTTGTAATCGGCAATTGATCTTTCGGTAAAATATGCCTCCTGTTTACCGGTTGACCACCCGGCCAAATCTATTACACCGGTACTGTTTGCAGGCATTTCCGGCAGAGTCGCCGCAAGATGTGCGGCCTTGAGCTCGAAGTCTTTATAAGACCCAAATTCCACAATATAATTATTGTCGATTTTCATATATGAGTCATACGGGTCTGAAATATTTATGAAATTTATATTGAAATCATTTTTTTCAAAAAGCTCCAAATATCTTGAAAGCAGTTCCTTCTCATTATTGCTGTCGAAATTAATTTTTTCACCTGTTTTAAGCACGGTTTTCTCCCCTACCGTAATTTGGCAAAGGGTCTGCGGCTTTTCACCCAGCTCAGACAATATCTTGCCGTTAAGATCGGCGGTGTAGAATTTACCCGCATAATTAAAACAGACCTCATCCTTGGTTTCGGTAACGGTAAGAACAACGGTGTCGGGCAATACCCTTTTCAGCTCAACTCCGGAAATATATGGCATGCTTTTTTCAAGTCGTTCGGATATCTTTTTTTCAGACAGCAGAAGCAGATTGTCTGCTTTATATATACCTGCTGAATTTAATATTTCGCTGTCATTATAGACTGAATTTCCTTCAATTTTTACATATTCCGTCCTAAAAAGTACAGTTAAAGACAAAATGCAAAAAGCCGTTACGCTGAGGAGCAATGTGACAATTAAGGCCCTTATTGCTATTCTCCTTCTGCGACGGCGTTTGCGTTCTCTTACTCTCTTTATTAATGCACCTCTGTCGTAGCTTTCACGGCTGTTATCCATTAAATCATTCCCTTTTTATATCGGCAGAAAGCGCAGACAGCGCATTCTGTATATTTTCATATCCTCTTTCAATATGGCAGATTTTATCTACCGTACTCTCCCCCTCGGCCGCAAGTGCCGCAACAACTGCCGCTGCCCCACCCCGAAGGTCGGTGCATCTTACGTTTGCGCCGTGAAGACTTCTTACTCCCTCTATAACGGCCAATCTGCCGAAAACCTTTATATCTGCACCAAGAAGCTTTAGCTCCTCAGCATAATTGAATCTGTTATCGAAAATCGTTTCCACAAAAAGTGACGTGCCCTCAGCCAAGGCCAGCGAGGTCACAAGCAAGGGTCCGGCATCGGTTGGAAAGCCCGGGTAAACGGTAGAACGGGTTTTTGTTATTCGGCTCATTCTTCGATTTGAAACGACCCTCATATCATCATCGCTGAAGTTAACCTCACAACCCATTTCACGGTATCGGGTAACTATCGCATTAATATGGGATGGAACAGTATTTTTTACGGTTATATCTCCACCTGTTGCCGACACGGCGGACATATATGTGGCGGCTACGATTCTATCGGGAATTATGGTGTGCTCTGTAGAATACAGTCGGTTTACACCGAATATTTCTACCGTATCGGTACCTGCACCATATATTTTACCACCTGCACCGTTTATAAAGTCGGCAAGGTCTGAGATTTCCGGTTCCTTAGCAGCATTATGCAGTACCACCCTACCCTTTGACAAAGTGGCAGCCAGTATAATATTTTCGGTAGCGCCCACACTTGGGAAATCCAGAATAATATCGGTTTTACTGCGGCCCGACTCACGGGCGCAATTAATATATCCGCCCGACTCATTAACCGAAAAGCCCATTTCTTTTATAGCCTTAAGATGAAGATCTATGGGCCTGGGACCCAGTTCGCAACCGCCGGGGGCACTGATTGTTGCGCTGGCGCAGCGGGACAAAATAGCCCCTAAAAAGACAACAGAGGAACGCATTTCTCGCATTAAATCATCAGGCACAGCATCGCATTTAACTACCGAAGCGTCGATATAAACATCGTGACCAAGCTGGCTGCATTTGCAACCAAGGCTATTCAGTATTCTTACAGCCGCCCTCACATCAGAAAGGTCGGGACAATTATGTAAAACGACGGTTCCCCTCACCATTAGAGAGGCCGCTAAAATAGGCAGCGCACTGTTTTTTGACCCTTGAAGGGTTACCTCTCCCGAAAGGCGCCGTCCGCCTCTGATATGTAGCTTTGCCATATAAACACCCCTTAAATATGCAAAGAAAAGACCTACAGCCTTTTCTTTAACATACTATGCGGGGTTATTATTTTTGTGAAAGCAACTCTTTTATCACATTATAAATTCTTTCATTAGAATCCGAAATACTGCATCTACCTGCATTTAAACTCATCTGCTTAAGCTCGGATTTGTTATCCAGCAAATCGAACACCGTCTTACAAAGAAGCTCTTCGGTAAGGTCCTTCTCTTCAATAACACAGGCCGCACCCTTGTTTTTAAGGGTCATAGCGTTATGAAATTGATGATTTTCCGCCACGTAAGGTGATGGTATAAGCACAGAAGCCTTTGAACACACGCAAAGCTCGCTGAGCGTTATAGCGCCTGCTCTGCAAATCACGAGATCGGCCGCCGCCATACATACGTTCATATCATCTATGTACTCTCTTATGGTTATCTCCTCTGCCAGCTCTCCGCAATTAGAGCTTATAAGCTCTTTGGTAGAGTCATAACCCGAACGGCCTGTAGCGTGAATGTGATAATACTTATGGGTATTATTATGCTTCTTTATAAGCCCCGCCACCGCTTCATTTATGGGGCGGGCCCCAAGACTTCCGCCAAAGGAAAGAATCAACGGTCTGTTATCAAGGCCCAGACTGTTCCTGGCCTCCTCCCTGCTGATTGCCGTAAGCTCACCACGAACGGGATTACCAACCGTTACAGGCTCATTTTTAAGCTTCATATATTTACGGGCCTCCGGCATTGCCAGCATAACCCTGTTAACGTTGGGTGCCAGGGCCTTTGTCGTAATTCCCGGAAAGGCATTCTGCTCATGAATAGCGGTTTTAATACCAAGCTTTGCAGCCTCTCTCAAGACAGGGCCGCTTACGTATCCGCCCGTTCCTATTACCAAGTCAGGCTTCAGCTTTTTAAGCAGTCGTCTGGCCTTACCGGAAGCCACAAAAGCCTTTTTTACTGCAGAGATGTTTTTCACTATATTTTGAGGGGTCAGCTTGCGCTGAAAGCCCGAAACGTCAATGGTATAGAAATCATAACCTGCCGCAGGCACCAGCTTTGCCTCAAGGTTTCTGGCTGTGCCGATATAGCTTATTTTCGTATCAGGTTCTACCGATTTTATATATCCCGCAATGGCCAAGGCAGGATTAATATGTCCTGCGGTACCGCCGCCTGCAAATAAAATATGCATCAGAAATTTCCTTTCTAAACCTTTTCTATAGAACTGCCTCTGGAAACTGATAACACTATGCCCATTTCAGCAAGCAGTATGACCAACGCCGTACCGCCGTAACTGAAAAACGGCAGGCTGATACCTGTATTCGGAATAGTGTTGGTAACGACCAGAATGTTCAGTATTGCCTGCATTCCAACCTGGAAGGTAAGACCGATTGCAAGCAAGGTGCCAAAACGATCCTTTGACCGCATAGCTATTGTAAAACCACGCCATACCAAGGCACAGAACAGTACAATTATAACCATTGCGCCGATAAGACCCAGCTCTTCACAAACTATTGAAAAAATAAAATCGTTATGAGGCTCGGGTACCCAAAGATATTTTTGTCTTGACTGACCGATGCCTCTGCCCAGCACACCACCAGAGCCTATAGCCAGTAGTGATTGTATGGTTTGATAGCCGAGGCCTGTTGCATCTGCCCAGGGATCTAACCAATATTTAATACGGTCCGAGCCGTAACTTATGGCACCTGTAAGAATAAGGGCCACAATGCCCCCTATACCGACGCCGCCGCCTATTAGTATCCAGCGCAGCTTTAGACCGCCGACAACCATAAGCACTATACCTAACGCAAAAATCAGAATAGTAGCCGAAAGATGTGGCTCTCTTACTACTAAGACGCAGACTATGGCCAGCAGTAACAGCAACCATGCAACGTAACGCAGTTTTTTAATTTTTTCGGAATTTGCCGCCAACCATGCTGAAAATAATACTATTATCGAAAATTTAGCGATTTCTGACGGCTGGAATGAAAAGGAACCGATATAGAGCCAGCGATGAACATTTAACTCTGCTGACATAGGCGGAATAATCAGCACCACCACAAGCATAGCGATGGTGACAGCATAAATTACCCAGGATAGTTTTTTTAAAATACCATAGTCTATTTTAGAGACACCAAGCATAATGGCAACACCTATAATGGCGAAAAGCGCCTGCCTGGAAATAAATCTGTAAGAATTTCCGTAATAGGTATAGGAATAGGCGTAGCTGGCCGAAAAAAGCATAACCAAACCGATGGACAACAGTATTAATACCAGAGATAAAAAGGTTATGTCCAATTTACCACTCTGTATGAATGAGGTTTTATTTTTTATTTTTTTTGCAGGCAAGCTATCACCTCCCCTATTAGATAATTATATGTTTTTTACCAACCCAAATATACTGCCAAGGCGGCAACAAAACAGCCTACAAAGGCTACTACCGAGAAAACGAGACAGATTTTATCTTCGCTCCAGCCACTCATCTCAAAGTGATGATGTATGGGGCTCATTTTGAAAATTCTTTTACCTGTAAGCTTGAAGGAAGCAACCTGCAGTACAACCGACAGGGCCTCAAGTATGTAGACAATACCTGCAAGTATAAGCAGAATCGGCTTTCCGCAGCCGTAGGCAAGGGCCACGACTAAACCGCCCAGAAACATAGAACCGGTGTCACCCATAAAGACCTTTGCCGGCTTTGCGTTCCAGAAAATAAAACCAACGCAACTTCCGGCGCCTGCCGCAGCAAGACAGTTAATGCCTGCCATACCGGACCTGGAGGCTATGAGCATATAGGCGCAGCACACCACTAATGTAATTGAGGACGCCAGACCGTCAATGTCATCGGTAAGATTTACCGCATTGACCATGTAATATATGAATATAAGCGATATTGGCCAGAAGATAAGACCGAAGCCCGAGATAATATTAACGTCACCCACAAAGGGTATCCAGGTTGTGTGCATTCCGCCCACAGCCAGGGTAATAAGATATGCTAAGGTTGCAAGAAGCTGCAATACCGTTTTTTGCTTAGCGGTAAGACCTAAATTGCGTTTCTTTACAACCTTTATGTAGTCATCTATAAAACCGATCGCTCCGCACATAAGTGCAAAGACCAAGCCTGCAATAAGGGTTATTGGTTTAAGGCCTCCTTGCAGCTCGTTAGCAAGGGGAGCATCAGATAAAAATCCTGTTATGATTCCTATAACAAGAGCTGCTATAACTCCCGCTACAATCATAATTCCGCCCATAGTGGGTGTGCCCTGCTTACTTTTATGCCAGGAAGGGCCGTCATCCAGAATGGTCTGACCGAATTTAAGCTTCCGAAGATACGGAATAAAAGGTATACCCATTACGGCGGTAACCGCAAAGGCAACTAAGGCCGTTATTACAGGAATAAAACTACTCATAATACTTCTCCTTAAACTTTTTTACCCAGGTCAGGACAGAGCCTCGGCAACTACCTCTCTCTCGTCGAGATGAATTTTACCGGTTTTGAGTATCTGATAGGTTTCATGTCCTTTACCTGCCAGTACTATTATATCACCTGTTCGTGCATTTTGCACGGCATATTTTACGGCCTCCGTGCGATTTTCTATAACTGTATAGGGGGTCTTATATTCCTTCATACCTGAAAGAATGTCATTTATTATGTCGGAGGGCTCCTCCGAACGGGGATTATCACTGGTTACTATAACAAAATCGGATAATTTAGACGCTATTGAGCCCATTATGGGACGCTTGGTAGCATCACGGTCTCCGCCGCATCCAAAAAGGCAAACAAGTCTTCCCTTTTTAAGCTCTTTGAAGGTTGAGAGGATATTTGCAAGTCCGTCAGGAGTATGGGCATAATCAATAATTACTGTAAAGTCCTTGCCTGTAGGCACGACCTCTGCCCTGCCTTTTACACCCTGAAGGCCGGCCAGCGCATCTGCGATTTCATCAAGCGAAAAGCCTAAAGCGCCTGCACATACAGCAGCACACAGGGAATTATAAACCGAGAATTTACCGCCTGTGCGAAGCTTTATACGCTTGATTGTATAATCTCCGACCAGTTCATATTCAATGCCGTCGGGACGCATATTAATTCCATTGGCCGAATAGGTAGCCGAGCGGTCAACGACGCCGTAAGAAAGATATTTGCAACCGAGATCCTCTATTATACTTTTAGAGTAACTGTCATCAATATTGATAACAGCGGTTTTACACATAGTAAACAGTTTCTTTTTTGCCGAAAGGTAGTTTTCCATAGTCTTGTGATAATCAAGATGGTCCTGAGTCAGGTTGGTAAAAGCGGCCACCTCAAAGTCAAGATTCCATACCCTTTTCTGGTCAAGAGCGTGGGAGGATACCTCCATTATGGCATACTTACAACCTGCATCCCTCATACGGGCGAAAAGCTCGTTAAGGCCATAGGCATCGGGGGTAGTATTGGTCGAACCCACAACCTCATCACCAATAAGATTCTGAATGGTGCCTATAACTCCTGTCTTATATCCCTTCGATTCAATTATACTTTTAAGCATATAGGTAACCGAGGTTTTTCCGTTTGTACCTGTTACACCTATCAGCTTAAGACTTTTTGAAGGGTGACCAAACCAAGCCGCCGACATTTCGGCATACACCCTACGGCTATCATCAACGATTATTTCATTAGCGGCACCGGTCGGCTGTTCTGCAATTATTACAGCCGCACCCTTTTCCTGCGCCGATAAGGCATACTTATGACCGTCGGTATCATATCCCTTGATGCAAACAAAAGCATAGTCGGGGCCAACCTTTCTTGAGTCACAGGTCATACCCTTAATATCAATATTGGCCAATAATCCCTCTGCCTGAGGAAGTAGTTCTTTTAACTGCATTGTTTATTCCTTTCGCTGAAATCATCTTAATCCGTAGAGGATTCATCTCTGAAATATACCGTAATGGTGGTACCAACTGCAACCTCGGTACCGTAAGCGATATCCTGGTCGTATGCCTTGGTAATGCGTGTACCCGAGCTTATGTTACCCGAATACTTGATGTTTAAACCGTTACTGGAGGCTGTGTTATTAGCCTCTGCCGGAGTCATACCGTTAAAGTTAGGTACCGACACGGTAGATTCGCCCGCTCCGCCATCCTCTGTGTAAACAATCACCGTTCCGTCCTTATACAAGGATTCCCCATGGGCGGGAAGCTGTGTTTTAATGGTATCTCCCGAGCCTATTATACGAAGTTTTAGGCCTAGCTTACTGATTTCATTTTTTGCATCCGATACCGAGCTATCAATAAGATTCGGTACCTTAATCGCAAAGTTCTTAAGCTCTTCCTCGGTATACTGAGGCTCGTAACCCAGGTAAGGCAGCACGTCTTCAAGAATTTCTGCCCCAACAGGAGCCGCAACCGCACCTCCGAAATGGGAACTGCCGTGAGGCTCATCTATCATTATAAGAACCGCAATTTCGGGGTCGTCGATGGGAGCAAATCCGATAAATGATGCAATATAGAGTCTTTCGCCCGAAGCCTGGGACTCGGCAACCTTTTCCGAGGTACCTGTTTTACCTCCCACACCGTAGCCTGCTACGTAAGCGTTGCTTGCGCCGCCATCGTTAACAACGGCCTTCAGCATCTCACGAAGTTTGGTGCTTGTAGACTCACTTATAACCTGTCTTTTAACGTTAGCCTGTACCGATTTCACTACGTTATTATCCGAATCAATGATTTTTTCAACAACATAGGGCTGATACAAATATCCCCCGTTAACTGCGGCGCTGGCGGCAGTTATAAGCTGAATTGCCGAAACCTTAAAGGTCTGACCGAAGGAAGAGGATGCCAGCTCGGTGGGACCCATATTTGCCTGTTTATGATATACGGGGGAAGCCTCACCGGGGAGGTCAATTCCCGTTTTTTTGGTCAGTCCAAAGGCCTCAAAATACTTAGAGAACTTAGATACGCCCAAAAGCTGACCTACCGTAATGAATGTAGGGTTGCAGGAATTTACCATTGCCTGCTTAAAGGTTTGAAGGCCGTGGCCTCCCCTTTTGTGGCAGTGATATATCTGACCCGCAACATAGATAGTATAACCGCAATTATAAGTATTAGTAAGGCTTGTGAGGTCTTCCTCAAGCACCATAGAGGCAGTCATTATTTTAAATACCGAGCCCGGCTCGTAGGTGTCGGAAACAGCCTTGTTTCTCCACCTTTTATTGAGTAGTTCGTTAACGGTATACTTGGAATCCTCAGCCTCTAATAAAGCCTTGTCTTCTTCTGTCAATGTAAAAGGCTCATTGGGATTAAAATCACCCTTAACAGCCATCGCAAGAACTGCGCCTGTGTTGACATTCATAACTATGCAGGCGCCTCTGTCGCTGGCCTTATTAGCCTCTACCGCCTGCTCAAGATACTTTTCGGCAATATGCTGAATGTAGGAATCTACAGTTAGCACCAGGGAATTTCCTTGCTTTGCTTCTTCTACCACCTGGTAGGAGAAGGGCATATCGGCACCCAGGGCGTTTTTTGCAGCAACAACACGACCTGCAACCCCTGTGAGGGTTCTGTCGTAATAATTTTCAAGTCCTGAAAGTCCTTGATTATCATCACCTACAAAGCCAAGCAATACAGATGCCAGGTTCTGGTTGGGATAATAACGCTTTGTGGTTTCATCTATTCCTACATACTTGGCCAATTTTAGGTCGCTGTTATCAGAAAGGTAGGTTCGAATTTTATCGGCCGTAGGCTTATCGATGCGTTTTTTTACAATTACGTAGTAGGTTTTCTTTTCGGTATAGCCATAAGCGGTTTCGTAATCCATATCAAGGATTTCCGAAAAGCCCTTAGCTATAGCTTCACGGACCTTAACCTGTTTTTTTTCTTCTAAGCTGTTAATGCTATTGGGGGTTATATACACAGTATAAGCCGTATCGCTTGTAGCGATAAGATTCATTTCACTATCGTAGATATTTCCCCTGGGCGCTGTAACCAGCGTATCATAAAGCTGCTGTTCGGATGCTAAAGACTGCATTTTTTCGCCATCTATTATCATTATCTGAACAAGACGTACAGAGGTGACGGAAACAAACAGTATTACTACTGCAAGCATAATAAAAATAATTCTTTTTATCATCATTTTACTAGCCTTTACAGCCATTTCCTTACCTCCAAATTCGTAATTTCGTCAAAAAAACAGGAATTTACGCAGCCCTTAATAATGCTTGAAACGAGAGTTCCGAAAAAATACAGAACTCTCGTGTTTTCTTATACGTAAAATTATATTCATAAAGACCAAAACTATTCTTTGTCTGCAGTAAGCACGTTACCGTCAGCATCAATAGCTTTATTCGTGTTGTTGACATTAATATATATTATCTGGCTTTTATCCATTTTACGCATACCCATATTCTGGGCAGCCTCTTCTATATTTTTATAGGAAAGAAGCTTCTCGTATTCCAT
Organism: Clostridia bacterium; assembly: GCA_017623235.1. Lineage (GTDB taxonomy): Bacteria > Bacillota > Clostridia > Oscillospirales > Acutalibacteraceae > SFWF01. The sequence continues at coordinate 5,738 of JAGAPN010000049.1, read as the reverse complement.
GTTGAGCCGTGTTTCTTCACCGCTTAATGCTGAAAGCTCTGTTTTAGCATCAACTATCTGTGAATTGACCTCGGAAATTTCAACTCTCAAGGCAATACCTGCGCAAATCATAGCAACGAACAAGGCCCCTAAAAGAAGTATAGAGGCAGTTCTCGAAACGCTCTTCCTCGCCTTTTTACGGGAAGCAGTATTCACCTTTCTCTTGGGCATCTTAACGATTTGAGCACGGGGTTCCGTCTTTTCCTTCGGCATAAACATAGCGAAATCGTATGCCAAAGAATCGTTATAATACTTCGAGTTGTTCATAGCTTTTCCTTTCTATAATTTTTCAATTACCCTTAGTTTTGCACTTCTGCTACGGGTGTTAACAGCCAGTTCTTCCTCCGATGCAATTATTGGCTTGTTATTTATAAGCTTGCCCTGAGGTTTTTTGCCGCAAACGCATATAGGTATATCGGGCGGACAAATGCAGCCTGTGCAATACTCCTTAAATTTTTGTTTTGTTATTCTGTCCTCTAAGGAGTGGAAGGTTATGATTGCCAATCTTCCACCCGGTTTTAAGCATTTCCAAGCAGCGTCTATGCCGTCCTTTAGTGCGCCCAGCTCATCGTTAACGGCAATTCTGAGTGCCTGGAAGCACTGACGTGACGGGTTACCCTTGCGCCTTACGGCAGCAGGCACCGCCGAAGCAATTATCTCGGCCAGACGGCCTGTTGCGAGTATAGGCTCTTTTTCGCGCTCTGCAATAATTTTTTGAGCTATTTTATAAGCAAACTTTTCTTCTCCGTAATCTCTGAAAATACGGGTCAGTTCGTTTAAATCCAAGCCGTTAACCAAATCGGCTGCGGTTGCGCCCTCCTTGCTCATCCTCATATCGAGAGCAGCATCATCGTGGAAGGAAAAACCTCTTTCTCTGTTATCAAGTTGGAATGAGGAAACGCCGATATCAAGCATTATTCCGTCAACGCTTTCTATATCAAGGCTATCCAAAGCCGAGCGCATATCACGGTAATTGCTTTTAACAACCGTTGCCGGAAGACCTTTAAGCCTTTCGGTAGCAACCGCAACGGCATCCGGGTCACGATCCAGCGCCACAAGCCTTCCTTTTTTTAACCTTTTGGCTATTTCGCGGGAATGACCTGCACCGCCTGCAGTACCGTCTACGTATATTCCATCAGGATTAATGTTAAGACCCTGAAGCGTTTCATTTAAAAGAACGGGAATATGATTAAACTCCATTTATCAGTCACCAAAGCTAAAATTCATTTCTTTAACCATAGGTGCAAAGCTGGACATATCAACCTTCGATTTGGTTTCTTCCCAAAGTTCGCTGCTCCAGATTTCAATGTAATTCTTCATACCTACTATATGAACAGAAGACTCGATATCCGCAAAACTACGAAGCTCTGAGGGAATAAGCACTCGGCCCGAAGCGTCAAAATCAGCAAAAGCAGCACCGTCGGACAGAACACGATACATTTCCTGCGTTTGGTCATAGGAGAATTTGTTGAGCTTATTGCAAAAACGCTCAAAGCCCTCCTCAGTAAAGCCCCAAAGGCACTTGTTACCGAATACGCAGGCACAAATAACCATATTTTCACCGAAATCGGCCTTAAAACGGGCGGGAATGAAAACTCGTCCCTTCTTATCAACGTTATGGTCAGAACCGCCTATAAGCACGAATTTTCACTCCTTTCTGCCACTTTGATGTTATTATGGTTGCATTTTGGTGATATTTTGCGCCACTTTTATGAGTGTATTATATAACGGAAGTCAGAAAAATGCAAGTACTTTTTATTATTTTTTTAGAAAAACGAGAAAAAGCGATGTGAACACCCGTTCACATCGCTTTTTTAAAAAACAAACCCCCGACAGCGAAAGACTGTCGGGGGTTCGTTTTTACTGTGCGCTGAAGTTGTCTTTGCCTACACCGCAAAGGGGGCAAACGAAATCATCGGGAAGGTCTTCAAACTTTGTGCCGGCGGCAATACCGTTATCGGGATCGCCTACAGCCTCGTCATATTCCCATCCGCATACGTCACATACATATTTCATCACTATTTCACCTCCATATTCCGGATAAGCTCATTAGCCAGCGCATCAAGCTGCGCCTTACTATCATCATTTACCGCAGACATTATTTTAACCGTATTTTCTGCGAATTCAATATTTTTGCAAGCCGAAAGTTTTTCTCTCATAACCTTGGCAGCTATGGGTGCCCAACTACCGTTTTCAATAAGAGCTATCTTACGATTCTTATAATCACGTTCGGTAAGGTGGTCGATAAACTCCCTCATAAAAGGGAAAATATCTGAATTATAGGTTGTTGTGGCCAAAACAAGATGGCTATAACGGAAGGCATCCTCAACCGCCTCGGCCATATCACAACGAGCCAGGTCATTTACTGCAACCTTAGGACAGCCCAGCCCACGCAGCTTGTCCGCCAGATACTCTACAGCCTTTTTGGTATTACCATATACCGAGGTGTAGGCTATAACTATGCCTTCCTCTTCGGGTCTATAGGCAGACCAGGTATCATAAAGGTTAAGATAGTAGCCTAAATTGTCAGACAAAACAGGACCGTGCAGAGGGCAGATTATTTCTATATCAAGCTCTGCGGCCTTTTTAAGCAAATTCTGTACCGGAAGGCCGTATTTTCCTACAATGCCAAAGTAATAACGACGAGCTTCGCAGGCCCAATCCTCTTCCGCATCAAGGGCGCCGAATTTGCCGAAACCGTCGGCAGAAAACAGAACCTTGTCAGTTTTGTCATAGGTAACAATTACCTCAGGCCAATGCACCATAGGAGCTGTAACAAACACCAGCTCGTGACGGCCGAGAGAAAGGGTATCCCCCTCCCCTACAACCAAATTTTTACCATCAAAATCGGTGCCAAAAAAGTTTTTCATCATTGCGAAGGCTTTTGCCGAAGCAACGACAACCGCATCGGGATAAACCTCTTTAAAATTGGCAATATTGGCCGAATGGTCAGGCTCCATATGTTGAACAACGAGATAATCGGGACTACGGCCGTCAAGTGTGGTTTTAATATTGTCCAGCCATTCTTCGGTAAAATTTATATCTACCGAATCCATTATAGCGATTTTATCATCTACAATAGCGTAGGAGTTGTACGCCATTCCGTTAGGTACAACGTACTGACCCTCAAAAAGGTCGATTTCCCTATCGTTTACACCTATATATTTTATATCATTGGTAATATTCATTAATTATCTCCTAATTTAAATTTTACTTTTGCGAGTATCTATATTGTATCACAAAAAGAATTAAAATCAAGAACTTAATCAAAGAATAAAAATATCCACCGCAAAAAATCGTCACGGTGGATAGCATTCTATATCAGTTTTTTACTTGAAGAAAGGTTCACGCCAATCATACCGCCTATGGCAGACGACAACAGAGCGATAATACCGTGATAAAGACTTATAAGTGTGGGCGCCGACGGGGAAATAATCATAGAAATAACGAAAATAAGCAAATATATCATAATACCGCAAATTGACCCGTTAACAATACCGCCCGTTTTTATTTTTCTGGCAGCTACAAGTCCTGAAACAAAGGTGCCTATACCCATACAAACCCCGGAGATAGGAGATGCAAATCCCTCGGAAAGGTCAAAATAGAGCATTAGTGCCGCAGATAAAAGCATTGCCGCAGTTATGACAAGGGCGCCAAGCAAGGTAGCCAAAGCGCAGACAACAAGCCTTTCGGCAAAATTATAATTAGATTCTTTATTCATTACCATCCCTCCGCTTAAATGTTTATGCAGAAGGAATCCTTAATATGAAAAAGGCGGGCTTTATAAGCCCACCTTTAAAAATTAGCCTTCGTCGTGAATTGTAAGATTCTGCTGAACGGCCCAACGTGCAACCTTTTGTTTGCTGTGGTCGCTTACAGACTCAATGATGAGAGCGTCTTCCTTAATGGAAATAACACGAGCATAAAAGCCGCCGATGGTGAGGATTTCATCACCGATCTGAATGTTATTTCTCATCTTCTCTTCTTCCTTCTGCTTTTTACGCTGAGGACGAATCATAATAAAGTACATAACGACGAACATCAGTACAATCATACCAATGTACATTACGGTACCCATTACTCCTCCGGCGTTTTCGCCGCTTGGAGCCTGATCTGCTAATAAGTTAATATACATAATTTCTACCTCCAAAATTGTTCAAATGGTATTATACACAGTATTTACGGATATTTCAAGTATAATTTAAATACGCTTGCTCACTATCGGATCCCACTTAGCCTTAAATTCAGCAAACCGACCCTCGTCAAGGGCTTTGCGTATCTCCTCCATAAGGGTATTATAAAACCACAGATTATGCATAACAAGCAGTCTTTGTGAGAGCATCTCTGTGCTTTTAAGCAGATGGCGAAGATATGCTCTGCTATAGCGGCGGCATACGGGACAGCCACAGTTTGCATCTATAGGGCTCATATCGGTAGCATATTTATTGTTGTTGATGTTAATAATGCCGTTCCAGGTAAAGAGATGGCCGTGACGGGCATTCCTGCTGGGCATTACACAGTCAAACAGGTCAACACCTCTCTCTACTCCGTTAAGAATATTTGAGGGGGTTCCCACACCCATAAGATAGCGAATTTTATCCTTAGGCATATAAGGCTCAACGTCCTCTATCACCCTGTACATTTCCTCGGCCGGCTCGCCTACGGCAAGGCCGCCGATAGCATAACCGTCAAGGTCAAGTTCCGCAATCTCCTTCATATGCTCAATTCGAAGGTCGGAATAGGTACAGCCCTGATTTATACCGAAAAGCATCTGCTTGGGGTTTACGGTATCCGGCTTTGCGTTAAGCTCGTCCATTTTAGCCTTACACCGCTTCAGCCAGCGGGTGGTGCGGGCACAGGATTCCTTGGCGTAATTATACTCGGCGGGATTTTCCACACACTCATCAAAGGCCATAGCGATGGTAGAGCCAAGATTTGACTGTATCTGCATACTCTCCTCAGGTCCCATAAATATCTTTTTACCGTCGACGTGGCTCTGGAAATTTACGCCCTCTTCGGTAATCTTTCGCAGAGAAGCCAGAGAAAAGACCTGAAAACCGCCGCTATCGGTAAGGATAGGACCATCCCAGGTTGTAAACTTGTGAAGACCACCGCACTCTCTTACAATATCATCTCCGGGACGAACATGAAGATGATAAGTGTTTGAAAGCATTACCTGACAGTGCAGCTCCTTTAAATCCTCGGCGGAAACTCCACCCTTTATGGCGGCGCAGGTAGCCACGTTCATAAAAGCAGGAGTTTGCACGGTACCGTGCACCGTTTCGAAGGTGGCGCGTCTGGCCCTGCCCTCGGTTTTAAGTAAAGTAAATTTCGATTTCTCCATTTTGTCACCTATTTAATAAACATAGCATCACCGAAGCTGAAAAAGCGATATTTCTCATCGACGGCGGTATTATATGCATTCATCGTATTATCGTATCCAGCAAAGGCCGAAACCAGCATTATAAGTGTGCTTTCGGGTAGGTGGAAGTTAGTAATAAGAGCGTCCATACAACCGAATTTATATCCGGGATAAATGAATATATCGGTATCTCCGTCACACTCCTTTATACAGCCGTGTGCCTTCACCGCGCTCTCCAGTGTACGACAGCTGGTGGTGCCCACACATATTACCCTACCCCCGGCCGATTTAGTTTTATTAATAAGCTCGGCAGTATCGGCAGGTATCATATAGTGCT
>JAGAPN010000048.1 GCA_017623235.1 Clostridia bacterium | reverse complement strand
CGCCGCCGATAGAGCCAACCTCGGCCTCAAGAGAAAGGCCCAGCTCGTCACAGATACCAACAAGCTCCTTGGTCTTCTCAATATTTTCCTCAATGGGATAATGAGAGCCGTCGAACATTACCGAAGAGAAGCCTGCCTCGATGCACTTCTTTGCGCCCTCATAGGAGCCGTGGTCGAGATGCAGAGCAACGGGAACGGTGATGCCCAGCTCTTCAATCATACCCTTAACCATACCAACAACGGTCTTGTAGCCGCACATATACTTACCTGCGCCCTCGGAAACACCGAGGATAAGGGAGAGTTGCACTCCTGTGCGGTAAGAAGAATGGCCTTTGTCCACTCAAGGTTGTTGATGTTGAACTGGCCAACGGCGTACTTGCCTGCCTTTGCTTTGTTAAGCATATCCTTTGCAGAAACTAACATTTTTAAATCCTCCTGAAAAAGTGGTTAAATTTAACTATACTATTATATATCCAAACGATGAAAAAATCAAGAGAATTAGTCAATTTTTTCGGGGGCTGTTTCCAGCACGGCAGGGTTTTCAAGATAATTTGAAAATTTGCGGAAGGCGGCGGCAAAATAAATGCCTGAGCAAATACGCTCGTCCATAACCACGCCCAGAGGCATACATTTTTCAAAAACAATCTCTCCGCCACGTCTTTTTGCCACCTCGCGGGGCTTGCCCATAGCGATAAATACGCTGGTGGTGCCGAAGTTGTAGATATGATGATATATGTGATTTGTACGGATAGATGCCAGATTTGTAAGGGTGAGGGAGGCGTGGAAGGGGCTTAAATCGGTAATAAATTTAGGCAGCAGGCCATATCGGTCAAGCAGCTTAAAAAGACCTACGCCTACCCTGAGCAGGCCGGGCACCGATACCAGGAATTTAATCATTTTATCGGTATTGTTTTCAGCGTTTTCCTTATTGTTTGTTTCAACGTATTCATCCATTTTGCGGTTTACGTCAAAAATAGTATCCTCCGGCTCGAACTGCACCTTGGACATAGTTTCTGCCCTGGTAGCCAGATTTTTAAGCACCACCATTGCCACCTTAAACTCCTTATGGCGGTAAACCTTTTTATTAACGATGAAATTATTAAGCAGAGGGAACTCCTGCACGGTACGGATATAAGCCGCCAGAATTACCGACATATGGCTTAAACGGATACCCTGATTACGCTTTTCGTTTATGTATTCCTGTATAGGAGCCAGGGGAACGTCCACCGTTATCATATTCATAGAATCGTTGCGGGTGCTCATAATGTAGGGAACCACCGTATACATAGGGTCTATGTTACGGTCTCTTTTGCCGTCTGCTCTGAAGGCCACTTAAATTCCTCCGTTCATAATTTATTAACAAAGTTATTTTACTACAAAACCTGACATATTGCAACAAAAAAGTTGAAAACTCAACATAAATTAAGAAATCCCCAAGGTTTACTTGGGGATAAAATTATTCGTGAAGATAGATGGTGCCTGAGTTTCTGTGCTTATAGACGCTGAGCACCAGCCCTATGCCGCACATAAGGCACATAAGGGAGCTGCCGCCTGCCGAGAAAAAGGGCAGGGTGATACCGATAACGGGCAACAGGGAGATGCACATACCCACGTTTATAACCGACTGGGCGAAAATCATAGCAAAGATGCCCACCGCCATATACATTCCGCTTTCATCCGTCGAGAGCCTTGCCACCCGCACACAGCGCAGGCAGATAGCCGTGAGCAGAATTACCACCGCCAGGCAGCCCAGCAGTCCCAGCTCCTCACCGATAGAAACGAATATAAAATCGTTATAGGCCTTAGGCACGCCCTGGCTCTGGGTAAGCTCGCCACGGAAAAGGCCCTGCCCGGTAATGCCGCCGTTGGCCAGAGCAATACGACCCATCCACTGCTGGAAGCCGATACCCTGCAGGTCGGCCTCGGGATTGAAGATAGAAAGAATACGGGCCTTCTGGTCCTCGTTAAGTATAAAGAAATAGGCAATAGGCGCCGCCACTACAGCCGCACCACCCGCTATGGCAAAATAACGGAGCCTGAGACCTGCGCTGTAAAGCATAGCGATAAACATTACGGCGAAAACCAGGGCGGTACCGTCGTCACCCTGAAAGTGAATAAGCACCACGGGAAAGCCGCCGTGAAGCAGCAGGGGCACCAGGGTCTTAAGCTTGTTTATCGTCTTTTTTACCGCCGTAAGGTGGGCCGAAAAGGTCACCACAAAGCAGACCTTCAAAAGCTCGGCCGGCTGGAAGGAAACACCGCCGGGCAGCAAAAGCCAGGCCTTATCGTCGGTGCCCTCGGGAGCGAAGCCTATAAAGAAGGTAAGCAGTACAGGAATAAGACCTACGGCCGCCGCCAGGGGCCACAGGCTTTGAATACGCTTATAGTCGAAGTTGGAAATAAATATGGCCAGGCCAAAGCCGATGATAACCGCCGTTACCTGGGTGACAAACTGCTTGACGGAGCCTGTATAGGCGGTGGCCGAAAGCACCGCCAGACAGCCGTATGCGGAGGCTGCAAAGGTAAGTAAAAACATAATTTTATCGGCTTCACGGATATAGTCCGCAATAATGGCAAAAATGTTCTTCACCCTATAGCCTCCCTTCAAAGATATATATTCCATTATATTTTATAGTCGCTATAATTGCAAGTATATAATATTTTTAAAAAAATGTTTCCGAATACTTTAATATTTGAAAAAAATGTGATATAATGCGTATAACTGTAAATAAATTGTTTCGGAGGTAGAATAATGCTTACAGATATTGAAATTGCCCAGGGCGCAAAAATGCTGCCCATTAAGGAGATTGCCAAGGGGCTGGATATTGCCGAGGACGACCTTGAGTTTTACGGCAAATACAAGGCCAAGCTCAGCGAGGAGCTGATTGACCGTGTGAAGGACAGACCCGACGGTAAGCTTATCCTGGTTACCGCCATTAACCCCACCCCTGCAGGCGAGGGTAAAACCACCACCTCTGTAGGCCTTGGACAGGCTATGCCCCTTATCGGCAAAAAGGCCGTTATTGCCCTGCGTGAGCCCTCTTTGGGACCCGTATTCGGCATTAAGGGCGGCGCCGCAGGCGGCGGATATGCCCAGGTTGTACCTATGGAGGATATTAACCTGCATTTCACAGGCGATATGCACGCCATCACCGCCGCAAACAATCTGCTTTGCGCTCTGCTTGATAATCATCTGCAGCAGGGCAACCTGCTGGGCATCGACCAGAGAAGAATTCTCTTTAAGCGTTGCCTTGATATGAACGACCGTGCCCTGCGCTACGTTAACGTAGGCCTTGGCGGCAAGGTTAACGGCATCCCCCGTGAGGACGGCTTCCAGATTACCGTTGCCAGCGAGGTTATGGCTATACTCTGCCTCTGCAGCGACGTTTCCGACCTTAAGCGCAGGCTTGGCAACATTCTTGTTGCCTACACCTACGACGGCAAGCCTGTTTTTGCCCGTGACCTGAATGCCCAGGGCGCTATGGCGGCCCTGCTTAAGGATGCTATAAAGCCCAACCTTGTTCAGACCCTGGAGAACACCCCTGCCATTATGCACGGCGGTCCCTTTGCCAATATTGCCCACGGCTGTAACTCGGTAAGGGCCACAAAGCTGGCCTTAAAGCTGGCCGACTACTGCATTACCGAGGCCGGCTTCGGCTCCGACCTGGGCGCAGAAAAGTTCCTCGACATCAAGTGCCGTCTGGCAGGTCTTGCCCCCTCGGCCATAGTTATAGTTGCCACCGTCCGCGCCCTTAAATATAACGGCGGCGTGGCCAAGGCCGACCTTAAGACCGAAAACGTTGAGGCCCTGGCGGCAGGTATCGTAAACCTGGGCGCCCACATTGAAAATATGAAGAAATTCGGCGTACCCGTTGTGGTTGCCATTAACCGCTTCGGTGACGACAGCGATGCCGAGCTAAAATATATTGCCGACTACTGCGAGAGCCTGGGCGCCGACTTTGCCCTGTCTGAGGTCTTTGCCAAGGGCGGTCAGGGCGGCGTTGAGCTGGCCCGCAAGGTGGTTGCCGCCTGCGAAAAGCCCGCCAACTTTGCCCCCGTATACGATACCAATCTTTCTATTAAGGAAAAGATTACCGCTATCGCCAAAACCATCTACGGCGCCGAGGGTGTTGCCTTCACCGCCGATGCCGAGAAGAATATTAAGGAAATTGAAGAGCTGGGTCAGGGTATGCCGGTATGTATTGCCAAAACCCAGTACTCCCTTTCGGATAACGAGAAGGCCCTGGGCCGTCCCACAGGCTTTACCGTTACCGTAAGAGAGGTTAAGATTTCTGCAGGCGCAGGCTTTATAGTTGCCCTTACCGGCTCTATTATGACCATGCCGGGTCTGCCCAAGGTGCCTGCCGCAAACAACATTGACGTTTCTGATGACGGAAAGATAATAGGACTGTTCTGATGACTGAAATTATTACAAGCTCCCCCGCCGCCACCGAGGCCTTTGCCGAAACCATTGCCCGCCGCTTTACGGGGGGCGAGATAATCGCCTTTAAGGGCGGTATGGGTATGGGCAAGACCTGCTTTACCAGGGGTGTTGCCCGTGGCCTTGACTATGAAGGACAGGTCACCTCCCCCACCTTTGCCCTTGTGAACGAGTACCTGGGCGGCAGACTGCCTCTTTTCCATTTTGATATGTATAGAATCGAATCCTGGGAGGACCTTTACTCCAGCGGTTTCTTTGACTATGCCGAAAGAGGCGGCGTTATGGCGGTGGAATGGAGCGAAAATATTGAGGCTGCTCTGGAGGGCCGTGAGGTCATCACCGTTGAGTTGCAGCAAATAAACGAGGATACCCGCCGAATTCTGCTGGAGGGGGGCATATACTGATGAGAATACTTGCCCTTGACTGCTCTGCAGGTCCCGCATCGGTGGCCGTCTGCCGGGATGGACAAATTATTGCCTCCTCCTTCGTAAACGTAAAGCTTACCCATTCCCAGACCCTAATGCCTATGATTAAAAGCACCCTGGAATCGGCTATGCTGACCCTTTCGGATATAGAGGGCTTTGCCGTAAACTACGGTCCCGGCTCCTTTACGGGTATTCGCATCGGCATCAGCGCCGTCAAAGGTCTGGCGGCCCCTAAAAATCTGCCCTGCATCCCCGTTTCCACCCTGCTTTCCATCCCCTACTGTCACCTTGATACCGACTGTATACTTTGCGCCGCTATGGATGCACGTTGCAGCCAGGTATATAACGCTCTTTTCCGCATAAAGGAGGGCACCGTTACCCGTCTTTGCGAGGATAGGGCGGTAATGGTGGCCGACGTGGCAAAGGAGCTGGAGGAATATAACGAAAAAATCCTCGTTGCAGGGGACGGCGCACAGCTTTTTGCCCCCTACTGTGAGGAGAATAAGAACATAACCATCGCATCGGAGCCCCTGCGGTACCAGAATGCCTGCGGTGTGGCCCTGGCCGCCGAGGAACTGGCCCAAAATCGGGTCACCGCCCGGGAGCTGGCCCCCTACTACCTGCGGCTGCCCCAGGCCGAGCGTGAACTAAAGCTTAAAAAGGAGAACAAGTGATATGAAGATTGCAATTGGTTGCGACCACGGCGGACTTGAGCATAAGAACGCTATTGCCGAGCATCTTAAAAGCCGTGGCTTTGAGGTGAAGGACGAGGGTATTTACGAAAACCATTCGGTAGATTACCCCGATATTGCCGTAAAGGTTTGCGCCGACATTACCTCGGGCGAGTGTGAGCGTGGCATTCTGGTTTGCGGAACGGGTATCGGAATGAGCCTGGCCGCCAACAAGGTAAAGGGCATCCGAGCCGCCTGCTGCAGCGAGCATTTCTCTGCAAAATATACCCGTCTGCACAACGACTCCAATATTCTTTGCCTGGGTGGCAGGGTTATCGGCGTTGGCACGGCTATCGAGCTTGTAGACCTGTTTGTAGACACCGAGTTTGAGGGCGGACGCCATCAGACCCGTGTTGATAAAGTAATGAAAATTGAAAATGAAGGTTAAGGGTGATATTTATGAGTAAAGTAATGATTTTTGACCATCCGCTTATTCAGCACAAGCTGTCCATTCTCCGTGACAAGCGCACAGGCACCAAGCAGTTCCGTGAGCTTGTAAGCGAAATCGCTATGCTTATGTGCTATGAGGCTACCCGTGACCTGCCCCTGGAAGATGCCGTTATCGAAACCCCTATGGAAAAGATGACCGCAAAGCGCATTTCGGGCAGAACCCTGGCCTTCGTGCCCATTCTCCGTGCAGGCCTTGGTATGGTAGACGGCGTGCTGAGCCTGGTTCCTACCGCAAAGGTGGGCCATATCGGTATGTACCGCGACCCCGAAACACATCAGCCTGTTGACTACTACTGCAAGCTGCCTGCCGATATTCCCGAGCGTGACGTTATCGTGCTTGACCCTATGCTGGCCACAGGCGGCTCTGCCATAGATGCCGTTGCCCGCATTAAGGAATTCGGCCCCAGAAGCGTTAAATTTATGTGCATTATCGCCGCACCCGAGGGCGTTGAGGCCTTCACCACCGCCCATCCCGACGTTGAGGTATTCTGCGCAGCCCTTGACCGCCAGCTTAACGACCACGCCTACATCCTGCCCGGTCTGGGTGATGCAGGCGACAGAATCTTCGGTACCAAATAATGAATATCTGGCATAACATTAACCCTAAAAGAATTACCCCCAAGGATTTTATTGCCGTAATAGAGATAGAAAAGGGCAGTAAGTGTAAATATGAGCTGGATAAGGAAACGGGCATACTTATTCTTGACCGCATACTTTACACCTCTACCCACTACCCTGCCAACTACGGCTTTATACCCCGCACCTATGCCGACGACCTAGACCCCCTGGACGTGCTGGTGCTTTGCAGCGAGCCCCTGAAGCCTATGACCTCGGTAAGGTGCTACCCTATCGGCGTTATTTCAATGGTGGATAACGGCAGATATGATGAAAAGATTATCGCCATCCCTCTGGGTGACCCCACCTATAACGTATATAAGGATATTTCCGAAATCCCGAAGCATATATATGAAGAAATGAAGCATTTCTTTAAGGTATATAAGGAGCTGGAGGGCAAGGAAACCGCCGTTAACGAGGTAAGCGGCCGTGACGAGGCCGAGAAAATTATTTCCCAGGCCATAGACGGGTATATTGAAAATTACTGTAAATAAAAGAAGCCTTCCCTGTCGGGAAGGCTTCTTTTTTATATAAAGCTTGTAATAAAAATTTCTAAACCGATGAATATAAGAATTGCGCCGCCCAATATGCCCGCCTTGCCCGAAAGGCGTGTACCTGCGGTTTTGCCGATAGCGATACCTGCAAGGCAGATAACGAATGTGACGGCCGCTATGATAAAGGCGGTAATAAAGGCCGAAAACAGGTCGTATTCCGATATGGTGAAGCCCACCGACAAGGCGTCGATAGAGGTGGCTACACCCTGCACCATAAGCCCCCAAATGCCGACTGCGCATTTCTCGCAGCACTCACAGTCCTTCGCCTTTATACCCTCATAGAGCATTTTGCCGCCTATGAAGGAGAGCAGGATAAGGGCAATCCAGGGGATAAACCCTTCAAAAATTCTGAAACACGTAACCAGGGAATGTACGCAAACCCAGCCCAGCATAGGCATAAGGGCCTGGAAAAAGGCAAACACACCTGCAACGGTGCACATCTTGCGTTTTTTCATAAAGGGCTCGTTAAGGCCGTTGGCCAGCGAAACCGAAAAGGCATCCATAGCCAGGCCAACCCCCAGCATAATGCCCGTTATAAAAAATTTAAGGCCAAATTCCATTAAAACTCCTCCAGACGGAGTGTAATTATATCACACCGGGGCCTCTATGTCAAATGGTACCTATAATATCCAGAACGGTGGCCAGCTCCTCGGCCTTTACCTTTTCTACGGGAAGATTATTCTTCACGCAGTCGGCAAAATAGATAATCTCATTCTTATAGGCGTTACTCTTTGGCAGGTTGATTACACCCGACTCGCCCTCTTCACCCGTAAGCTTCATTACGTTGCCCTCGGTATCGTAAACCACCATATCGCCGTCGAATACCACAACCGCCTTCTCAAACTGGAAGCGGAAGCTTGCCTTAAAGGGGTGACAGGCGGCATACCAGGAGGCCTCGGTGGTGATGAAGAAATCATCATACTCGTAGCTTACCGTCATATAATCCTGGTCGGGGCGCTTGGTGCGCAGGCAGGTATGCTTTTTAGGTGTGCCAAAGGCGTAAACTATAAAATCAAGGTCGTGAATGTGAAGGTCAAAGGGCACAAGACCGCTGCGCTTTTCGTCCCTCATCCAGCCGTCCCAGCTCCAGCCCGGGATATTGCCCAGGCGCTGCATACGGCCCGACAGCAGACGACCAAATCTGCCGTTATCGTAAAACTCCTTAAGCTTTTCAAACTCGGGCCAGAAACGAAGCACCTGTGCCACCATAAATTTTACGTTGTTCTTCTCGGCGCAGGCGTAAACCCTTTCAACGTCCTCACGCTTTAAGGAAATAGGCTTTTCGCAGATTACGTTGATGCCCTTTTCCATAGCCTTTATGGAATAATCGGCGTGGAGATAGGTGGGTAGACAGATATCCAGGATGTCCAGCTCTTCCTTTTCCAGCATTTCATCAAAATCAAGATATTTTCCGGGAATGTTGTATTTGTCGTACTTGTCTATCATTTCCTGGCGAAGGTCGCAGATGGCCACAACCTCTGCTCCCTCCATTTTAACCCAAGCGGGAATATGGGCGCCGCTGATGCCGCCACAGCCTACTAAACCTACCTTAAGCATTGTTACTTCCTCCGTATATTTTACTTATAATGTTTTCAAGATATGACTTTGCAAAGAGAATATCCTCGGTCTGCTTGGGACCCGAAATTTCCCTTTCAATGGTAACGTAGCCGTTATAGCCCAGCTCATAAAGCTTTGAAAACAGGGCGGTGAAATCAACCTTACCGTCACCCAGACGGGTTTCCCTGCCCAGCTCCCTACCCTCGGTGGGGTAACGGCCGTCCTTGGCGTGAAGACCCTTTACGTATTTACCGAAAACGTCCAACGCATCTACGGGATTTGCCTTGCCGTAAAGGATAAGGTTAGCGGTATCAAGGTTAACACCCAGGTTATCCTCCCCAACCTCCTCAAAGCAGCGAAGCATTGTAACAGGGGTTTCCTGGCCCGTTTCAAAAAGGAGATACTGGCCCTTTGCCTTGCAGTAGCGGGCAACCTCGGCCACCGCCTTGCAGAAAGGAATAAACTGGGGGTCGTTGGGATTTTCAGGGATAAAGCCCATGTGGGTAACCAGGTCGGAAACGCCCAGCATTTCGGCAAAATCCGAGCCAAGGCAGAGGTTTTTTACCCTCTTCTCTCTCCACTCCTCGGGCAGGAGGCCCAGGGTGGTGGGACCCTCAATAAAATTCCAGACACAGGGGCCCTCCCAGCCGCACCAAACAGCCGAAACGGTAACACCGTACTCCTTACAAAGGCCCTTTATGGTGTTGGCATTTTCCTCGGTCAGCAGGGTCATATCCCAGCAGACCAGCTGACAGCTGTTAAAGCCGTTATCTACAAGGTCTTTGAATTTTTTTGACATTCCTTCCATATCCGTGAAACGGATACATACGCCGATATTCATATTCCTCGCTCCTTTTATATTGCAAAATCGTTAGTTTTATGATACCATTGGCAGGGAGCTATAGTAACCTGTATTTTTGACATTGAATTAGACAATTTTGACTTTTTAGGTGATTATATGAAGCTGGACCATCAAAAGGAACTGACCCCCGTACTGTACGGCGATTCTGCCGTTAAGATAATCGACCACGTAGACGAGCCTGCAGGCAGGTACGTTTTCGGTATGCATTGGCACGACAGAATGGAGATTTTGCTTATAAAAAAGGGCAGCCTTAAAATCGGCTGCTCGGAGGGAAGCCTTGAGGCCGAGGCAGGCAGTCTTGCAATATTCTGCCCCGAAACGCCCCACAGCGGTATTGCAGGCAGCAGAGGAGTTACCTACCACGCCATAATGTTTGACCTTGCCCGATTTTATAATCAGACGGGGATAAGCGGCAAGCTGCTTTCCCCTATTGCAGACCAGCAAACGGTTTTCTCCACCCTCACCCGTGACCCCGAGGCCATAGCCTGCGCCGAGGAGATTATAGCCGCCCAACGTGGCGGCAGCGAGGCCGACTCTCTGGCGGCGGTGGCAGGGGTGTACCGACTGCTGGCTGCCCTTTACCGCAGCTGCCCCCACACCACCCGGGCGGCCTATACCGATTCGGGCAAATTTAAAGAGATTACCGAATATATAAACGGCCATTTTTGCGAGGATATATCCTCGGCAGGGCTCAGCCGTAAATTCGGCTATGACGAGGCCTATTTTTGCCGCCGCTTTAAAAAGGTAACGGGGCTGAGCCCAATGGTATATATAAGAATACTGCGGCTGGAAAAGGCCCGAGGTCTTTTAAAATCGGGTAGTCTTACCCTGACCGAGGTGGCCGACCTTTGCAGCTTTTCGGATATGGCCTACTTTTCCCGCAGCTTTAAAAAGCATTACGGCATCACCCCCGGGGTCTATGCCGAGAAATATAGGCGCTAAAAAGGACAGCCCTATGGGGGCTGTCCTTTTTTAATGCAGAGCGCAAAGTGCAAAATTAATGAGTAACTTCGTCACATTTATATATCCGTGCGGCATTGCCGCACACCTTTTTTATTCTTTATTCTTTATTCTTTAAAGG
>JAGAPN010000047.1 GCA_017623235.1 Clostridia bacterium | reverse complement strand
TGGCCTTAAGACCGTTGAGGTATATGTAAAGGGACCCGGTGCAGGACGTGAAGCCGCAATTCGTGCATTACAGTCCGCCGGACTCGAGGTAAGTATGATTAAAGACGTTACCCCGATCCCCCACAATGGTTGTCGTCCTCCCAAGAGAAGACGTGTGTAATTATTGGAGGTGTATTAAATGGCTAGATATACTGGAGCAGTATGCAGACAGTGCCGCCGCGAGGGACAGAAGCTGTTCTTAAAGGGCGAGCGTTGTTATTCAGAGAAATGCTCATTCACCGTTAGATCCTATGCCCCCGGCCAGCACGGTCAGGGCAGAAAGAAGTCTTCCGAGTATGGTCTGCAGCTTCGTGCAAAGCAGAGAGCCAGAAGATTCTACGGTGTTGCAGAGCATCAGTTCCGTCATTATTTCGAGATGGCTGTTAATAAGCAGGGCGTTACAGGTACCAACCTTCTCCGCATCCTTGAGAGCCGTCTTGATAACGTTGTTTACAGGGCAGGTTATGCTTCTTCCAGAGCAGAAGCCCGTCAGCTGGTTGGCCACGGCCATTTCGAGGTTAACGGTCATCGTGTAGATATCGCTTCCTACCTTCTTAAGGCAGGCGATGTTATCACCGTTTGCGAAAAGGCTCGCGGTTCCGAGAAATTCAAGGCTATCGTAGAAGCTAATTCCGCTAAGCCCGTTCCCGAGTGGATGAGCAAGAATGCCGACGCTTACGAGGTTAAGGTAATCAACCTTCCCGAGCGTGAGCAGATTGAGGCTCCCGTTGAAGAGCATCTCATCGTCGAGCTTTACTCTAAGTAATAGGCTGATAGTTTTACTACGTATCCGATGCCAAACCGCATACGGCATCGGAATGCTACAAATATATTTATGCGGAGAACGGAGCTTTTAAATGATAGAAATTGAAAAGCCCAGAATTGAAACGCTGGAGTTATCAGATAACGGCACATACGGCAAGTTCGTTATGGAGCCCCTTGAGAGAGGCTACGCTACTACCCTGGGAAACAGTATGAGAAGGGTTCTCCTTTCCACTCTCCCCGGCGCAGCAGTAACAACCGTTAAGATCGACGGTGTAGTTCACGAATTCACTACCGTGCCCGGCGTCAAGGAAGACGTTACCGAGATTATCCTTAACATTAAGGAGCTCATTGCCAAGCTTCACTGCGAAGGCAGCAAGACCGTCTATATTGATGCAGTAGGCCCCTGTGTAGTTACAGGCGCATCTATCAAGACTGATTCCGAAGTTGAAATTCTCAATCCCGAGCAGCACATCGCTACCTTAGGCGAGGATGCAAAGCTCAATATTGAGATGACCGTATCTAAGGGCCGCGGTTACGTTCCCGCCGAGGGTAACAAGCCTGCTGCCAACGTTATCGGTGTCATCCCGATAGATTCTATTTATACCCCTGTAGTAAAGTGCAACTTTACTGTTGACGATACCCGTGTAGGACAGGTAGTTGATAAGGGTCGCCTTAACCTCGAAGTATGGACCGACGGTTCTATGAGAGCTAACGAGGCTGTATCCCTTGCTGCACGTATTCTTATCGAGCATTTCGGTCTTTTCCTTGACCTTGCAGAGGTTGGAAGTGAGAGCGAGAACATTATGGCCGATAAGCAGACCACCGAGCGTGAAAAGGTTCTTGATATGACTATTGAAGACCTTGATCTGTCGGTACGTAGCTTTAACTGCCTTAAGCGCGCAGGAATCAATACGGTTGAAGATCTTACCGAAAAGACCGAAGAGGATATGATGAAGGTAAGAAACCTCGGCCGCAAGTCCCTTGAAGAGGTTATTGCCAAGCTTGCAAGCTTTGGCTTCGCTCTCAAAAAGGGAGAAGACGAATAAGGGTTTAAACCCGAGTGGCAGGTGAGAACTGCTGCACAAAATTCACCGGTAAGGAGTGATATAAATGCCCGGAACTCGTAAACTCGGAAGAACTAGCGATCACAGAACCGCTATGCTTCGCGCAATGGTTACTTTCCTTCTCGAAAACGGTAAGATTGAGACCACCGTTACCCGTGCTAAGGAAGTTCGCGCAATGACCGAAAAATATATTACACTCGCAAAGACTGACAGTCTTACTTCTAAGCGTCAGGCAATGGCCTTTATTACTAAGGAGGAGGTTGTAAAGAAGCTTTACAACGAAATCGCTCCCAAGTATGCAGAGGTAGCAGGCGGCTACACCCATATCACCAAGATCGGACCTCGCCGTGGCGACGCTGCCGAGATGGCTATTATCGAGCTTATTTAAGGTCGAAACTATTGATTTTATCCCCGTATCCTCGGATACGGGGATTGTTTTTTCTACAAAAGGTTAAAAAAAGAATTTAAAAGTGTTGTGACAGGTCCGATTTTGTGATTTTTTCTTGACTGAACAATTTGTGGTATATATAATTATGGTAAAGAAATATAAAAATCTTACCCCTGCAGTTTTATGGGTCAAAAGCCCAACAGAAAGGAAGAGTTTTATGAGTAAAAAGTTTAGCGTTAAAGCCCTTGTCAGCACCTTAGTAGCCGTAGCTATGCTACTGTCATTTGCCTTGGTAGGCTGTAATACCCCTGCAGTTATGGTAGATATTGACGGTGAGGTAGGCGTTCAACTCAGTGTCAGCGGTGATAAGGTGGTCAGCGCCTCGGTTGCAGATGACGACGATGCCGCATTTTTAACAGGTCTTTCCCTCCAAAAGTCTGAGCTTAAGACTGCTGTTAATACCATAATCAAGGCTATGGCTGATAAAAAGCTCATAAACGGTGGAGTTCTGCTTACCGTTCGTGGCGAAAAGGTAGACGACCTTCGTACCGATATAGCCAACGATATTAAGGCAGCCCTTTCCGACAATAAGGTAAAGGCCTACGTTATTGTTCAGACCGCTGCCGCCCATAACGATGCCCAGAAGCTGGCAGAGGATGAGGACGTTACCTACGGTAAGGCACTTTTTGCTCTTAACGTTGCCAAGGCTGACGGCAAGCTTGATGCCGAGGAGCTGGCAGAGAAGACTATTGCCGGACTTGCCAGGCTTATTGAAACCAGAAATATTAAGATGGACGATTACGTTGCAGATACCGAGGTTTTTGCAAATATCGTTCCCGATGAAGAGGGCGAAAAGTACGACCTTAACGATGCAGGAGATAAAATAGCCAGCGAAAAGAATTTTGTTTCCAAGGCTACCGCTATTGATTTTGCAATCGTTTCCGCCCGTGGCGCTGCAGATGATATTACCGTCTATTCCACCAATCTTGAGCAGGATAACGGTACCTACGTTTGGGAAATAACCTTCAGAAGCGGCAATATGATTTATGAGGTTGAAATTGATGCCGCTACAGGCTCGGTGATTTCCAGCGAATCGGAGTATGAGAATGCAGGTACCGAGGATGATTATCACGATTACACCTCCGAGGATACCTCTTCTGTAAATATTATTTCCGAGAATGAAGCCAAGCAGATAGCCGCCTCTGACGCGGGTGTAAGCCTTGACGATGCCTCCTTCACCAAGGCAAAGCTTGAAAATAACGTTTACGAGCTTGATTTTACCATAGGTTCTAATAGCTATTCCTATGAAATAGATGCCGTCAACGGCACCGTTCTTGAGTCTGAAATGAACTAAACAGTATAACCATTTAAGCCGCAGGCCTTGTCCTGCGGCTTTTGTCTTGCAAATTATGCCAAAATGTAATATAATCAAAAGGATAAAACCCAAAGGAGAAATCAAATGAAATATTATAAATCTGTTTTGGATAGGGTAGAGGAGTACCGCTACAAAAAAGGGATTGTAAGGCTTAACACCGACAGTTCTGTATATACTGCAGGTAAGGTTCTTTATATTCTGTCCTTTTCCTGGTTGATTCTTTTCCAGCTTATCTATATATTAGGCGGTCTTTTAATGCTATCGAGTGACCGCCTGGCCGATAACGCAACCCAGCTTCTTATCGCTCTGGGAATACTTACCCCCATTTCGGCCATCGGCCTCGTACTGCTCTGCCTTAAACAGCATATAGCCAGTCTGTCGGTAACGGTATTATCTGCAGTTCTCACTATGGCGGTATTTTACCAGAACGAGCAGGTTCAGCTCAGCTTCGTTAGCGGAATATTTACCTCTCCTTTCTTCTGGCGCCATTTTGCCCCGGCAATACTGCTTATAATCTTTGCCGCCCTTGCCTGTGGTATCGGCATAAAAACCGCTCTGGACCTAAAAAAGGACTACAAAAAGGTTATGGAGTCTATGTTTATAAACTTTAAGGAGAAATTCCCTGAAGCCAGCGACAGTCAGTGGCAGACCTATCTTTCCGAGGGCGCTGTGGAGGAGCAGGATAATGCCAATCCTTAATATTGTTATGGTAGAGCCGGAGATTCCCCAAAATACCGGCAACGTGGCCCGCACCTGCGCCGCCACGGGAGCAAGACTTCACCTGGTGGGTCCTATGGGCTTTACCGTAGATGATAAAAAGCTTAAAAGGGCAGGCCTTGATTATTGGCACCTGCTGGATATAACCTATTACGATAACCTGGATGATTTTTTCTCTAAAAATCAGGGTGAATTTTTCTTCTTCACCACCAAGGCCCTCCATACCCATACCGAGGTTTCATACCCCGATGGCGCCTATCTCTTTTTCGGCAAGGAAACCAAGGGCCTGCCTGAGGAGCTGCTGCTCAAAAATAAGGAAAGCTGTGTTCGGATTCCAATGATATCCGACGCCAGGAGTTTAAACCTTTCCAACTCTGTAGCAATAGGTGTTTACGAGGTTCTGCGCCAATGGGAATACCCCAGCCTCCAAAATTTCGGTCAGTTGCACAATTATAAGTGGTAAAAAAACTGTATTTCATTAGAAATATATGTTGCAAAAAATTCCTTTTTTGTGTAAAATAAGAATAGTGTGTTTATTTTTTAACAAACAATTTCGAAAGGACGAATAATAATGACAGCTCTTAACAAAAAAACTGTAGATGACATCAACGTAAAAGGCAAGCGCGTTCTTGTTCGTTGCGATTTTAACGTACCCCTCAAGGGCGGCGTTATCACCGACGAGAACAGAATCGTAGCTGCTCTTCCCACCATCAAGAAGCTTATTGCCGATGGCGGTAAGGTTATTCTTTGCTCCCACCTGGGCAAGCCCAAGGGTGAGCCTAAGCCCGAGCTTTCTCTGGCTCCCGTTGCAGCCCGCCTTTCCGAGCATTTAGGTAAAGAGGTTGTTTTTGCCGCCGACGATAACGTTGTAGGTGAAAATGCCAAGGCCGCTGTTGCCGCTATGAAGGACGGCGACGTAGTTCTTCTTCAGAACACCCGCTATCGTGCCGAGGAAACCAAGAACGGCGAGGCTTTATCTAAGGAGCTTGGCTCTCTGGCTGACGTTTTCGTAAACGATGCATTCGGCGCTGCTCACCGCGCACACTGCTCCACCGTTGGCGTTGTAGACTACGTTGAGGAGTCTGTTGTTGGTTACCTCATTCAGAAGGAGCTTAAGTATCTCGGCAACGCCGTTGAAACTCCCGAGCGTCCCTTCGTTTGCATCCTTGGCGGCGCAAAGGTTGCCGATAAGCTCAGCGTTATCGAAAACCTGCTTAATAAGGCCGATACCCTTATCATCGGCGGTGGTATGTCCTACACCTTCGCAGTAGCACAGGGCAATTCCGTAGGTACCTCTCTCGTTGACCTTGAGAAGGTTGACTACTGTAAGGATATGCTTAAAAAGGCAGAGGAGAAGGGCGTTAAGATTCTTCTTCCCGTTGATACCATGATTACCAAGTCCTTCCCCGATCCTATCGACGCTCCCGTAGAGACTGAGTGTGTTAAGGTTAGCGAGATTCCCGATGATATGATGGGTCTTGACATCGGTACCGAGTCTGCAAAGCTCTTTGCAGAAGAGGTTAAGAATGCAAAGACCGTTGTTTGGAACGGACCTATGGGTGTTTCCGAGAACCCTGTTTTTGCTAACGGTACCATCTCTGTTGCTAAGGCTCTTGCCGAAACCGATGCTATCACCATTATCGGCGGCGGTGACTCTGCTGCAGCCGTTAACAACCTGGGCTTCGGTGATAAGATGAGCCACATCTCTACCGGTGGCGGCGCTTCTCTTGAATTCCTCGAGGGTAAAGAGCTTCCCGGTATCGCTGCAATGAACGATAAATAATTATACAGATAACGCCTCCCTCTTATGAGGGAGGCTATCGTGCTGTAATAAAGGAGAAATTAAAATG
>JAGAPN010000046.1 GCA_017623235.1 Clostridia bacterium | reverse complement strand
TAATATAATTATAATTATTATAACATATAGATGTTTTAATTTCAACAAAAAATACCGAGCCCCTCACCAAAAAAGGTTCGTCCGCATAGAATATAGGGAAATGTTAAAATATATGATTAAAACCCTAAAGGAGTGTCAAAAATACTAATACAAAGTTTTCCAAAGGTGTGAAAAGAAATGACAGTAAAACGAGGAGATATATATTATGCCGATCTGAGTCCCGTCGTAGGCTCGGAGCAGGGGGGAATACGCCCCGTTCTTATTATTCAGAACGATGTTGGTAACAAGTACAGCCCCACCGTTATAGCGGCGGCCATAACCAGTCAAAAAGATAAAACCAAGCTTCCCACCCACATTAGCGTGGGGGCGGCGGGCTGCGGCCTTTCCAAGGATTCCATTGTTCTGCTGGAGCAGGTGCGAACCATTGATAAACGCAGACTTAAGGAGAAAATGGGCAGTCTGGACGGAATTTCTATGGACAAGGTAGACAGGGCTTTGTCGGTTAGCTTCGGGCTCTACGGCGGGATGTAAAAAAGGTGGAGGGTGTCAAGGGCACCCTCCACTTTTTTTAGTTGAGCAAGGCCACACCAATATTAAGGTAGGTGGCAAAAAGCAACCATATTATATACGGTATAAACAGGTAAAAGGCCCGTCTGTCAAATCGGCCGAAGCACAGGGCTGTTATTATAACAAGTATATTCAGCACGAATATTACCGCTACGGCAAGTATATATGCCTCAAAACGGAAGAAAATTATAGGCCACAGAAAGTTAAAGAAAAGCTGTGTGCCGTAGAAAATAAAGGCGTTGCTTTTATCGTCCTTACTGCCGTATCCGCTTTGTGCAACCAGGTAGGAGGCTATTCCCATAAGGGCGTATAGAATTACCCACACTACGGGAAATATCCACCCCGGAGGAGAAAGGGGAGGCTTTTGAAATTCGGAATATCTGCTCCCGATGTTACCCGAAACAAGGGAGGCCAGCAGACCGACGGCCTCGGGTATGGCTATGGCTATCGCCAATTTTTTAAGGTTAATAGGCTTCATAATATCAACTCCGTTCAATGATAATATATGATTTATGAAAAAATTTATACCGACCATAAAAAATTATATATTTTTCATTGCCAAACGGGAGGTTATAAAGTATAATATATTCTGTATAATTATATTTTTTATGAAGCAGGTCTGATTTAATGAACGCAACCGAATTTATAAAACTCCGCAGAAGGGTTATCGAGAAGGAATTCTCAAATATGAACGAAATGCAGCTTAAGGCCGTTACCACGGTAAACGGCCCTCTGCTGGTGCTTGCAGGCGCAGGAAGCGGTAAAACCACCGTGCTGGTAAATCGTATTGCCTATCTTATAAAATACGGCGATGCCTATAACTCTATCGACGTACCCGATTTCTTCGAGGGTGACGTAGTAGCCGCACAGGATTATCTTAAGGACCAGGCAGAGGTACCCTCCTTCTGGTCTATGGCCCAGGACCCCGCAAAGCCTTGGGAAATCCTGGCTATTACCTTTACCAATAAAGCCGCCAACGAGCTTAAGGAGCGAATTGCCGCCCGTCTGGAGAATGATTCCTCAGGGGTATGGGCAGGCACCTTCCATTCGGTGTGCGGTAAAATGTTGCGCCGCTTTGCCGAGCGAATAGGCTATACCTCCAGCTTTACCATCTACGATACCGACGACCAGAAAAGACTTATTAAGGACCTTATAAAACAAAATAATTTTGACGAGAAGATAGTGGCGGTAAAATCGGTTATGAACGCCATATCCTCCGCAAAGGACAAGCTTATCACACCCGAAGAATATGCATCGGGGGTGGGCAGTGACGTTCGACAGCAGATGATAGCAAGGCTTTATACCCAGTATGAAAAGCGCCTTATTTCCTCCGACGCTATGGACTTTGACTCTATGATAGTCAATACCGTTAAGCTGCTTCGGGAAAATGAAGACGTGCTGGATTATTATTCTGAAAAATTCCGCTACATTATGGTGGATGAGTATCAGGATACCAACCACGCCCAGTATAAGCTTGTAAAGCTGCTGGCCAAAAAGCACCGCAATATCTGCGTAGTGGGTGATGACGACCAGAGTATTTACCGTTTCCGTGGCGCCACTATTGAGAATATTCTTAATTTCGAAATGAAGTACCCCGATGCCGCCGTTATCAAGTTGGAGCAGAATTATCGCTCTACAGGCAATATTCTTGATGCGGCAAATGCGGTTATTGCCAACAATAAGGGCAGAAAGGGCAAAAACCTTTGGACCGACAAGGGCAGTGGAGATAAAATCACGGTACATACCGCCCTTGACGAAACCGACGAGGCCCGTTACGTTACCGAAAAAATTCTTGAAGGAGTAAGGGCAGGGGGAAAATTCTCCGACCACGCCGTACTCTACCGTACCAACGCCCAGTCAAGCTCCATAGAAAACGTTTTTGCCCGAAGCGGCATTGTGTATAAGGTTATCGGCGGCCACCGCTTCTTTGACCGTAAGGAGATACGGGACGTGCTGGCCTATCTCCGCCTTATTGATAACAATTGTGATGATATAAGGCTTAAGCGTATCATTAACGAGCCTAAGCGCGGCATAGGTGATACCACCGTAAATGCCGCCGCCCAGATAGCTTCTGCCCTGGGTGTTTCAATATACGAGGTTATCCATAACGCAGGTGAGTATCCTATCTTATCCCGTGCCAAGGCAAAGCTCGAAGGCTTCTGTGCCCTTATTGACGAGCTTACCGAGGCCTCGGCCAATATGTCTATTCACGAGCTGTTTGAGCTTATGCTTCAAAAAACAGGCTACATCGACGCCCTGCTTGCTGAGGGTCCCGAGGGCCAGGACAGGGCTGAGAACGTCAAGGAACTTGCTACCGGTATTATGCAGTTTGAAAACGAGCACGAAATACCCACCCTCTCAACCTATCTGGAGGAAATTGCCCTTATCAGCGATATTGACACCTATGAGGAGGGGGCCGATGCCGTAGTGCTTATGACGGTACATTCGGCTAAGGGCCTTGAGTTTAACAAGGTGTTTCTTGTGGGTATGGAGGACGGCCTGTTTCCCGGCACCCAAAACCTTTTTGCAGGTCCCGAGGAAATGGAGGAGGAGAGGCGACTGGCCTACGTTGCCATTACCCGTGCCCGTCAGAAGCTTTATATCACCCACTCCGATACCCGTATGATATACGGCTCCACCTCGCGAAACCCCGTTTCAACCTTTGTAAAGGAAATTCCCACCGACCTTTGTGATATCACTTCATCCAGGCGCAGCTTTGCTCAGAGCAGCGCTCCCTCACGCCCCATTCAGCAAAGGGCAAACACCTTTGATTACGGCAACGTATTCCGAAGTGCGGCGGCCCCGGCCCCTGCGCCAAAGAACAATTCCTCCTACTCGGCAGGTATGCAGGTTGAACACAATACCTTCGGTAAGGGCCTTATACTTAAGGTTACGCCCATGGGTAACGACGCTATGCTGGAAATTGCCTTCGATACGGTGGGCACTAAAAAGATTATGGCAGGCTTTGCCAAGCTGAAAACACTATAAGGAGTAAATATGTTACCATTAAAGATACCTACAAGCAGGGTTGTTAAAAGCACCGTAAGGTCGGCCTTTCAAGGGCGGATAATTCCCGTATCCCTGGCGGCCCTTACAGTGGTGTTTTCCTATTACGTCACCTATCTGCTGGCAGGCGCCCTGACAGTGCCCTTTAGCACCTACGGCGAGATTATTTCGGTCGTATCGCTTTTGCTGATGTTCTGCTTTATTTTGGGTCCTGTAACCCTGGGGGCAGTCCGCTATTTCTGGCGCCTTACCGACGGTGCAGATGAGGGCCCCGTGGCAGTATTTTATTATTTTTCATCCCTTTATCGTTATAAAAGAGCAATCAAGGTGCTGCTTATCCCACTGTTCCGTTGCGCAGGAGTTTTTATAATCTGCCTGTTGCCTTACGGGGTAATCAGCGTATTGTCCAATGCCTGGATATATCAGTTCCTGGGCACCGAAATCCCTATTTGGGTGGCAGGTCTTGCCCTGGTAGAGGCCTTTCTGCAGGTGGCAGGTACCTTTGTGGCATTAATAGTGGTGGCAAAATACTATCTGGTACCGGTTATTGCCGTTATGGATGAGAACCTGCTTGTGCTGGAGGCGGTGCATATGTCGGTTATGGTTTCCCGCAGGTCTCTTGGTGCGGCGGCAGGTCTTTTCTGCTCGCTTATCGGCTGGGTGTTGCTATCAACCTTCGTAATACCCCTTATATATACAGCCCCGCTTTTCCTGGGCTGCTACGTGGTACACGGCCGCTACGCCCTGGTTAATTACAATCTCAGTCTTGATTATTACAACAAACAACGCTATAACGAGGCGGTCTAAGGTCAAATATGCAAAAAAACGATAAAATTATACTTGAAATCACCGCCACCTCTTCGGAGGGTTCGGGCATCGGCCGTTATGAGGGTCTTGCGGTTTTCGTACCCCAGGCCGCCGTGGGCGATACCCTGAAGGTAAAAATTCTTAAGGTTAAATCCAACTGCGCCTACGGAAAGGTAGAGCAGATAATAGAGCCCTCCCCCTTAAGGATAGAACCCGACTGTCAGGTGTTTTCAAAGTGCGGCGGTTGCGTATACCGCCATATAAGCTACGATGCAGAGCTTCAGATAAAACAGCAAAAGGTTGAGGATGCCCTGCGCCGTATCGGTGGCGTAGATATGTCCCCACAGCCTATTGTAAGCGACGGGGTCTGCTCGGGTTATCGCAATAAGGCCCAGTATCCCGTGGCGCAGGACGGCTCGGTAGGCTTTTTCGCTACACACTCCCATCGCATTATTCCCTGCGACAGCTGTGGCCTTCAGCCCGAGGAATTTTCTCTTATTGCAAAAATCTTCAGTTTCTGGATGATGACCTCGGGAAATAAGCCCTACCTTGAGGAAACGGGCAGAGGGCTGGTCCGTCACCTCTACATCAGAAAAGCGGTGGCAACAGGGGAAATAATGGTCTGCCTTGTTATAAACGGCGACAGGGTTGTGGCCGCCGACCGCCTGGTGCAGGACCTGCGGGCCGAGCTGGGCGACAGCCTAAAAACGGTAGTCCTTAACGTCAATAAAAAGAAAACCAACGTTATCCTGTCGGACGAGTGTAAAAACCTCTACGGCGACGGATATATTTACGATATTCTCTGCGGTGTAAAAATCCGCATAAGCCCCCTGTCATTTTACCAGGTAAATCACGATATGGCCGAAAGACTTTACTCCAAGGCGGCCGAATACGCCGCGCCCGAGGGTAAGACCCTTCTGGACCTTTACTGTGGGGCAGGCACCATAGGTCTTTCAATGGCAGAGAGAGCCGAAAGGGTTATCGGTGTGGAAATTATCCCCGAGGCTATCAAGGATGCTGAATTCAACGCAGCGCAGAACGGCATCGCTAATACCGAGTTTATCTGCGGTGATGCTGCCGAGGCTGCGGCCGAGCTGGCAAAAAGAAACATAAAGCCCCAAACCGTCATAGTAGATCCGCCGCGAAAGGGCTGCTCTGCCGAACTGCTTCATACAATAGCCCACGATTTTGCGCCCGATACCCTGGTCTATGTTTCCTGCGACCCTGCCACTCTGGCAAGGGACGTAAAAATTCTTAATGAGCTGAATTACGAGATTAAGGAGTATACCCCCTTTGATTTGTTCCCCCGAACCTCTCACGTAGAAACTGTCGCAAGGCTTGAAAGGAGAGGATAAAATGAGCAGTACCGAAACAAAATGTCCTCTCTACAAAAAGTGCGGCGGTTGTCAGCTTCAGAACCTTTCTTATTCCCGTCAGTTGAGCTTTAAGCAGGTTAAGGTAATAAAGCTCCTTGGCCGTTATCATCACGTAAATGAAATAATCGGTATGGAACATCCTTATCATTACCGCAACAAGGTGCAGGCGGCCTTTGGCGAGCGAAAGGGAGAGATAATTTCGGGTGTATATCAATCCTCCACCCATAATATTGTTCCTATGGATTCCTGCCTTATTGAGGATGAAAAGGCTGATGAAATAATTGTAACCATACGAAAACTGCTTAAAAGCTTTAAGCTACGGGCCTTTAATGACGCTACAATGAGGGGCTTTTTACGTCACGTGCTTATTAAAAGGGGCTTTTTAAGCGGCCAGATTATGGTAGTGCTTGTGACATCTTCCTCTGAGTTTCCGAAAGAAAGTCAGTTTGTAAACGCACTACTTTCCCGCCACCCCGAAATTACCACGGTGGTTTTAAACGTGAATAATAAACTCACCAGCCTGGTGCTGGGGGAAGAGAGCCGTGTGCTTTACGGCAGCGGTTATATTGAGGAAGAGCTTTGCGGCTGTCGCTTCAGAATATCTCCCAAGGCCTTCTATCAGGTAAATCCCATTCAGACCCAGGTGCTTTACGGTAAGGCAATGGAGTTTGCAGGTCTTACAGGTAAAGAAAGGGTGCTGGACGCCTATTGTGGTACGGGTACTATCGGTATCATCGCCTCAAAAAATGCAAAAGAGGTGGTGGGCGTAGAGCTTAACGGTGACGCCGTAAAGGATGCACAGGTAAATGCCGGGCTCAATAACGTGGGCAATATCAGCTTCTTTGAGGATGATGCAGGCCGATTTATGGTCAAGGCGGCCTCGAAAGGGGACAAATATGACGTGGTTATAATGGACCCTCCCAGAGCAGGAGCAAGCCTTGATTTTCTTAAAAGCCTTGTCTTTCTTTCTCCCGAAAAAATAGTTTATATTTCCTGCAATCCCGAAACCCAGGCAAGGGACCTTTCCTATTTAACCAGAAAGGGCTATAAGGTTCGTAAAATTCAGCCTGTTGATATGTTCCCCCATACCGAACACGTTGAAACGGTAGCCTTGCTTTACAGGCAATAATTGAAATTTAGGAGCTAATTTATGAAAATTTGTACCCTGCAGCCCCGTTATTCTTTTAACGAGGAGGATATTCAGTCCTGTTTTGAGGGAATTATGGAGCTGATGGACCGCTGTGACAGCACAATGGATATTATCGTTCTGCCCGAATACAGCGATGCTCTTGCCGACGTAAAGGGCAAGGACGGCTTTTATGGTGCCGTCGAAAAATACAACTCTAAAATTATAGAAAAGGCGAGGGAAACCGCCGTAAGATGCAATTCTATTGTATTTGTAAATGCAGGCTATCCCACATCAGGCGGCGTCAGAAACACCACCCACGCCATTGACCGCAAGGGTAATATTGTGGGCAGATACTTCAAAGCCCATCCCGCCCCCAGCGAGGTCAAGACCGACAGCGAAGGCGGTCACGAGCTTGACGTGGCATATAGCTACGAATATAGTTCTCCCTTCGTGCTGGAGCTGGAGGGTATCCGATTCGGCTTTCTTACCTGCTATGATTTCTATTTTTATGAAAACTACCCCCAGCTTGCCCGACAGAATTTAGATATTATAATCGGTTGCTCTCTCCAGCGTACCGACAGCCACGAGGCCCTGTCGATTATAGGCAAATTTCTCTGCTATAATACCAACGCATATCTTGTCAGAGCCTCGGTATCTCTGGGTGATACCTCCGAGGTCTGCGGCTGCAGTATGGTGGTTTCGCCAAAGGGCGAGATGCTGATGAATATGAAAAATCAAGTAGGTCTTGGAGTTTGCGAAATAGACCCCCACAAGAAATACTATAAGCCGGCAGGCTTTATGGGTAAGGAGAAGGCCCATTGCGAGTATATTGAAGAGGGCAGACGCCCCTGGCTTTACCGCAACGGCGGCGCCTCGGTATCCCTTTTTGATAACGTGAAAGGTTACCCCAGGCTTTGCGCCCACCGTGGCTTTAATACCGTAGCGCCTGAGAACAGTATGCCGGCCTTCGGCGCCGCCGTGGCCCTGGGGGCGGATGAGATAGAGTTCGACCTGTGGTCCACTAAAGACGGGGCGTTGGTTTCCTGCCACGACGATACTCTTGATAGGGTAAGTAACGGTAGCGGCAAGATTTATGAACACACCCTTGAAGAACTGCGTAGGCTTGATTTCGGCTCAAAGCACGGCGAAAAATTCAAGGGTCTGCAGATACCCACCTTCGAAGAAATTCTTCGTGAGTTTAGCGGCAGGGTAATAATGAATATCCACGTCAAAATCTGGGACTGCGATTTTGCAGACCTTAAAATGAAGGAAATGGTTGACCTTGTACGCAGGTACGACTGTCAGCAGCATATATATTTTATGACCTCTAACGATAAGGCTATAAGAAAGCTTATGGAATACGCCCCCGATATAAGGGTTTGCGTTGGCTGGGACGGCAATAAAGACCCGATGTCAATCGTTAACCGTGCTATTGAGCTTGGGGCCTATAAAGTCCAGCTTTTTAAGCCGTATTTCAATCAGGAAAGCGTTAAAAAGGCCCACGCCCATGGTATACTTTGTAACGTTTTCTGGGCCGATGACCCCGAAGAGGCCCTACATTATTTTGATATGGATATTGATACGGTGCTTACCAACGATTATCTTAACATATATAATGCTGTAAAGCATAAAATGAAAGGATAGGTATAATTATGTTTGATTTGATTTTTCTGGGTACGGCGGCCTGCGATTTTTCACCCCTGTTGAAGACCGAATGCAAGGAGCGCTTTGATAATAATGCACGTCGTGCATCCAGTATGCTTGTGAACGGCAGTTGTCTTATTGATGCAGGTGATCATATTATAGATTCCTTACGAATAGCAGAAGTGCCGTTGGACAACATTACTGATATTTTTATAACTCATATTCATTCGGATCATTTTAATCCCGAAAATATAGCACGAATTGCTGAGGCTAAAAGTGATAGCTTAAGACTTTGGGTGGGTGATAAAGCAATGATTCCTCAAATTCCCAATACCGAGGTTATAAGGACCGAAGATTATCAAACAATTACCACAGATACCGGTATAAGCGTTACAGGTCTTACTGCAAATCATGACCCGGCGGCTTGTCCGCGTTACCTTTTTTTGGAAAAGGACGGAAAAAAACTGTTATATGCCACGGATGGCGGATGGTTCTTAAACAAAACCTATTTCTTTTTGCAAAATAAGGGATTGGACCTTATGGCTATAGATGCCACTTGCGGCGATTATGTGGGTGATTTTCGTATGGCTGAGCACAACAGCATACCGATGATTAGGCTTATGATGCCATCTCTTAGGACCATTGGTGCATTAAAGGAGAATTCTAGGGTGTTTTTAACACATATAGCTCCTTCTCTTCATAAGTCTCATGAAGAAACGGTAAAAATCGTAGCGCCTGATGGTCTTGAAGTGGCTTTTGACGGCTTAAAACTCACAATATAAAAACAAATCGGAAGGTTTTTTATGAAACGATTTTTAAGTATAGTTATTTGTAAACTGCTCCGTATAATCGGAAAAGCGGTAGGGAAGGGAAGCAGTCTGCCGGGCAAGTTTGCCCTTAAGGTCTGTCCCGACGTGCTGGCACGGGTAAAAATGCCACGCTACGTTATTGCAGTAACGGGCAGTAATGGTAAAACCTCTACCGTAGAGATGCTGGCCAAAATTCTTACCGACGGCGGCTTTAAGGTGGCCTATAACAGGGAAGGCTCCAACCAGATAGAGGGGGTTACCACCTTTGTGCTTTGCAGCAGTACTCTGTCGGGTAGGGTTAAGGGTGACGTCCTGCTTATTGAAAGTGATGAGCGGTATGCAAAATATACCTTTAAGCACTTTGCCCCCACCCATTACGTTATAACCAACCTTTATCGTGACCAGCTTACCCGTAACGGCCATCCTATGTGGGTTTATAATGCTATATCTAAAAGCATCCGTGAGGAAAGTCGGCTTATCCTTAATGCCGACGACCCCCTGGTATCCCTCTTCGGTAAGGACAAGCCCGATACCGTGTGGTTTGGTGTTGACCGTCTTCCCACCGATACGGATAAGCCCGACAGCGTCTATAACGATGGTGTATACTGCCCCTGCTGTCACGGTAAAATGGAGTATTCTACCCACCACTACAGTCATATCGGCCACTATAGGTGTACCGCCTGCGATTATGCCCGTCAGGCTACCTCCTATACCGTAACCGAGGCTGATTTAGACGAGGGCTATGCCGTTATAAACGGACAGGGCAGAATTGACCTTGCCCTTAAATCTCTTTACAACATATATAATCTGCTTGCGGCCTATACGGTTGCCTCCCTGCTTGGTATGAAGGGCGGCGATATTGCCACAGCAATAAATAACTATACCCTCAAAAACGGCCGTGTGGTTACCTTTACCCTCGGCGGGAGAAGGGGCACCCTGCTGGTTTCCAAGCACGAAAACAGTATATCCTATAACCAATCCATAGCCCTGGCCGCCGCTGACGAGGCGGGCTCTGATGTGCTGATAATAGTTGACGCTATCAGCCGCAAGTATTTTACAGGCGACGTTTCCTGGCTTTATGATATTGATTTCCACCGCCTGGCTTCGGATAACGTTAAAAGCATCATCCTGGCAGGTACCTATGCCAATGATTTGGCCGCCAGATTTACCTATACGGATATCGACAGTAATAAAATTAAGGTTACCGAGAGTATTGACACCGCTGTGGAGATGCTGGACGCAGGTCAGAACAGGCAGATATACGTTATTACCTGCTTCTCTGATAAGGGTAAATTTATGGAAAGGGTAAAGGTGGACTGATATGAAAATACTGCATCTCTATCATGACCTTATGAACCTTTACGGCGATTACGCCAACCTTTCGGCCCTTTGCCGTATCCTTGAGCAAAACGGGGTGGATTATACCGTAGACCGCCTCTCCCTGGGTGATACCCCCGTCCTTTCCGATTATGATTTTATCTATATCGGCTCGGGAAGTGAGGAAAATATGCGCCTGGCCTTATCCCATTTATCATCCTTTAAAAATGAGCTTAAGGACTATATAGAAAAGGGCGGCTTTGCCCTGTTTACGGGTAACTCCTTCGAAATGCTGGGAGAAAGTATAAACGGCCCCTGGGGTGACGTAAAGGGCCTTGGTATCTGCGACTTTACCGTCACCCAGCAGGACACCGTCCGTACCACTTCGGATGCTATCTTCCTTTCCGAAGAGGTCGAGCAGCCCCTGGTAGGCTTTGTAAACAAATGCTCTGAGATATGCGGCGTTAAGGCGCCGCTGTTTACGGTAGAAATGGGCCTCGGTAACACCAAGACCGAAAAGAGCGAGGGCATCAGGGTAAATAACTCCTTCGGTACCCACCTAACAGGTCCTCTGCTGGTTAAAAACCCCCATTTTCTTGAGTTTCTGGCATCATCCTTGTGCCACAAACCAATGGATTCCTCGGCCTTTGTTTACGAAAAGGCGGCCTATAATATAACCCTGGAAAAGTTGAGGGAGAGAATATGAGTGAAAACGTAAAAAAGGGCAGAGCCTCAGCTCTGCTGCCCATAGGTGTATTTCTCATAATTTTTCTTGGCTTCGGCATTATAACGGGTGATTTTTACGCTATGCCCGCCATAGTGGCCTTTCTTATAGCCCTGGCAGTAGCCCTTATACAAAACCGAAAAAATCCCTTCGACAAAAAGCTGGAAATCATAGCCAAGGGAGTAGGGGATACCAACATTGTTACAATGTGCCTTATCTTCCTGTGCGCAGGGGCCTTCTCGGGCTCGGTTACCGCCGCAGGCGGCGTAGAAAGCACGGTTAATCTGGGCCTTTCGGTGCTACCTCCCCACTTTACGGTGCCGGGACTCTTTATAATTGCCTGCTTTATCTCGGTTTCAATGGGTACATCAATGGGTACTATAGCCGCCTTGGCGCCTATTGCTATGGGTATCAGCGAAAAGGCGGGCTTTCCGGTAGCCCTTTGCATCGGCTCGGTAATATGTGGCGCAATGTTTGGCGATAATCTGTCTATGATTTCTGATACTACTATTGCCGCAGTTAAGACCCAGGGCTGTGATATGAAGGATAAATTTAAGGAAAATTTCCTTATCGTTCTGCCTGCCGCAATAATAACCCTCCTTTTGTTCTTCCTGTTAACCCTGGGCGGAGAGTTTAATATATCGGGCGACCTATCCTATAACCTTTTTAAGGTTATACCCTATATCCTGGTGCTGGTGGGTGCCCTTATCGGCCTTAACGTTTTTATTGTACTTATCGGCGGCACGGTTGTGTCTGTGATAGTTGGCGTGGCAACAGGCAGTATAGCGGCAGATAAAATCTTCACCTCTATCGGTGACGGCGTTATGGGAATGTATGATATTACCGTTATTTCGGTTATCGTTGCCTGCATACTTGCCCTTGTCCGTGAAAACGGCGGAATTGACTTTGTCTTAAACGTTATCCGACGCCGTATCCGCACCAAAAAGGGGGCGGAGTTTGGCATAGCAGGTCTTTCCCTTTTAGTGGATTGTTGCACCGCAAACAATACGGTGGCCATTGTCATAGCGGGCCCCATAGCCAAGGATATAAGTGATGATTTTGATATCTCGCCCAGAAGGTCGGCCTCCTTGCTGGATATATTCAGCTCGGTAGGGCAGGGTATAATACCCTATGGCGCACAGCTGCTTTCGGCCGCAACCCTTACGGCCCTTACCCCCTTTGAAATAATGCCGTATCTCTTTTACCCCGTGCTTATGGGTGTCAGCGCCCTCTGCTTTATTGCCTTTAAGCGCGCAAAATAATTTGTATCTTTTTAGAAAGGGTGACCTTAATGAAAATAACCTGGAAAAACTGCCTGCGTATAGGTGTCAGCATTTTTGTGCTGTATCTGTGCATCTTCTACTGGCAGAGTGTATCAGCCTTTATCGGCTCGGCCATAGGCGCCGCAACACCGATTTTTGTGGGCCTTGGTATTGCCTACGTGCTTAATATTCTTATGACGGGGTACGAAAAGCATTATTTCCCTAAACATTCAAATAAAAAGATAGTAAGCAAAACCCGCAGAGGCGTGTGTATCTTCCTGTCAATAATAACCCTGCTGGCTATCATTGCGGTAGTTGTGTGGTTGGTTGTACCGGAGCTTATTTCTACCGTGACCTTCCTGGTATCCGAGATTCCTATCCTTATTGAAGAGGCCCTTACTACCGAGTGGGCTCAAAAAATACTCCCTGAGGATATTCTTGCCTCCCTCTCATCCATCGACTGGGCAGCCTATATTGAGAAAATCATAGACACCCTCGGCTCCAGCCTGGGCAGCGCAGTAAATATGGTGGTTTCTGCCGTTACCTCGGTGCTTTCGGTTACCATAACCATATTCATCAGCATTATATTCTCGGTATATCTGCTCTACAGCAAGGATAAGATGCTGGGCCAGGGTATGCGTATGCTTAATAATTACGTCCCGGCCAGGATTACCGATAGAATAGTTCATTGGCTCAGGGTCTTTAACGAAAGCTTCAGAGGCTATATCGTGGGTCAGTGTACAGAGGCTATAATTCTTGGTGTGCTTTGTACCATTGGTATGTATATCTTCCGTTTCCCCTATGCCGCAATGATAGGTGCCTTTATCGCCTTCACCGCTTTGATACCTATTGCAGGTGCCTACATCGGCGCCGCAGTAGGCGCCCTTATGATGCTTACCGAATCTCCCATAAAGGCCCTGCTGTTTATAGTATTTATCATAGTACTTCAGCAGTTAGAGGGTAATCTTATATTCCCCAAGGTAGTAGGCAAATCTATCGGTCTGCCTGCCTTCTGGGTGCTGGCCGCAGTTACTATCGGCGGCGGAATATTCGGCGTTCTCGGTATGATAATCGGCGTGCCCATTACCGCCGCCCTCTACCGTCTGATTCGTGAGGACGTCAACCGCAGAGAAGCCGCCGCAAAGCCACCCAAACCGGAAGAATAACTAAAAAAAGACTGTCTTCGACAGTCTTTTTTTGCCTTTAATGATTATGTTGATGGTCTGCAAGCTCGTGGTTGTGGGTGTGGTTTTCACTATCCTCACCATGAATATGGGTGTGAGAGTGAACGTGGGTATGCTCATGAATATGAACGGTATCGCCGTGGCTGTGGGAATGGGTATGTATATGCTCGTGGTCGTGGGTGTGCTGAAGCTTTATATTGTCCTTAACCATAATGAATGTGCTTATTATCATTATAATAAGGGCAAGCCAGAACTGCAGACCCGGCGTTTCTCTTAAAATCAGGATACTGAATACAACACCCAGGAAGGGCGCTATAGAATAGTATGCGCTGGTTTTAGCGGCTCCCAGCTCCTTTTGAGCCAGAATATAGAAATGAATACTGATTCCGTAGGCAAAGAAGCCTAAAACCATTGCGTACAAAATCAGGTGCAGGGGAGGAATGGCCTCTCTTATTAAAAGAGCTACCACAAGACTTCCAAGTCCCGAAAAAATGCCTTTAATAATTACTGTTTCTACTGAGCTTTTATTACTTATCATTCTTGTGCAGTTGTTTTCAAAGCCCCAGCACAGGCAGGCGCCAAGGACGAACAAGGAGCCCTTGTTAAAGACAAGAGCGCCTTCACCCTCAAAGGTCAGAATAATACTGGCTACAGTTACAAGAGCGATGGCCAACCATAATCTTTTAGATATGACCTCTTTAAAAATCACCAATGCTATAATAGAAGTGGCAACGATTTCAAAATTATTAAGCAAAGAAACGTTGGCCGAGCCGGTCATAGTAATACCCAGCATCAGTAAAATCGGAGCCGCAATATCAAGTAACACCATTGCAACCGTGTAAGGGAGCTCCTTTTTGGTTAAGCGCTCGTTTTTTGCACCCTTTTTTGCCGCCGATTGAATCAGACCGTAACATAGCAGTCCGACACCGGCACCCAGATACAGGAAGGCCGCCAGCATAGTGGGGCCGATATGGTCCAGCAGTAATTTGGATAAGGGAACGTTAACCGCATAAAGTGCGGCGGCAAGAATAGCGTAAAGGGTGGCAAGATTTTTAATTTTCAATTGGCTTTCCACTCCTGTTATTATATTTAGGTCTTCGGAATTTTCCGTTATAAATCAATGTTGATTTCGTACTTATCTTCAATGAGTATGTAGTTCACATTATACTTCTGCGCGAGTTCTAACGTTTCTGCGTTGTCTGCCAAAACACTTTCTATCTTGCACCACTCATCGTCCAAACGATTTTCAATTACGTTTGCATATCTCTTTATGTCGGCAAAGTGATTTCTTATATAATTCTCACTCATCACCAAACAATAGTATTTAATATGTTCAAGATAATGCTGCTCAAAGTCCTTTTGCCAATCGAAGGGAATATAGCAACCTCCCACAATTAAGTTCTGCCTGTTTTCAATAGCGGTTTTAACCATTTCCCGAACAATCGGCCATAAGTATTCGGTTAATTTATTATCATCCATAGGGGTAAGTTCTGTGTTACCGCTGCGAATTAACCCCATTTTCAGATGGTCTATTGACAGGTATGGATATTTATATTTTTCGAGCAATTTTTGAGCAAGTGCAGTTTTGCCTGTGTGCGATGCACCCGTAATTAAAACAATCATCACAATCCTCCCTTTAATCATTATAACGTAAATGCGGCAAGGGTAATAAGTAAAAATCCCACCCACTTTCGTGAACGGGATTTCTGGTGCACCTGAGCATTCTATAATCGAACCGTTTACC
>JAGAPN010000045.1 GCA_017623235.1 Clostridia bacterium | reverse complement strand
ATAAGCTAGTAAGGTCCCCGGAAGACTACCGGGTTGATAGGCAGCATGTGTAAGCGTGGTGACACGTTCAGCTAGGCTGTACTAATAGACCGAGGGCTTGACCTTTTTCGTTCCTCTTTAATCGTCAAAACATTTACTTTGTTCAGTTTTTAGGGTGTGATAAATTCACAACCGAATATTAGTCAGTGCTGATTGCGATGAGGGTCCACCCGTTCCCATCCCGAACACGGAAGTTAAGCTCATCAGCGTCGAAGATACTTGGCGGGTAGCTGCCCGGGAAAATAGAACGGTGCTGACACAAAGAAACCACACAGAGAAATCTGTGTGGTTTTCTTTGTGAGCTAAATTCGCTAAAGCGAGCTAAATTGCCTGCGGCAGCTAAATGTGCATGCACGCTAAAATGGGCTGCGCCCAGCTAAAACGAATTTAATTTAGCTAATGCGATAGCATAAATTTAGCTATTCCGCAGGAATAATTTCACTGCGAAGCAATTTAGCTATACAATTACTATTTTATGTGGTATATTGAAAGTAAGGAAGTGATTATATGGCACAAAGCATTATGCTTGATAAATCAAAGGACTTCGCAGTAGAGATAGTTGAGCTATGTAAGAAAATTAAGGAGAAGCACAGAGAAAGTGTTATGACCAACCAGCTTATTCGCTCGGGGACATCTATTGGAGCAAATATTCACGAGTCAAAATATGCCCACGGTACGGCTGATTTTATTGCAAAAATGCAAATTGCTCTTAAGGAGTGTTATGAAAGCGAGTATTGGCTGGAAATCTTAAACAGAACAAATTATATTGATGACGAAGAATACAAGAAGGTCAGTAATAATTGCGGTGCTATCCGCAGGATGCTTGTTTCTTCTATCAATACCGTTAAAAACAAGCAATTTGATTAGAAATGAAACGCATCCCAAAAACAAAGGATATTACTACGATAAAACCAAGCGGTCATTCCTGGAGAAAGTGGGTAACGGTAAAAGAGGCCACAACAACGGCTGAGGTAAAGCGAGGCCGATGCAATAAGGAGGTTTTTTATGTGTTTCTTCGGATGCGAAATTATTGAATTTATTCTCAGATGCTTTGGTTGCTAACAGGTAGCTTTAAAAAAATTAAAAGGCACACAGGTGAACTGTGTGCCTTCACTTTTTATAGAATTGTAGCTATTTTTCATTATCAAAAGATTACAAAGCTAATAAAAGGTTGGATATGGTTTTATTTATTGTTATCCTGATTTGATTCGCTTGTGCTAAGCAGCCTGGATAATGCACGCATAATTAAAGTAATTGGTTTTATAACAAGACAATAGAAAACTGCCGTTATTAAAACAGCGACAATGCCATTGTGGATATAGACGACCCTGTCGTGTATAAGACCGAACAATATAAAGAGGGACCCGAAAATAAAGCCAAAACCGCAAAAAATAAAGGACAGTATTTTTAAAAGACTGATGTGTTGCTTTATACAGAGCAATAGATTCTTTTTGGTTTTCTTCAAGGTCCACACTCCATTTTTTGTTACCCGAATAAGGTTAATGTAATTTTAACCCTAAATATTTTGTTTGTCAACCCATATATGGGTAAAAACTACAATAACTCATATTATCATTTAATTAACCCGATAATGGGTAATGATAATTATGAGGTAACTGTATGAAGTATTCCGATGTTTATATAAAAAGAATAGCCGATTTATGCAAGGAAAGAGGTTATTCTATAAACCATCTGGCGGAAATTAGTGATGTTAAACAGTCTACATTAGATAATATAATGAGAGGTATAACCAAAAACCCAGGTGTACACACCATTCATAAAATTGCAATAGCCTTTAATATGACCATTGCTGAATTTTTAGATTTTGATGAGTTGAATAATTATTCCTTTGATGAGTAGAGTCCTTTTCGTAATACCTGTGAGGGTTTTATTGATAACGCAAAAAATTTTTGTTTAGAGGGAAATCAGATATACCCATAGTAAGAACATCATAGCAACAAATTGAAAGAGGGAAGTGGTTTTTTGATGAAGAAATGTATCTTAAGAAAGGTTATTGCCGTACTGGTGACGGCGGCTCTGCTTTGCGGTGTGGCGCCTCTGTCTATCTTTGCCGATGACGGCATCACCAGGGTGTACACTGCGTTGGAGCTTCGACAGGCAATAGCAAACGGTGATGATACAATTGCCGTTATGGGCGCTATAAACCTTGACGACCAGGGAGAGGGCAAGGAAATAGAGCCCTTTCATATTACAGAAGACACTACCATTTTTCTGAATGCCCAGATAGAGATGCAAAGCAACCTGGAGCATAGTGACGAGTACACTGGCTACGACCCCATCTTCCTTGTTGAGGGGGCACAGCTTATCATTGATAAGGAAGAGAATTGTTACGGCAGTCTGGAATATTACGGCTTCGGCAGCCCCATAGAGCTTGTTGGAAGCGAAACGGCCCAGACCTCTGTTGTTATTTATAACGGTGGCGTTAACGCAGGCTTTTCCTACGACTATCTGCTGGGCTGTACCGCCGAGCCCCGGTCGGCCATAAACGTAAAGAATGAAAACGGCTATGATGTGGACGTTTCAATTTACGGCGGCGACTTTTCCTGTTACACCCTGTCTACTATGGACGCTGACGGCCCCATTATTACAGGCTCGAACTACACCACCACCGTTAAGGGCGGTGTATTTAAACGTGACGTTTCGGATATAGTAGACGAGGGCTACGTGGCAATACCTAATTACGATAATTACGAGGTAATGCCTGTTATTGACGTGAAGGAATCCTCCTTCAGCAGTATGCTGGACGAGGAAGGCAGATTCATAGTTAAGAGATATGAGCCCGATGAAAACGAGCTTGATATGATGTTCTATGCTATGGATATGTTATATAACGAAGGGGACCCGGAGATTTTCATCCACTTCTATTGGAGCTCCTACGATGCCGAGAACAAGACGGTTTATGCCTCCGTTACCAAGGAGCCTTGGGGCGAGCCGGAGGAAACCTGTCTGTTAGAGCTTAGCTTTGTTTACGATGAGGCGGTTAAGACCGAGATAGATAAAATTGTGGATAAAATCCCCCAGGGTAAGTATAACGAGGAGTGGGACGAGTATGAGCCCTACTATTTCGGAATTTCCGACCTGGCTCTTATAAACTACTGGCAGACCTGGTATGAGGGCTACGACCCCATGTGGGATGAGGTTATTGTCAACGATAATATAAACAACCTTATTCTTTACTCCGACGAGTTCAAGCAGCTGGTAGGCTATAAAAACTTTTCGGTTATGGTCGGCGCAGGTGACGGCGGTCCCTTCTTCAGCGCCGCCCTGGGTGACGGCGAGTTTAGCTACGGTGATACCGTTTACGCCGCAAAGCTGCTGGGCGCCAGAGCCGACAGCATATTCTACGTACCCGAGGACACCGCCGACGATAAGCTGGCCGAGGTCCTGCAGGCCCGTATAGATGAATATATAGGACAGGGCGCCGTGACGGTAGTGGAGAAGGGCCCGGTGCTTGATGCGCTACTGCTTTGGGAATATGAGGGAATAGGCTATGAAGAGCCCTTTGAGGAATGGAAGGCAGGCCTTGATTTAAGTCAGTACGACGTTGCTGCAGGAGCCGAGGTGGAGGGTCTTACCAATGACTCCCATTACTACTCGGTAACCATAAACGAGATAGAGCATATCTTCGTTATTCTTAAGGACGACAGCAAGGTTCATCAGCCCGAATATCTCAATATAGATATGGCCACCGAGGTCAGCGTTTCCACTAAGGATGCCTCGGTACCGCTGGATACCCTGATTGCGGTCAGCGCACCCGATGCCGAAACCCAGACCAAGCTGCTGGATAAGCTGAACGCAGGGGCAGGAGAGAGCTTTGATATAAGTCTTCATTCCTCCTCCTTGGGCGGCAAGGTTACCAAGCTGGAAAACGGCAGCTTTGAGGTAAAACTACCCATAAGCGAGGAGCTGAAGGGTATGGAACTTTCGGTCTGGTATCTGGATGAAAATGACGTTGCGGTAGAGCATCCGGCCGATTTTGAAAAGGCCCCCGGCTTTGCCGTGTTCACCACCAACCATTTCAGCGTTTACACCCTGGCCGCACCCAAGGCAGGAAAGGGAGATACAAACAAGGACGGCCGTGTGGATATCTGCGACCTGGTAACCCTTGACGGGGTGATGAGTGACCCTGCCGTCTGGAATTATGACCTTCACGACCTTAACGGCGACTATACTATAGACGCCAAGGACCTTGAAGAAATGAGAAAAATACTTCTTGCATAGCAAGACCCGTCCTTTTCTAACCGGAGAAGGACGGGTTTTTAAATAAGAAATAATAAAGAAGAAATAATAAAAAAGGTGTGCGGCTTTGCCGCACGATATATAAATATAGTAGTACATATTTTTGACACAATTATAAATATATTTAGGTTGTTTTGATTATTGACAAAGGCTATAATTGAAAAAAACCTATTTATATCTCACGGCGGATGCGAGCAATCCGCCCTGAATATCAGTTGATTTTTTGATAAGGAGGGAATTTTTGTGAAAAAATTGTTGCTTTTAACCCTTTGTTTAATTTTTGCCGTGGCAGGTCCCTGCCTTACTGTTTCGGCTGCGGAGTATCCGATTCAGAAGGAAATTGATTATGTTAAGAATCCTGTTGTTTTGGATGGAAAAATCACCGAAAAGGAGTGGGGCAAGCCCATTTTCGGCGGCGACCCCACCAAAACAGAGGGCTTTTCTGTTCCTGATGGTCTTGATACTTCCCAGATACCCAAGAATATAGAGGTTTATGTTTGTTGGGATAATGATAATTTTTATGTAGGCGCTGTGGTAGAATATAAAAGCTTTTGGAATGGACACAAGCATCAGGACATTTGGATGGGAGATTCTCTTAACGTAGATATTTGTGTAGCAGAGGATAATCAGGATTCTCGCTGGAGAACGGTTAACGGTTATTCTGATACTGAGGGCAGGGGATTTTCTTATATTACTGCCGAGCCGGATGCACATCAGAAGCAGTATGAGTGGATAACCATAGAGAGAGGGGACTCATTTTTAGGCGAGACCGAAATTACAAAAAACGGCAACACCGTGGTTTACGAATGCACCTTCCCCTGGTCGT
>JAGAPN010000044.1 GCA_017623235.1 Clostridia bacterium | reverse complement strand
ATCGGCGGCGAGGAAGACGGCGTTGTAGGCGCAGGCGAGGTTGCCGACCCCAACGAGTGTAAAATGATTGCAGACCTGGGCGTTACCATGCTGGCCGCAGGTATCGGCAACATTCACGGTAAGTACCCCGCAAACTGGGCAGGCCTTTCCTTCGATACCCTGGCAGCTATTCAGGAGCTTACAGGTACTATGCCCCTGGTACTCCACGGCGGCACAGGCATCCCTGCCGATATGATTCAGAAGGCTATCTCTCTGGGCGTTTCCAAGATAAACGTTAACACCGAGTGCCAGCTTGCCTTCCAGGAGGCTACCCGTGCTTACATCGAGGCCGGTAAGGACCTTCAGGGTAAGGGCTTCGACCCCAGAAAGCTTTTAGCTCCCGGCTTTGAGGCTATCAAGGCTACCGTTAAGGAAAAGATGGAGCTTTTCGGTTCCGTAAACAAAGCATAAAAAAAGGACCTCGAAAGAGGTCTTTTTTTATGCCGTATCTTCGCTGAAGAATTCCCGTAGGGCCGAAAGATAGCCTTCGGGGTCAACGGGGTAGGCCAGGCCGTGGCCTGCCCCCTTTGTTATTACCAGCCGCTTTTTTGAGGGGCAGGCATCGTAGCAGGCCTTGCTCATATAGCAGGGCACAAAATCGTCTTTATCCCCGTGGAAGAAGATTACGGGCACCTTGCAGTTTTTTATAGCCTCCTCGGCGGAGGTTTCCTCCGGGTCAAAGCCGCCGAAAATTTTTGCGCCGAGTTTTACAAAGAAATAACCTATATTTACAGGCAGGCGCATCTGCCGTATTACCTTTTTAATAATGTCACGGGGACTGTTAAAGCC
The DNA here is from genome assembly GCA_017623235.1 of Clostridia bacterium. GTDB lineage: Bacteria > Bacillota > Clostridia > Oscillospirales > Acutalibacteraceae > SFWF01. The sequence goes on along the minus strand of JAGAPN010000044.1, from coordinate 3,066 downwards.
GCAGTCGGCCAGAACGCCTACCACGTTTTTCGGCAGAGGACAGCCTGCCGCCGTCATAACGGTGGCGGCCCCCATTGAAATGCCTGTAAGTATTATTTTAACGTCATCGCCAAAGTGGTCTACCATAAAATCCACCCAGGCAAGGCAGTCCTTATGCTCCTTTATACCGAAGGTGATAACGTTGCCACCGCTTCGGCGGCTGCAGCGCTGGTCCACCAGCAGGGCGTTTCTGCCAAGTTTAAAGCAACGCTGAACTCCTCCCGATAAATCACGCTGGGCGTTTCCGCGGTAGCCGTGGAACATCAGCTCTATAGGGGCGCCCTTTTCATATTCAAAATAACTGCCCCAAAGCTCCAGCCCGTCGAAGGAGGTTATTTTAAAATCCTGACGGGGCAGGGCGGCGGTTTGTCTTGACCACTCCTCCATTTGGGGGCGATAGGGCTCGTAAATTTTACCTTCGGGGATAAGGTCCTTGTCAAAATCGGCAGGATTGCGAGGGGGCACGTAGAAGGCCATACGAAAACAAATATAGGTGATTGCGAGAAAAATCAGCGAAAGCAACAATATCACACCAAAGGTTATAAAAAAAATTTCCATAAGCTCATCTCCGCAAAATATTATATCATCAAAGACCGTTAATTTACAAGAGTTGTGGGAAATAATATTAGAATTTATTTATTTCTTGACTTGTCTTTTGGGGTGTGGTAATATGTTGCGGTAATTTTAGGAAGGTTTGGTGATAAAGGTTGGCAGTTTTCTTATCGACCCTTAATCAGATGGGTTTCCTCATTTTGCTTATTGTTATAGGCTACGTACTTTCTCGCTTTGATATTGTGCCCTCCTCGGGGGCAGGTCTACTTTCAAGACTTGAGAATAACGTTTTCGTCCCCGCTTTGGTGCTTGGTACCTTTATGAAGGACTTTACCATTTCACGTATGAGTGAAGCGGCCCAGTATCTGCTGGCAGGCACCGTAATTATTGCGTTGGCGGTGGCGTTCTCTATCCCTGTGGCAAGGCTCTGTCATAAGGATGACTACATAAGAAAAATATACACCTACGGCCTTATGTTCTCAAATTTCGGCTTTATGGGTAACGCCGTGGTTTCGGCCCTCTTCCCGGAGGTGTTTACGGGCTATCTTATACTCTGCATACCCTTCTGGATAGTGATGTACGGCTGGTCGGTGCCCGCTCTGCTTATTCCCGTTAAAACCGACGGCGGAAAACTTGCAGGCCTTAAAAATCTGCTTAATCCTATGTTTGTTGCAATGCTTATCGGTATGGTGCTTGGACTTTTAGAGCTTCAGCTCCCCAGCTTTGTAGGCTCGGCGGTCACCACCCTGGGCAACTGTATGTCCCCCATAGCAATGCTGCTTACAGGTATGACCATTGCCAAAATTGACCTTAAGGCCACCTTAACCAACGGTTCCATTTATCTGGTCACCTTTATAAGGCTTATTATTATTCCTATGGCCTGTATCGGTATTCTGCTGGGACTTAAGCAGTTTATAGATATTCCCTACGGTGTGGCCCTTTGTGCGGTATGCTCGGTGGCTATGCCCCTGGGACTTAATACGGTGGTTATCCCCAGCGCCTACGGTAAGGACACTACCGTTGCGGCAGGTATGGCTATGATTTCCCACCCCTTATCGGGACTTACCATCCCCGTAATTTTCTTCATATTTAATATGCTGATAAAATAAGAAAAGACCCTGGAGGGTCTTTTTTTATTTTGCTGAAAACAGATATTTTCTTAAGGCCAAGGCATCACCGTCAAAGAGGTAGCCCTCTATGCCTGCGGCGGCGCAGCCCTTAATGTTTTTTTCATTATCGTCTATAAAGATACAGTCCTCGCCCGAAAGCCCGAAACGGTCCAGCAGGTGACAGAAAATTTCACGGGTGGGCTTTACTATACCTATGGGGCCGGAAAATACCAGCCCGTCAAAGCGGGAAAGAATGTTTTCTACCGCAGGCACCTTTTTATAATTCTCCGCAAAGCCTATGCTGATGTTGGAAAGCAGGTAAAGCTTTACTCCCTCTGCCTTAAGGTCGTCCAGCAGAGCCACCATACCCTCTATCTCGGGCAGATGCTCTATCCAGCCGTCATAAGCGGCAGTAGCGGGGGCCTGCAGCCTTTCGGGCAGACGGGAAATAATACCCGCCTTTACCTCCTCGTCGGTAATACTGCCCTCGTCCAGCCTGTCCCAGTAAAGGCGGTCAAAAATAACCTCACGGGCAAGGGCACGGTCGGCCTCATCTTCAATATAAAAAGAGGTCATATAATCAGGGTCAAAGCGCACCAGCACCTGACCAAAATCAAAAATACAGTTTTTCAAAGCTTTACACTACCTTTCGGAAAAATTATATAGCAAAAGAAAAACAATGTCAATTTTAAAAAAATGTTGACAAACCGATACGGAATAGTTATAATAAAAACAGTAACAATTACTACTTTTAAAAAAGGAGATAATAAAATGAATTTAAAAGGAACAAAAACCGAGAAAAACCTTATGGCCGCCTTCGCAGGCGAATCCCAGGCAAGAAATAAATATACCTACTTTGCGTCGGTAGCTAAAAAGGAAGGCTATGAGCAGATTTCCGCCATCTTCCAGAAGACCGCCGACAATGAGAAGGAGCACGCAAAATTGTGGTTCAAGGCTTTAGGCGAGCTGGGTAACACCGCGCAGAACCTGCTGGCCGCCGCCGAAGGCGAGAACTACGAGTGGACCGATATGTACGATACCTTTGCCAAGGAGGCTGATGAAGAGGGCTTCCACGAGCTGGCAGAAAAGTTCCGTAGTGTGGCTCTTATCGAGAAGTCCCACGAGGAGAGATATCGTGCCCTGCTTTCCAACGTAGAAATGCAGAAGGTATTTGAAAAGAGCGAGGAAATTATGTGGGAGTGCCGCAACTGCGGTCACCTTGTTATCGGAAAGAAGGCCCCCGAGGTCTGCCCCGTTTGCGACCATCCGCAGAGCTACTTTGAAGTGAGAAAAGTGAATTATGGATCTATAACAAAACCAAGCCGTCCGCTGAAAAGCGGACGGCTTTGTTTGCATAGCAAGGGAT
>JAGAPN010000043.1 GCA_017623235.1 Clostridia bacterium | reverse complement strand
TAACATATTATATAATATTTTTTTACCGGTATTTATGGTTGGCATGACGGATATTCTTACACACCATATTGAGCCTAAGATTGCAATCGCAACAGGGAAAGCCCCGCCAAGAGCAACCACGGGCATTAGGGCACAAAGCGCCACAAAGACCCAGGTCCACCAAGGAATGTTCTTCAACGGTTTATAATCAAGCCCGCTGCTCAAATATTTACCATCAACCACAACATCAGCAAAACGGCCAATAAGGATAAACCGACATATTTTTCCGCCAATATCAATGGGTTGATCAATTCCTGTAAATTCGTTTAAAAAGTTTCTACTAAGTTTAATTTCACGGTCATTTACGTAAAGACAATTTCTCCTTTCTTTTACAGAATCGGAGTAGCGAACAATATTGTCTTTATCATCAATTGCTATTTTCCAAATTTTATCCATATTTTTCCTCGCTTAAGTAATATATTCATATTGAAATTTTAAGTCATAACACAGAACCATCCCCTGTGTTATGTTATGAAAAGACCCGTGCAAAACACGGGTCTTAATTTTTTATTCGTTATAACCGTTGGGGTTATTTGACTGCCAGTTCCAGGTGTCACGGCACATATCGTCTACGTCACGCTTTGCCTCCCAGCCAAGCAGTTCCTTGGCCTTGGCAGCGTCGGCGTAAACCTCGTCGGGGTCACCGGGACGGCGGGGGTCGATAACGTAGGGAACGTCCACACCCGAGGCCTTAACAAAGGCATCACGAAGCTGAAGCACCGAGATTCCGTTACCCGTACCCAGGTTTATAGCCTCACAGCCCTCGTTCTTAAGGGCCCAGTCAACCGCCTTAACATGGCCGTCTGCCAGGTCAACAACGTGGATATAATCACGAACGCCGGTACCGTCAACGGTCTTATAATCATTACCGAAAACGTGAAGCTTTTCCAGGCGGCCAACGGCAACCTGTGATATGTAGGGCATAAGGTTATTTGGAATGCCCTTGGGGTCCTCACCTATAGTACCGCTCTCGTGGGCGCCGATGGGGTTAAAGTAACGAAGCAGGGCGATAGACCAGCTGTTATCGGATACGTAAACGTCACGCAGCATCTCTTCGATAAAGTACTTGGTGCGGCCGTAGGGGTTGATAGCGCCCAGAGGCATACCCTCCTTAAGGGGCATCTCCTTAGCAACGCCGTAAACGGTGGCAGAGGAGGAGAAAACTATTCTCTTGCAGTCAAACTCTCTCATAACCTCTAAAAGCACCAGGGTAGAGATAAGGTTGTTATCATAATATTCAATAGGCTTTCTTACCGACTCGCCAACCGCCTTAAGGCCTGCGAAATGGATAACCGCCTGAATATCGTTCTCACGGAAGATGCGACGGAGTGCCTCACGGTCACGAACGTCCTCTTTATAAAACTTTACCTTTTTACCTGCTATTTTCTCAACCCTTTCAAGGGACTTTTCGCTGGAGTTATCAAGATTATCGATAACTACAACGTCATAGCCTGCCTTCATAAGCTCAATGCAGGTGTGGCTGCCGATATAGCCTGCGCCACCGGTAGTAAGAATTGCCATAAAAAATCACTCTCCGAGAATAAATTCTATAATTTTAAGAGTATTATACACCCCTTTACCTATAAAGTCAAATTATAAATTGTTATTTACAAAGGAAGGTTTATGGTATATAATTATTATAATTATGACGAAAGGAGCAGGAATATGAAATATATTATCAATGCCGCCGCTATGGCTACCCCCTTTTTCGTTCCCGCCCAGGTGGTGGACGAGCATATAAGGCTTGCCACAGGCAACCAGCTCAAGGTCCTGCTCTGTATGCTGAAAAACATATCCTCCGGGGCAAATGAAACGGCTATTGCCGAGTTTTTAAGGCTGCCCGAGGCCGAGGTGCTGGACGCTTTGGAATTCTGGGCGCAGGCAGGACTGCTGACATCTGTGGACTCCCCTGCTCCTAAAAAAGAATCCTCACCTAAGCCAAAGGCCGTAAAGCCCGTTACCGTAAAGCCTACCCGTGAAGAGGTTGCCGAAATTGCGGTAAATGACGAAAAGCTTTCCTTTATGCTGCAGGAGGCCGAAATGAAGCTGGGTCGCTCTATGCGTGCAGGCGAAATACAGAATCTGGCCTGGCTATACCTTGACCACGATATGGATATTTCCATTATACTTATGCTTGTGGAATACGCCGTAAGCGAGGGTAAAACCACCGTAGCATTTATTGAATCTACTGCCCTGGCCTGGCTGGATGCAGGGGTTTCCTCCCTGGCAGAGGCCGAGGAGCAAATTGAAGCGAGAAACCGCAAAAAAACGGCCTGGGGACTTATACAATCGGTATTCGGTATCGACCGCCACTCCCCCAGCGATAAGGAGCTGGAATACGCCCAGAAATGGGTGGTGGAATGGGGCTTTACCCGTGAAATGCTGAGAGAAGCCTACAACCGTTGCGTTGACCAAAAGACCAAGCTTGATATGCGGTATATAAACGGAATATTAGAGCGTTGGCACAAGGAGGGTATCACCTCCCCCGCCCAGATAAGCGAGGGTGGCAAGAAGACCGACGACTCTATGGCAAGGTATGATAAGGACCTTGTGAAAACCCTTCTTAATAAGGATGATTAGGTGTAAAATATGGGCTACAGTAAAGAAATATATGTAAAAGCGCTTTCAATAAAAACAGACAGCGTAAAAAAGGCTCAGCAGATATATGAAGAGGGCCTCCAGCGCCTGCGTGCCACCGATGAAGAATTCAGAACCATCGAAATTGCCTTGGCCAAAGCGGGCAGTGCAATTACCCTGGCGGCCTTCTCGGGTGATGAGGATAAACTGGCCGAGCTTAAAATAATATGTGACGGTCTTAACGAGAAAAAGCAGGGCATTTTAAGCCGTGCAGGCATTAAAAAGCCCACGGTAGCCTGCAGACTTTGCGAAGATACGGGCTACGCCAAGGGCAAGCTTTGCCAATGCGTGCTGGATATTGCCAAAAAGCTGACCTACGACCGTCTTTCAAAAACCCTGCCCCTTGATAATTGCAGGTTTTATAATTTCGACGTAAACTACTACTCCGACAAGGCTATGGCCGATGGCTCGGTGCCCAGAAAAAGGGCCATATCTACCCTTAACCTTTGCAAGCAGTTTGTAGAGAATTTTTCACCCGATACCCGTTCCCTGCTCTTTATGGGTGGCGCAGGGCTTGGAAAGACCCATCTTTCTCTTGCCCTGGTGGCGGAGGTTTCCGCCAAGGGCTACAGCGTAGTATACGGCTCGGCCCAAAATCTCTTTGCCGCCGCCGAGAAGGAGCATTTCTCCTTCAGCGGAGAAACCGCCGCCCAGGACGCTCTGCTTAACTGCGACCTGCTGGTTATAGACGATTTGGGAACCGAGTTCTACTCTTCCTTTGCGGCATCGCTCTTTTACAACGTTATTAATTCCAGGTTGCTCAACCGCAAGCCTACCGTTATAAATACCAATCTGACCTTTGACGAGCTGGAGAAAAAATACTCGGCGAGAATTACCTCCCGCTTTATCGGCGGCTATGATATGAAGCTGTTTATCGGCACCGACATAAGGCAGATAAAGGCAATGGAAGGAAAATAATTTAAAAGCTCTGTGGCTATGCCACAGAGCTTTTCTTTATATAAGATACTTAATTATCAGCTCGGTAACCAGCACCGATACGCAGGAGCAGGCGGCAACGGTAGTAAGTCCTTTGCCGAAGAAGGCCGTAACCACTGCCACAATAAAGCCTACCGCAGCGGCTATCACGTTGCCCGAAGCATAAAATATTGCAGGGAAAACCATTGCGCTAAGCACCGCATAGGGCACGTAATAGAGGAAGGACAGCACAAAGCGATTTTTGATTTTCTCCTTAAAAAGCACCAACGGTATCATACGAACGAGATAGGTAACCCCTGCCATAACCAGCAGATAAAGGGCGAATTCGGGTCTGATACTCATACCTCACCCTCCTTTTCCTCTTTGACGGGACAAAGAACGGCAAATATAAGGCTGGCTACCACGGCACAGATTATAATAACAAAGCCGCCGTATTTTTCGCTAAAGGAAGAAAGGGCCGGCAAATACCTGAAAAGGCAGGCCAGGGTAATGGACACCAGCACGCAAAGCGCTGTGGGAAGGTGGGTTTTGGCCTTTGGAACCACAACAGCTATAAGCATAGCGTAAATTGCCACCCCGAGGGAGGAGGTTATAACGTCGGGCAGGGCGGCCCCTGCAAGGGCACCGATAATTGTGCCGCTGCTCCACCCAATCCAGGGGATAAGCATAAGACCGTAGAAATACCGCTGGGTTATATGTCCATCGTTAGATGTGGATACGGCAAAAATCTCGTCGGTGTTACCGAAGGCAATAAGAAAACGGTGGGGCCATTTCGCCTTGTAATCCAGCTTTTGGGAAAGGGCAACCGACATAAGGGAATACCGAAGATTTATAATAAGCTGGGTCATTGCCAGCTCTACAAGGCTTCCCCCTGCGGCAATTATGGGTGCGCCTGCCAGCTGACCTGCCGAGGTCAGATTCGTCATAGATATAAGCAGGGCCTCCAAGGGGGAGAGTCCGCAGGTTACGGCCATAATACCAAAGGCAAAGGAAACCGAAAGATATCCTATACCTATAGGAATACCGTCCAGCAGGCCCTTACGGAAGCTGTTTTGAATTTGCATAGAAAATCACCTGAAGTGCTGTGGTAGACCCGCTCGGGTCCGCATTATTTTTTTGCAAAGGCAAAGAATTTTTGCCCGATATAATTTATTGCTGTATAAATAGCCATACCAAAGAGCTTGGTAATGCGCTCTACCCAAACAGAGGAAAGAGGGGTCATACCCAAAGCCCAGCCTGCTATGGGCTGCGCCAGGGAATAGGCTATCAGGTAGCACAGTGCTACGTTAAGAGCAAATTTTACCGCCGAGCGCCAAAAGCCTTCACGGCTTTTAAAGGTAAAATATCTGTTTAAAAAGAAACTGAGCAGGGCCCCTGCCAGGTAGGCGATGGCAGTGGAAAGCCAGTAGCCCAAGTCCTCAAGCAGAAACATAAGCACCATTGAAAGCAGGGTGTTGCCTGCTCCCACCAATAGAAATTTCACCAGAGTTTGGTCAAAAATTTTATTTTTCATCGTCGCCCAGTACCTTTTCTATAATGAAGCGGGGACGTTTTTTGGTTTCGAGATATATTTTACCTATATACTCCCCTATTACGCCCAAAGCCAACATTATAAGGCCGCCAATAGCCCAAACGGAACAAATCAGACTTGCCCAGCCCGAAACGGTAACCCCTATAGCCCACTGAATAATAAATACCGCCAGCATAATTATGCTGATTAAGAATATCAGCATACCAATAAGGGTAATAAGGCGGATGGGCTTGGTGCTGAGGGAGGTTATACCCTCCAAGGCAAAGGAAATCATCTTTTTAAGCGGGTACTTACTCTCTCCTGCAAAGCGTTGACTGCGCTCGTAGTAAACAACAGCGTTTTTAAAACCTACCATAGGCACAATACCCCTGAGGAAGAGGTTAACCTCGCCGAACTCCGCCAGACCTTCCAAGGCCTTTTTGGACATAAGGCGGTAATCGGCGTGATTAAAGACCGTTTCGGCTCCCATTTTGTTCATAAGGCGGTAAAAGCCCTCCGCAGTGACCCTTTTAAAGAAGCTATCGGTCTTACGCTTGGAACGGACGCCGTAAACGATATCGGCGCCGCCCGCATATTCATCAAGCATAGCATCAACTGCATTAATATCATCCTGCAGGTCGGCGTCCATTGATATGGTAACGTCGCAAAGCTCCTTTGCGGTCATAAGGCCTGCCAGCAGGGCGTTTTGGTGGCCACGGTTGCGGCTGAGGTTTACTCCCACATAAAATTTACTGTTCTGATGCAGCTCCTCAATAAGCTGCCAGGTTTTATCCTTGGAGCCGTCGTTTACAAACATAATACGGCTTTTCGGGCTTGCCTTGCCCTCCAAAATAAGGTCATTAAGCTTAACCCCCAGCCGTTTGGCGGTTTCGGGCAGTACGGCTTCCTCGTTATAGCAGGGCACAACGATATAAAGTGTATTATTCATTTTCATCACTTCTTTTTATCCCTAAGAGCTTTCTTAATTTTATTATAGGTATACACCCAATTGCAGGTCTTGCAGGCCGCTTCAAAGGTCATTCCCGACGCAAGATAGCAAATAGGCTTTATGGTCGTAACGGTTTTCATTGTGATAAAGCAGATTACAAAATTGCTGGCCGTTACAAAAACGGTTCTTAAAAAGGTTGTTGCCGAGAAAATGCTGATATATCCCATCATAGACAGCAAAATATTATGCATTAAATATATGGAAAGTGACAGCGGCACAATAGGAATATGTTTTAGCACCTTGCTTTCCTTATCCATATTTTGCTTGAACAGCAGGAATATACAGGAAGCCAAAACCACCTCAAAGCCCGATGCCTGACTCTGGAAATTCTGATTGAACTCACCGGTTGTAGCCGTAAGATAATATGTTCCTAAAACAATAATACCCAGGATGATAACCGAGGCGGATATAAGTATTATGTTGGGTATTCTCTGTTTTAGGTTTCCAAGATAATATCCTAAAATAAAGGTAGCAAGGTAACCTCCGAAGGGGGTCAGCTTATTAAGAGCATCAATATTGAGAAATACGGCAACAGACTCGGGAAGGAATAACCGCAGAATTGTTCTTAAGGAAATCAATGCTATAATGGTGAGAACAAAAATATGCCCCTTTTTATCGAGTGCCCTCAGGCCACCGCAAATGATAGGTGAAAGAAGATAAAAGGCAATAAGGGAATACATATACCAAAAGTGCACCCAGGCCGGCGAGCTTAAGGAGGATACCAGCCCATCATAAATTGCCGAAAGGCTGTGGTCACTCGATGTCAACCATCTCCATAAAACTGCAACAACAGTCCAACCTGCCAATGGTATAGCAAGATGAGGCAGTCTTTTCTTTAACAGGACAGAGATATCCAAGGTTTTTTCACTTGTCAGCAGCAGATGTCCCGACATCATTAAAAACAGTGGAACGGCGGTAAAGCCCAAGCAGGTGAAAAAATTGATTAAATGCCAATCAAAATTCATATCTCCCCTGAGCGGAGAGGCCGCCACGTGCATATAAATTACGCTTATTGCTGCAATTACCCTCAAATAATCAAAATAGTATATGTGTTTTGTTTTAGACATTTATCTTCTCCTCAAAAAGAGTTGTTCACTATTTCAGGATTACACTTTGTGTTTTTATAAGGTGGTCGGCGCAACCCGTGGAGAGTCTGAACTCGCCGGGCTCGGAAACATATTTATTTTCGTTATTCCAGAAGCGGAGCATCTCTTCCTTTATGGTAAAGGTAATGGTTTTACGCTCGCCCGGGGCAAGGCTTATCTTATTAAAGGCGATAAGTTGCTGTACAGGGCGGACGTTTGAAGCCACCATATCACGCATATAAAGCTGTACCGTTTCCTTGCCTTCGACGGCGCTGTCATTAAGAACTGTAATCTTTACTTCCAAGCTGCCATCGGCAGTAAGACTATCTGAGGAAAGGGTCATATCCTCATAAACAAAGTTACTGTAGGAAAGACCGTGACCGAAGGAGAATAGGGGCAGATTTCCGCAATCAATATAATTGGAATTATAACCGTAATGCCTGTCCTCATTGGGCTTAGGTCGGCCTGTATTTGTGTGATTATAATAAATGGGACACTGACCAACCGATTTTGGAAAAGACATTGAAAGCTTACCGCAGGGGTTAGCATCACCAAAGAGGAGGGCTGCGGCGGCGCTTCCTCCCTCGGTGCCGGGGAACCACATATTAAGTATGGCAGGAATACAGGCGTTAAGTTTGGAAAGCACCAAGGGACGGCCTGTAAAAATAATGGCCGCGGTATTGGAATTAGCCTTTGCCACCTCCTCGGCCAGCTGATTCTGAATACCGGGAAGGTCAATATCAGTACGGCAGTTGCCCTCGCCGCTGTAGTTCTGGGGCTCACCCAGACAGAGAATAACCGCATCGGCGGCCTCTGCGGCAGCAACGGCCTCGGCAATACCCGAAGCGTCGAGCTCATTCCATTTGTTGGAGCAGCCCTTGGCCACAACTATTTCGGCATCGGGCAGAAGGGCAGCCACACCCTCCTTAACCGAAACGCTTTCCTCATTTTTGCCCTGGCAGGACCAGAAGCCGATTATTTCGTGATTGTCGGCAAAGGGGCCGATAAGCGCTACCTTGCGAACCTCCTTTTTAAAGGGCAGAATATTCTCGTTCTTTAACAACACCGCCGATTCCATAGCGGCTTTTTTTGCAACGGCACGATTAGTCGGGGTAAGACTGTGCGCAGCTTCGGCCTCGGGAGATGCGCCGTGATAGGGGTCTTCAAAAAGGCCCAGGCGGGCTTTCAGCTCAAGCACCTTATAAACCGCTTCATCCAATTTTTCAGCCGACACCTTGCCCTCGTCCACCAGCTCGGCCAGATGCTTTACGTAGCCGCTGGAGCACATTTCGATATGACAGCCACAATTAAAGGCCTTTTCGGCGGCCTCCTTAATATCGGCAGCAACGCCGTGGGTAATAAGCTCGCCAATAGCGTTATAATCGCTGATAACAAGGCCGTCAAAGCCCCACTCATCACGAAGAATATCATTCATAAGCCAGTTGTTTGCCACAGAGGGCACACCATTCAGCGAATTGAAGGAGGGCATAAGCATATCAACCCCTGCGTCTATACAGGCCTTGTAGGCCGGCAGATAGAACTCTCTGAGGGTATGCTCCGATAGCTCAACGGTATTATAATCACGGCCTGCTTCGGCACCACCATAGGCGGCATAATGCTTTACGCAGGTAGCAAGATTACCCGGCTTTTCTATACCTTCGCCACGGAAGGCCTCTACCTGGGCGGCGCCCATAAGTCCGTTAAGTAAAGGTTCCTCACCGCAAGTTTCCATAACACGGCCCCAACGGGCGTCACGAACGTAGTCGACCATAGGGGTAAAGGTAACCTGTATACCTGCGGCAGAGGCCTCGTCTGAAGCCATACGGGTACATTCCTTTACAAGCTCGGTATCAAATGAGCAGCCCAGTCCCAAGGGTATAGGGAAAATGGTACGATAGCCGTGGATAACGTCCATCATAAATACCATAGGTATCTTATTACGGTCAGCGGCAAGATGCATATCCTGAATCTTACAAACCTCCTCGGCATTCTTAAAGTTAAGCACGCTGCCTATTCGGCCAATGTCTTCGGGAGTAAGGCCTGCATCGGTAAGGGGGCCCGTAATACCCGCTTCGGAATCAATAAAAAGATTAGCGTTATACTGTACGAGCTGACCGATTTTTTCTTCTGTTGTCATCTCTGATATAAGTTTGCTGATATCTACCATAATTTACTCCTTAAGTTTTTTTATTATTATAGCACACCGATTGCCTTTATTCAAGTTATACCCTGCTTTCGGTAAGCGGTGGGAGAAAGGCCAAAACGGCCCGAAAAGGCCTTGGAAAAATAGTTTTGGTCGGGGAAACCGCAGTCGGCGGCAATCTGCTTTACCGAATAGGGGCTGGTAAGAAGCAGATTGGCGGCATTTTTCATTCTGATTTCAAAAAGGGCCTCCATAACGGTAACACCGTACTGCTTTTTAAAGGCCTTGATGATAAGGGATTGACTACAACCAAATCTTTCGGCCAGTTGTGGCAGGGTGATTTTTGAGGGGTAGTTTTTATTAAGATACTCATGTATCTTGGGGGCTATATCCCCTCCCCTCGGGGCAAGACGGTTAGTTTGTGTCACGTACTCGGCTATCACCGTCATTATGGAAATATAAGAATTAATTATTTCAGGGGGCACCTGCCTTACCGAATCTATTATTTTCTTGGCATCTTCCCTTCCCTCGCCCAGTCTTTTTTGAAGCAGGGGGGTAAGCTTATCCTTATCGGTGCAGACCTGACCCATCATAAGATAGCCTGAGAGAATTCCGTAATTGTAAATTGGCGCCACCGCCTCGCAAAGACCGTGGGGGCAACTATATACTGCTACCTCCCCTGTTTCCTTTACCTTGCGAAAAACCCTTGCGTCGGTTTCAAGACAGAGTCTGCGATTTTCCCTATCCTGCTGAATAGCGGCGCAGTACGGCGATAGCCTCGAGGGATAGGCGTATATTTCATTAAACTCGGTATCGTGAATGGACACACGAAAGCCCGATATTAGGTGAAAATTTTTTAGGATATCTAAAATACCTATGTTATCCAACTTTTTGCTCCTATTATGATTTTTTGATAATTATACCATATTTTTCTAAAAAATACAGTATTTTATATAGAATAAAAAATATAAGCTTTTAAAATAAAATACAGGAGGGATTAGCTATGAGAAAAATTAGTGAAGCGCAGCGTTTTAACTCACTGGAGCATTTTAAAATAAACGAAAGGATTATTTCCTGCCAGCCTTACGGAAACGGCCACATAAACGACACCTTTGTTGTGAATACAGAAGGTGGCAAGCGGTATATACTGCAGGCCATTAATACCCAGGTATTCAAAGCCCCCCTGGAGGTAATGAGTAACATACAGAAGGTAACTGCACACTTAAGTTGTATCGAAAAGGATAGCAGACGGGTAATGAGTCTGGTTTACACCGAAGACGGAAAACCCTGCCACACCGATAAGGACGGGCTTTGCTGGAGGGTTTATGATTTTATAGAGGACTCTCTTTGTCTTGACCTGCCCGAGGGACTCGAGGATTTTTATGAAGCCGCTATTGCCTTTGGCAGGTTTCAGAGATATCTTTACGATTTTCCCGTGGGTGAGCTTTATGATACCATTCCCGATTTTCATAACACACCCAAAAGATATAACGACTTTATTTCAGCAGTAGAGGCGGACATCTGTGGCAGGGCCAAGGAGGTTGCCTGTGAGATAGAATTTATAAAGCAGAGAAAGGATTTTTGCAGCCTGCTTTATAAGGCCCACGAGAAGGGAGTTCTGCCCCTTAGAGTTACCCACAATGATACCAAGATGAATAACGTTATGCTGGATGCAAAGGCCCGTACCGCCCTTTGTGTTATCGACCTGGACACCATTATGCCGGGATTTTCGGTAAACGATTTCGGTGATTCCATACGGTTCGGGGCCTCCACCGCCGCCGAGGACGAAAAGGACCTTAGCAAGGTTTGGATGGACCTCAGACTTTTTGATATCTACGCCAAGGGCTTTATAGAGGGCTGCGGCGGACTGCTGGCCGGGGATGAGATTTTGTTGATGCCCGAGGGAGCAAAAATGATGACCCTGGAGTGCGGAATGAGATTTTTGACCGATTATCTGCAGGGTGACACCTATTTTAAAACCTCACGCCCGGGGCATAACCTCGACCGTTGCCGCACACAGCTAAAGCTGGTGGCTGATATGGAGACAAAATGGGACGAGATGAAAAAAATAGTTGAAAAATACATCTAAAAGAAGCCGATAGGTATCACCTATCGGCTTCTTTCTTACAGAGAATCGCAGTATTCTACAAGATTAACGATATTATTCAGCTCGCTGGGCTTGTTCTTGGAAAGCCAGAGCTTACGGAACTTTTCAATGCCTGCCTTGCTATCGGTAATTCTTTCAAAATCCAGGCCCGACATTTTACCGGCAAATTCTACCGCCATCATAAAGCCCTCAGCGGCAACTATCATTTCCTCCTTAAAGGCTTCCTTGAGGCAGGTATCATTAGATATCTCCTTTATAATGCGGGTACATTCATCCTGCACCTCCCTGACGGTATCTAAGGTTACAAGCTGTTTGAAGGAGTTGTCACCATAGCGGTGGCTGAAATACTTTCTGGTAAATTCGCCACCGGGGATTCGATAATGGATAGCGCTGATATCGGTAATATACTTTACGCCGTTAGCGCTGCCGTAAAGCAGGCTGTTTACGGCGGCGTTATAAGCCTCGTCAACTACAGTAGCTACCGTCCAGGATTTGGCGGCGCCCAGCACCATACTGTAAAGTGCCAGCTCAATACTGCAGGGATTTGCGTGGTCGCCCCAGTTGGTGTTAAGAACACCGATTGCGCCGTTTTTATAACCGTGGTCTATCATTTTGGTAATATTCAGGGTCGAGGTTTGCACATCCTCGCAAAGACGGGACCATGTCCAGGTACCGGGGCATACTATCTGTCTGCGGCCCATACTCTTGATTTTTGCGGCATCTCTGTCGGTAACGTTGGGGCTGTAGTCCCAATTAAGGAAAATAGTATCCTCGGGAAGGTACTGCACCGCCTCGGGATGCTTAACCAGGATATCAAACCACATCATTATCTTCTTGCCCTTGGACTTAAGGTGAGAGATAAGCTTGTTTACAAAGCCCGCGTAAAGCTCGGCCACGTCTTCCCCGCTTTCCTCACACCGCTTAATAAGGTCAAAGGTTTCGTCACAGCAGATATTAAAGTATTCCGAGGTAAAGTTGGGGGCGTACTGGTCGATAAGGCTCTTAACCAGCTCTTCACTCTCTTCCATTTGGGGGTCAATGGTATGATGAGCCATTCTCTCAACCCAGAAGTTGGGCGAAGGGGTATAATCCTTTAAAACTCGCAGGTGCTGATACTTTTCCTGCTGGAGAATTTCGTACATATGGCCGAAGGTGGAAAGTGAGGGAATAAACTCAATAAAGTTTTCCCGGCAGTAGCGGTCCAGCTCCTGCAGCTCGGCGGCTGTAAGACAGCTTGTGGTCTTGGTAAGCTCCTCGGTTTCCTTAAACTCATAGGTATGCTCCACGTAAAGCTGAAGGGAATTAAGCTTATAGTATGCCATATAATCAATAAGTCCCTTAATGGTATCTACAGTAGGCACCTTACCACGGGTTACGTCGTGATAAAAGCCACGGTAGCCGAAATCGGGCCTGTCCTTAATATGCAGGCAAGGAATTTTATCGGCCTCAAATATCTGACGGAGGGTTTGTATGGCATAGAATGCCCCTGCAGGACCTTCACCCTGGATACGAACCTCATCCTCGTCAATCCAGAGGTCATAGCCTTCTCCTTCATTACCCATAAGGGCTATCGTCGTCTTGGCGCCGTCTGCAGACAGGGGCAGCTTTTCCATAGCGGTAACAAGGCGCTTATCGGCCACTGATGCGCCATCAAAGCACAATGTGTTTTTAGTAAGGAAAGTATCTCTTTCCTCTAAAATTTTTACTTTAGGTATAAGGTTTAACATAATACACCCTCCCGCAGAATTATACTTTTTTACCATTATAATGTTAAATAAACTAAAAAGCAATAAAAAAACAGGTTTGATTTTTAAATCAAACCTGTTTTTTGTTTTAGAATTAGTTTATGAGAACCTTCTCAACCGTTCTTGTGGAGGGAGCCTCTTCAGCACCGAAATAAATTTCGATAACGTTGAGACCGTCTCTCATACCTTCAAGCTGATAGGTGTGAGAATCGGATTCGATACCGTCGTGCTGATAGGACTTGCCGTTTACCGTAATGAAGCAATAGCCTGCCTTGTCAAGCTTTACTCTAAGCTTTCCGTCGGCCTTCTTGGTGTCATAATCGGTAACTAAGTAGGTCAGGGACTCGTACTGTGTACCGCTGGAAACGGTAATCTTGGGAGCAGTTATAGAGGCCTCAACCACCTTATCACGGTAGGAGGGGTTGTACTGATTCTGCTTATACATCAGGTCAATACCACGCTTAACCTCAATACCGTTAATAAGAAGCTCAGCGGTGTTGCCAACGTAGTTGGCTACCGAGTTACCGCTCATAGCCTTGGGATCCTGTGCGAAGTCCCAGATAAGGTATGCGTCAAGGTTGGCGTTAAGATAACCGCCACGGGCGCACTCAAAACGGAACTCACGGTAGAGGTTGGTAAAGTAGTTGGCGTAAACCTGGAGAGGATGCAGACCTGTAACGGGGTCTATAGCATCGGGCTCATGGGAAACACCCATACCGTTTTCAACCATCATAATGGGCTTGCCAAGAGAATAGTTGTTCATAAGGAATCGGAGGTTCTGAATGGTGTAGGAGGGGTCGGACGCATCATCATAGAACTGGTAAGAGTCGATGGTGACGTAGTCGGCGGCCTTTGCCATATTGATCATCCACTGGTTGTTATGAACACCGGTACGGTGAACGCCTGTAATGTTGTTGTAGTTAACGCCCAGCTTTAAGCGATCGGCGTAACCTGCCTGCTTTGCAGCCTCACGGGCAACCTCGCAGGCCTCGCAGAACCACTTGGAAAACTCGTTTGCACGGTTCTTGGTGGCCAGACCGTTATCCCAGATAGCCTGCTGCCAGTCAAGCTCGTAGTCGATGAGGAGAAGCACGTCGCCCTCAAGAACACTTAACATCTGCTGAACAAAGGCGTAAAGGAAACGCTTTGCAGCGGCACGGGTGGTGGGATCGGTAATATCCTGCTCATAGAATTTGGGGATGTTACTGCCTGTGTTGAACATAGGATTCCAGCGCAGGTTAGCAGTAATATCACAGCAAATAATGGTGGTCATACCCGACTTATGGGGGCTGGCATCATTATAGAAGGAGTGCCAGTTATAAACACCCTTCTCGGTTTCAATGTGCTGCCACTTGTTAAAGCCTGTACGGTCGATGGGGATCTTACCCATTACGTCGAAAACTATATTCTGCTTGTTGTAGTCGCAGAAGAAGCCGAACTGAACGCCTGCCTCATTCTTTAGGTATGAGTTCTTTACAAGATACTCATTCTCGCCCTCAACGTAGAGGTTACCGATATCGTAGAGGGGAATAACACGGGCGCCTGTATTGATAAGACGGTAAATACCATCTGCAATAGCGGCACGGGTAGCCTTGGCCTTGGGTTCAAATTTGAAGTCAACGATTTCGATGATACCTACGGCAATAGTCTGAAGGACCTCGTCACGGTAGGCTTCGGTAATATCGTTATAATCTTCAATAAGAAGCTTATACTGCTCTGCGTTAGCTACGGTTTCGTTAGCGCGAGAGAGGAAATAAGCCATCAGCTCGTTGGTGAGTACGGCATCGTAATCAACTGTAATACCCTCTTCAAGGAAGTTGGTTTCGTCAATAAAGGCCTTAAGGTCGGCGTTGGAGGTCTTGCCGTTAATATCCTGACGGCAGGCCATCATAAGTGCCTTAAGGAAGCCACCCACGGTCATGGAGCTGTTAGGAGAAAATTTCTCGGTTTTGCTGAAGATACCAAGCTCTGCAAGACGAACTGCAGAAACCTCGGAATCGTGTCCTACCATATCGGCATACTCATAACGATTGGGAAGATAATCCTTCTTGTAATCGGGATATGCCTCTTCGGTAGCGGTAGGACCGCCTCTTGAATAGTCTACTTCATTACCGAACATAGGAAATACCTTGTTCTTAATGTTTTCATCATTTGCGTTAACGTTTTCGTTAACGTGGTCATCAATGACGATTTCCTCGGAGCTGACAATGCTATCGTCAGGGTTAGAGGAGGAGCCGTCTGAGGAGGAGTCTGCGGTATCTCCGCAGGCGGCCACAGACAGTACCATTAAAGCAGACAGAAGAAGCGCAAGTATTCTTTTAATAGATTTTTTCATATTTTACTCCGTTCTTCCATTTAGTATAGTTGTCAAACCTCTAAACGGTTACTTTGTAGCATTTTGTATTTCACTAAGCTCAGCGTTCAGCACGCTGTCAAAGCTGTCCAGGAAGGAGGAAACGCTTCCCTCCTTGGAATCACTCACAATAAAATCTCCGCCATTTTCGTTCCAGAGAGCAACGCCGTTGGGCACACCGAGAATCATGTTTATCTCGGGAGTGGTTTTATTAGCCTCTTTTACGGCCGCCTTTTCTTCTTCGCTTAAATATGTTCCGAAGGTACCAAGCTCACCATAAGATTTCTGTATATTACCATCTATTTCATTAACCAGATCTATCATAACGGCGGCACCCTTGGGATTTTTCGCCTGGGAAGAAATGGATAAGCCGTAGACGTTGCTGCCCATTCTTGAAACGGTTTCTTTGTTCGAATCAATTATTGGGGTTGGGGCTATACGGAATTCATCGCCACCCGTAATCTGCAGCATCTTCTGCTTACGCACATATTCCGCTGCGGATATATGTATCATAGCATCCTGACCGGCAAAGAAGGTGGTCATATAGTTACTGGAAGAATTATCGGTGCGTTTTGCACCCGAGTGGAAGAACTCGTAAAGTCCTTGAAAATAATTTTTAACTCTGGGGTCTTTAAGATTAGATGTAAGTGTACCATCTTCAGCTACATTTATCAGGGAATATGGAGCCTTGTTAATGGAAAGATTCCAACCTGTATAGCCGTATTCGTTGTTTGACACATTGGTCATACTTTTTGCCGTTTTAATAAATTGAGTCCAGTTCCAATTACCGTCCTGCCAATGCTCAAGAGGGGTCTTTTCCCCTGCCAGGTCAAACTTTGTTTTATTAAAACAAATATAGAAGACCTCGGGCATACCGCAGTATGCGATATAGTATCTTCCCTTCCATTTAAGCTGATTCATAATATCCAAATTCCACTTATCGTCTGCTGAAAAGTCGATATAGTCGTCTATGGGCTGAACCAGACCGCTTGCGGGCCAGCTTGGAAACCAGGTAGTACCGCCGTTAACGATGTCGGGCATATCACCTGAGGCAGCCCCTGTAGTAAGATAAACCGTAAAGTCATCCCAGGCTACCGTATCAACAATAACCTTTGTGCCGTAGGTTTCTTCCCAGGTCTTGAAGGCCTGATAATTACTATCGGGGGTTTCCTCACTGTCAAAATTCTGGTGATATTCATAAGAGGAGCTAAGCAACCACCTGATTTCGGTGTTTTGAAGCTCAGGCAGAAGATAGCCTTCGGCATATTTAGAGCCTACGGCGGCCATCATTCCTTCTTTTACGTCGTCATCGTCTTTATCAGGGCCATCACCCCCGCCGCAAGCGGCAAGAGTGAGGACCATAAAACCTGACATTAAAAGGGAAATAAATCGTTTATAAGTAAATTTCATAACTCAACTCATTTCACGGTTATAGTGTTTACTGTCCGACAGCCTTCATAACTTCCTTCAGCTCTGCATTAAGCACGCTGTCGAAGCCGTCAAGTGCGGAGGATACGCTGCCTTCCTTTGCAGGGTCAGTGATGAAATCACACTTAGACTCTGCCCAGAGAGCGCTGAAGTTAGAGATACCTATGGTGAAGTTAAGCTCGGGAGTAGCCTCGTTAGCCTGCTTTACAGCAGCCTTCTCTTCGTCGTTAAGATATACGCCGAAGGAGCCAAGCTCACCGTTAGAATCCTCAATCTTGTTATGAATCTTGTAGTAGAGGTCGATAAGTACGGCTGCGCCTTCGGGGTTCTTAGCCTGAGAGGAGATGGAGTAGCCGTAGATGTTGGAAGCCATCTTGGACTGGGTCTCGCCGTTAGAATCAATCAGGGGGTTGGGAGCTATACGGAACTCGTCACCACCGGTGATCTTAAGCATCTTCTGCGTTCTGATGTACTCCTCCTGAGAAACGTGGATCATAGCATCCTGTCCTGCAAAGAAGGTGGACATATAGTTGCTGGACGAGTTATCGGTACGCTGTGCGCCGGAATGAGTAAAATCATAAAGGCTCTGGAAATAGTTCTTAACCTTTGTGTTTGTAACGTTAGAGGTCAGAGTGCCGTCTGCGGAAATGTTAATGAGAGAATAGGGTGCCTTGTTAACGCCGAGGTTCCAGCCGGTGCAGCCGTACTCGTTAGCCTTAACGTCGGTCATATTCTTAGCAGTCTTAATGAACTGTGTCCAGGTCCAAGTGCCGTCCTTCCAATGCTCGAGAGGAGTCTTCTCGCCTGCTAAATCAAACTTGGTCTGGTTGTAGCAGATATAGAAAAGCTCGGGAACCTGTGCGTAAGCGATATAGTTCTTGCCGCCCCACTTAAGCTGATCCATAACGCCCTTGTTCCACATTTCGTCGGAAAGGTCGATATAATCGGCATAATCGTCAAGAGGCTGAACAAGGCCTGCTGCAGGCCACTTGGGGAACCAGGTGGTACCGCCGTAAACGATGTCAGGCATATCGCCGGAAGCTGCGCCTGTGGTAAGGTAGGTGGTGAAATCATCCCAGCCTGTTACCTCAACGGTAACCTTGCCGCCGTAGGTAGCTTCCCAGGCGAGCCAGGACTGATAGTATGCGTCGGGGATTTCCTCTGTATCGATGCTCTGATGATATTCACGGGCAGAGCTACGGAGCCAGCGGATGTTGGTGTTCTCAAGCTCGGGAACGTATAAGCCCTCGACCCACTTGGAGCCTGTAGCGGCGATTTCGCCGTCCTTGGGACCGTCGTTTTTGTCACCTGAACCGCTACCGCCGCAGGCAGCCAGAGAGAATACCATTGCAAGTACGGTTAATAAACAAATAATCTTTTTCATAAAAGTCTCCTTTTACCGACGGGAGGGCGCAGGGGTTTTATCCCCTGCCCTTCCCGTAATGTCTTTACTGTGGCTGCTGTTCAGCATTACCCTTCTTTTTCTTCTTTAAGATTATAAAGAAGATGATGAAGGCGGCTGCCAGAACGAGCAGAGCGGCTGCGGGTATGATTACGAGCATCCAGTTGAAGCCTTCTGCCTGGGCGTCACCGGGCTTTTGACTGCTGTTGCCGTTATTCTGACCTGCAAAGAAGTCTTCGTTGTAATCTGTACCCATATCGTCGGTAACTGTACCGTCAGCCTCGGGCTTTTCGGTGGGCTGAAGCTTATCGCCGCCGATTACGGTGCCACCGGGAACGGTGGGCTTAACGGTTACAGCCTCACGGTAGATAGAAAGATCGGAAATCCAAACGTCGGTTACCTTGTAAGCAGTTTCATTGTACTTAAAGGCAAGGAAGTTGGGACTATGTCCGTCATAGGCGGCGCCTGCCTTGTTTACAAAGGCGCTGAAGGGAATATTTACGTAACCTTCATAGCCACCGCGGGGAATGTTGAGGTCGTAGCTGAAGAAGCCTGTTTCACCTGGCCAATAGCCTGTGAACATAGAGCCTATCATAACACTGAGCTTTGAGTAGGTGTTGTTCTCATCCATCTTTATCCAGAAACGGATACCCTCAAAGTCCTTGGTAGTGATGTCGTGCCACAGCTGGCTATGGGGCAGACGGTTGGTGCTATCGTTCTCATACCAATAGTAAAGCTCGGCATAGGGAACTGTACCGTCGGTATGAAGGTTTACGGAGGACATACCGTTATCGGGGGTGTACTCCTTATCGGTAATGCCTGCGGTGGGGATAATACCTGCTTTTTTGGTTTCATCCCACTGCTTCTGAACGGCATCACCAAAGGTAAGCGAAGGAATAAGCTCATACTTCTTATTGGGGTCGAGCTGAACGCCAACGGTATTGTCGGGCTCCTCGGCCACACCCTTTACACCGTAGAGAGAAAGGTCTGCAAGGTAGATGGTATTGTCAGCCAGGGTAAGCTGGTCGTTACCACGGAAGGCAATCCAGCTAAGGGCTTTTCTTCTGTTTGCGTCAATGGAAACGCCGTCTTTGTTTACAAAGCGGTCAAAGGGAATGTACACATAACCCTCAAAGCCCTTATAAATGACAACATTGTAGCTGAAGAAGTCGGCGGATTTGCTGTCACCGTACCAGCCCACGTACATATTACCTATAGAAATGGTAAAGGTGGTGTGGGGAGAGTTGGGATCAGACTTGAGCCATACCCTTAAGCCCTCGTAGGTGGAGAAATCCATACCCGAGCCGAAGAGGGCACCGATGGGGGCGTTCTTGGTGGGGTCGGAGGCGTTCATAAAGTATGCCTCGGGATAGGGCGAATTCTTCAGAGGGTTAATATGGAACTTCACCGAGGTCTTAACACCGTCGGGATGAACGTCGGTAATACCGGGGGTTACGTCAAAGCAAGATTTCTTTGCAAGGGCCCAGGTCTCAGCGGTAGCGTTGTTGAAGATTACGGAATCGATATAAATATATTCCTTATTGCTATCAAGCTGAACGCCCTTACCTGTGCTGGGCTGACCAACCGATGTGGTACCGCCCTCGCCTTCACGGTAGAGGCAGAGGTCGTCGATATAAAGATCGCTGACCTTGCCGTTAGCGTTGGTGTAACGGAAGCCCATAAAGTTAAGGCCTGTAGGATTAAGCACCTGCTGGGTGTGGGTTGTCTTTATATCCTCGAAGGGGATATAAATGTAACCCTCAAAATCGCCGCTGGGAAGGAAAACGTTATAGGAAAAATAGTTTTCATCCTTACCGTTGTGGCTGGGCCAGTAACCTGCATGAGCGGCACCGGTCTGAATAACCAGCTTGCTGTTCTTGTTAGAGGCAGGCTTGCTTATCCAGAAGCAAAGACCGTCATACTGGGTGGGGTCTGTGCCGGGGAAAAGCTGAGCATAAGCCAGGCGCTTACCGCCTGCTTCATAGTTTTCCAGCTTGTCGTTCCAGAAATAGATGAAGGGGCCGGCAGTAGAGCCGTCGTACTTAAGGTTAGTAACGGTACGGTTGCCCATTTCAATATCTGTGAAGGCCTCGAAGCCTCCCCTTTTACCCATATCCCAGAGTTCCTTAATAGCTTCATTGAAGAAGTTGGACTGAACGTACTCATAGGACTTGTTAGGGTCTATCTGAGCGCCCGTAGTGGGAACTGCGGGCTTCAGATAATCTTCAAAAATGTCGGTGTCGACAAGGCTGTCGGCAGCGAATGCATTAGTTCCGCAATAAAGGGGACCTGTAAGCAGCATTACAACTACCAGCAGCAGAGCTGATAACTTAATCTTAAAAGTAGATTTCATAGCTGTCGTCCTCCTTTATTATTGTGCCTGACTTACGGCAATACCAATGACACGAACTTCCTTAACCACGTCGGTTCTGAAGTTAGCGCCCATGGTGAACTGATAGTCGGCGGCGGTTGCATTATTGACAAGTTCGGTTGTTACTGCGAAGTGATCGGAATAGTTTGCATAAGCACTCTTTTCTATAGTGTTAGCCTTGAAATTCAGGATAACGTAGTTGGCTTCACCCGATACCACAGGTCTTGAATATACAACCGAGATATGTGTTGCGTTGGGAATATTCAGTACCATTTCGGCGGTATCGGTGCTGTCCATACGCCAAGCGTAGGGCAGGATGGGTCTGTACTGAGAGCCTTCAGCGTACCAGCCACCCATAGAAACGATCCACTCCTCGGGGAGGTTATCGTAGGTGTAAAGCTTGAGATTATCAAGCAGCTTGGTATTTGCGTAAAGGGCATCTGCAGGAGCATAAGGTGTAGCTTCTGCCAGGGTGGGATCGGCAATATAGGCTGCTATAGCCTTTGCCATTTCGTTGCCCAGCAGCACGCTGATCATCTGATGACCGTAGGAATTGGGGTGAATTCTATCGGAAGAAAGAACGGTGAGATAATCGCCGCCCAGTTCCTCACGCCAGGTCTTGGTAGTTTCATCGAAGGAGGCATCTCTAAAGCTTACCATAGGCAGCTTGTAGTGGTTACCAATCTTCATTTCCATTACCTGGTCATTGGTACCAAGGGTATTACCCTCGTCATCAATAACACCTGCGTAAACGGTGAAGAGCATCATAACGGCAGAGCCCGTATTAAGAGCCTTGCGTACACAGGCCTCGTAAGAGTAGTCTACGGAAGCCTCTGTAGTTCTGTCGCCTGTATTACCCTGGTTAACAGCGTATTCGATGATTACCAGGTCGGGGTTGTACTTAAGTACGTTTTCCTCAAAGCGGGTGATACCCAGGTCGGAGTTGGTAGCCGAGATACCTGCGTTGTAAAGTGTTACGTTTACGCCGAAGGTGTTGGCAAGCCACTCACGGAAGCGGTTAGAGTAACAGGTAATGCTCTGGGGAACGCCTGCAATCTGTGCAGAGGAGTATGCGCCTTCGGTAATGGAGCCGCCCAGGGTACCGATTACGATATCTTGACCGCTCATTGCCTTCTTGATGACCTTAGCCAGACGGCTGTAGTCAACGTCGGCACCGCTCTTTGCAGAAGCATCGAGCTGGGTCTGGCTAATGCCGAGAGCGTCGGCATAATCCTTAACTACCTCTTCAATAGAGGACTCTGCGAGGACGGTATCAATAAAGTCTTCAGCCTCGGCAGAGAGGTTAGCGTTAGGATCATTGGAAGCAGCGTCAGCTACGTCATAGGGGCTAACCATCTTGGTATCGCCGTAGATGGTGTAAAGGATATCATCCTTCTCAACTATGATGTAGGAACGTGCAACGTAGTTATTGACGTACTTGAACTGACGAAGGTTCATAAGAGCGATGCTGAAAGAATTATCAGCCTCGTCATACCACTCGTTAACGT
Source organism: Clostridia bacterium (assembly GCA_017623235.1). Lineage (GTDB taxonomy): Bacteria > Bacillota > Clostridia > Oscillospirales > Acutalibacteraceae > SFWF01. Next base: position 13,009 of record JAGAPN010000043.1, on the reverse strand, counting down.
TTTCGGCCTTGTCGAAGGCAACGGAATCGGAAATGGTATAGTCCTTGGTGTAGATACGGAGAAGGTCTGCGCCGTTCAGATCAGAGAACTTGGCGGCAATGGTACCTATCTTGGTAGCCTTTGCAAGGGCTGCATCCGAAATGGTGTTAACAAAGCGGATACCGAGAGGAGCCTCGGTGCGGATCTGGGCGCCCTTATAAGAGAAGGCGTTGGCCAGAGCAGTTTCCTCGGTAACGGTGGTGCCGTTTGCAAGGAATACCTTGGTGGTGTTGTCGTTGTACAGAACCTGGATGGAAGAATTGTTCTTGAATGCGATAGCATCAATTACAGAAGAGCTTCCCATATCCTTACCGTCAACGTAAACGGTGTCGATGTTAGTGCCAAGGGTTGCCCAGAGGTCTGTGCTACCGTAGGCACCCAGCTCGATAAGGTCGAGATCGTCGTAGCCGATAGCGGTAGAAGCAAACTCAAAGCCTACATAGCGGGCATTAACAACATTTGTAAGGTTGAAGAGCTGTGTAGCGCCTGCGCCAAAGTTATTTGCCTGCCAGCCTGAAGTATAGTTCTGAACAAAGGGAGTATCGTAAAGATGGTCAAGATTATCAGACACGTAAATCTTGTAAAGAACGGGGATGGTATTGTTCTTACCGTGATACTTGGCGGCAACGAGAAGAGCGTTGATGGGAAGGGTCTTGCCCATATCGTATGTGAGCTTAACGCCTGCGGCATCTTCAATGGTTACAGCCTTGCTGTTCTCGGTAGTGATAACAATATTATCGTTAAGAAGAGCTGCTGTGGTCTTATCGGTCAGCTTGTCGCAGGTAAGGCCCATCTCGTCCAGGAGGTTCTGGCCCAGGCCTGCAATCTGATCCTTGGTGGGAGCGGCGTTTACGTTGTAATCATCGGAAGCGAAGTTACCGTATACGCCGATTTCGGCCAGGTAAAGGGTTGATTCATAACCCTCGTGGAAAAGAATACCTATGTACTTACCCTTAACGTTCATAGTGCTGAAATCAAGCAGCTGAGCCTGAGCCTTGGTGCCGTTATGATGGTAAGCAACTGCATTCTTGGGATCAAACAGATTGTCAGAGGAATTAGATACGTAAATGCTGTAGTTCTTGATAGCGTACTTGTTATCGGTATCAGTTCCTTCGAAGGGACGACCGCCGCCGATAATCATCTTGTTGATGGCAACCTCGGTATCAAGAGCATATACCAAACGTACCTTGTTTGCATTCCAGAGAATGTTGCCTCTGTATGCCGTAGAACCGCCGTACCAATCGTCAAAGGTGCCGTCGGTGAGCTTATCCTTAAAGCTTGCGGCGCCATTGTTCATATCATCCTTCCAGTTACCGGAAACGGAGGTCATATTGGCAAATACGGTCTTTCCGTCACGGGATACGTAAAGGTCGGTATCCTTATCAAGGATGTTGCCTGCCAGGGCGCCGGATGTATCAATACCGTAAGCCATGGGAGGATAGAATCCGATTTCGGTTGCGCCGAAGGTGGAGTTAGAGGCTCCCGTAGAGGGAACTATTACACGGCATACCATAATACCGAAGAAGCGGCCTGTCTTTGCCTCTGTCTGAACAAGAGCTGCGGCAGAATCCAGATTATCGTGAACGGCAAAGAGGTTAGCCTCGGCAAAGAGGAGGTCGGGGTTAGAGGCTACTGCGGGGTCGTTGGAAACGTAAGCCTTATAAGAAACGTACTTATTGGTGCCGTATACCATTACTGCGCCTGCGGTAGCAGATTTGCCCTCGCCCAGGTCGAAGAAGAATTTACCTTCACCGACACGGAGAGCGTGGTTTGAATAGCCTGTAGCTCGGGTTGTACGGTCGTGGTAGACGTTCCACTGTGTAACCTCGTTACCAAGGTCGCCGTCAACCAGCTTGGCGTAGGACTGGCCGTTACTGCCGTTTACAGAGCTTATGGCGCTGATGGCGGTCCATGCCAAATTATTATAATCGTTGTGATTCTTGAGTGCAAAGGACTGTGTATCCTTAAGGATGTTATAGCCGGGGGCTGTGGTAATAGCGCCTGAAGATTCCATAAAGCCTACGGAATTACCGAAGAAGGCAATTTCTTCAAGCTGAACGCTGCCATCGGTGTTGCCGGTATTACCGGTAGAAAGTATCTTAACACCTACGTAACGTCCAACGGGCATTACGTCAAGGTCGGCTACTGTCCAGACCTTATCCTTATGGCTGGCCTGTGCGGCAACATTTACCTTACCGTAACAGTTATCAGCCTTAAAGAGCTCGGTTAAGGAATTACCTACGTATATTTCCCAACCCGATGCATAGGGGAAGGTGCCACCGGAGAGAAGCATTACCTGGTCGATTTCTGCAGCCTTTTTAAGGTCAAAGGCAACGGTCATATTAACGGCGTTATAGAAACGGTAATAACCGCCCATTGTATAGACACCGTCGGTCAAATATCCAATATCCTTTTCTATGCTGTCGGTAGTGGACTGGGTGGTAGCACCATTCACATAGGGCAGCATATCAAAGTTGAGGGAGGTGCCGAGAGGCCACTCATAGCCTGTGCCGTTTACGTTGTCCTGAACGGTGAGGTTGGACTCACCGAAGGCGCCGATTTCGGCAATGTGGAGAGAGCCTGAATTATACTGTGTATTAATTGTAAGGCTGCGGGTGGTGGGTACCTTAAGACCAACATAGTTGGCGGTGATACCCTCGGGCAGAACGATAAGATAAACGTACTTATCTTCATTTTCTGTCGATGCGGTGTAGGTTACTATCTTGTTTTCGGCGCTGTAGAGGTCATCCTTGGTGTCGCTGACGTACAGCTCGAAATCAAGAATCTTCTGGCCAACGGGGCTGGCAAGGAAAAGCTTATTTACCTTGCTGAACTTGGAGGCCAGGGAGAAGGTCATTGTTCTGTCGGCCACATTGCCATTATAAGCAGAGTACCAGTTCCAGAAGGCGGCAATACCGTTTTCGGTGCCGTAGCCGCCGTTATACATCCAGGCGGATTGCTGATTGGAACTGTTGTTAAGCACGTTACCAAAGCAGTCGGTCCACTCGGGCTGTCCGCCAAGAAGGTTCTTGGAAAGGTCTACCTTGGTGTTGCCTGCGTTGGCTGCGGTAAACTGTGACTCGGTATAGGGGAAAACGGTGGGCTCGGTAACAACTATGTTGCCGCCGCCGATGTCGGAGCCGTGGATAGCGATTTCGCTGACGTCAACCGAGTTAGCCCAATCGGCGCCGCCTGAAGCCTGGGTCACACCCTGAAGGAACCAGATACCAACGTACTGACCGGGAATATTCTCGGGGAAGGTGATGGTATTGATATGTCCCTTGGGGAGGTTGTTGGTGTCGTAGGGAATGTCTACGATGCCGTAGGCATTTGCGCTGTCAAAGAGGGTTGCAAGGTCGTTACCAACGAATACCTGCCACTTTTTAGCAAAGCCGAGTCTGGTATCGTTGCCACCGCTGGAAATGGTAACACTCTTAACGTTTTTGGCTTTACCTAAATCGTAAGCAAGCTTAAAGGTAGCGCCGAAATTGTTAACGGCGTCGCCGATATGAATCTTACCTTCGGGCTTATAATTTCCGTCGGTAAGAACAAGCATATCATCGCCGATGTGACCGTTTATATTTTCACCATAAGCCATGTGATAGCTGTAAACGGGCTTCATATCCTTATTGAGGGCATCCTCGGTGGGAACTGCGCCTACTGTGTCTGTAGCGACATCATAAAGGTTGTCGCTGACGGTGCTGGCCGAGCCGCCGAAGGCTGCAACGCCTGCAAGCTTAAGGTAATACTGCTCGTCATAGCCAACCTGATTTAAATGCTCCAGGCCACGGGCGTCGGTAACCTTAAGACCAATGTATTTAGCGGGGGTACGCTGGGGCAGCTCAACTAAATAAACGTATTTATCAAGTTGGCTGTTTGAAGCGTTGTAGGTAGCAACCTTATTGGCTGCATCGTAAAGAGTAGACTTGTCTGTACCTACGTATACCTCAAAATCGTACATTTTAGAGGTTTCTGCGGCTGCAAATACCAGCTTATCAACACCCATAAGGTTTCCCTTTACGGGGAAGGTGATGTAGCTCTTGGTAATATCGTAGCCGGGACGGAGCCAGTTAGAACAGGTGTATACGTGGTTACCCGAATTATAGGCACCGCCGTTATACATCCATTCAGCAGTCTGGTTTGCGGCATCCTTTGTGTTAGGCGCAGCTGTGGGCCATACGCAGGATACCCACTCGGCTTCACCGCCGAGGATGTTGTCACCGTTATAGTTGCTCAGATTTCCGATAGCATTGTTAGCGTTTGCCGTCTGGAATTCTGCCCAGGTGTACGGGGTGACAGAGGAGGTCTCAGCAAAGGTCATAAGGGTAAGACAACTGACTGACGTTACCAGCATAACCAGAGTGAGAATAATAGCTAATAGTTTTCGCACTATCTTTTCTCCTTTACTTTAGATTTGCAAATTTGCCGTGTCCCCTGCCCCGCTTACACGGGGCAGGGGGAATTTAATTAGTTTTCGAAGCCGGTAGCGTCGAAGGAAAGCTCATAGTCCATGCCGCTGTCGTTTAAGAGAGCAAGTCGCATAATCTGAAGGTCGTTTCCGTCAATAACGTCGTCGAGGTTAAGGTCGGCGGCTTCTACAAAATCGGTAGCGACAGATGCGGCCACCAGGTCGCATATATCGAAGTCCTTATCACCGTTGAGGTGACCGTAAATAGTGGGGGCTGCAGCAAGGGAAACCATAGAAGCGGTACAAAGAACTGCGATAGCTGTTACTATAGCGAATAATACTCTGATTTTTTTCATAGCTGTATACCTCCTGAATTATTCTGCCTGTGCAACTGCGAAGCCGATGATACGGGCGGTTTCCACGCCGCCGTCCTTAAAGGCGGTGGAGAGGGTAACCTCGCAATCGGTAGCGGTGGTGCTACAGAAGTTGTTAAGTGCTACCGCAAAGCTGTCGGTCTGGGCACCATAAATCTGCTGGGCAGTGCCGTTTACGGTAAGTGTGTGAATGGGTGCCTGTGCGTTAACTACTTCGTTATCATAAGAAAGATGGGGTCTGTAGATAATGAGTGTAACGTAGGTTGCGTTGGGAATGTTAAGCACCATAGGCTGAGTGCCTGTGTTATCTATACGCCAGGCGTTGGGAAGCTTCTCATTGTACTGAGAGCCCTCTGCATAGTAGTCACCCATAGAAACTACCCACTCCTCGGGGAGGTTCTCGGTAGTGTAAAGAACGGTGTTTACCTTTGCAGCGGTATCTGCATAGAAATAGTCTGCAGGCATATAGCTTTCAGCGGTTGCATCGCCAAAGGCAATAGCGTTTGCCATGGTGTAGGAAAGCAGGGATGCAAGAAGCTTGTGACCGTAAGCGTTGGGATGAATGTTGTCGTTGCTAAGAACGGTCTGGGGATTGCCGTCAATTTCTTCACGGTATGCGGTGCCGTCCCAAACGGCGTCAAGCACGCTGACCATAGGCAGCTTGTAGTGGTTGCCTATTCTGGTCTTTACAATCTGGTCGTTGGTAGCGGTGCCGCCGTTATTGTAAACGTTGAAGAGCAGCATAACTGCCATATCCTTATCAAGGGCCTTGCGGATGATAGCCTCGTAAGAGGTATCAACGGTCTGTACGGTTTCATTATCTTCTCTGCCCCTGGGATAATCATTAACTGCGAAATCAACAACTAAAAGGTCGGTATCGGCAGGAACGTTGGTATCGAAACGGGCAAGACCAACGTCGGAGTTGGTGGCAGAGATACCTGCATTAACCAGGGTAACCTCTACGCCGAAGGTGTTGGCAAGGTACTCACGGAAACGGTTGGCATAGCAGGTAACTGCCTGGTTGCCGCCGGAGTATGCGCCATGGGTAACCGAGCCGCCCAGGGCGGTAAGCTTAATGGGCTGACCGCTTTTAGCCTTTTCGATAACCTTTGCCAGACGGCTGTAGTCGGCATCTGCATTTACAATAGAAGCTTCAAGCTGGGCTTCGCTGATACCGAGGGCTGCGGCGCCGGTGGTTGCTACGTTCATAACGTTAGCGTTCTGAACCATAGTGTCAAGGTAGCTCCTAGCCTCGGGAGAAAGGTTTGCATTTTCGTCGTCACGGGCAATCTGTGCGATTTCGGCGGGGGAATTCTTAACCTCTTCGCCGTAGATGGTGTACTCTACCTCGTCAACGGTAACAACTGCGTAAGGACGGGCTGCATAGTAGGTAGCGGCCAGATAATCCTTAATGTTGTTGATGGTGATAGAGAAGGTGCCCTCTACGCCGTTCATCCAGATAGCGGTGTCGGCGTCGAATACTACTGCGTTTGCAATTACGTAATCGGTGGTATCGATGTTAGTAAGGTCTGCGCCGTTAAGGTCTGCAAATTTAGCAGAAAGGGTGCCTACCTTGGAGGCAAGTGCCAGAGCATTTGCAGAGATGGTGTTTACAAAGCGGAGACCGCCGGGAGCGTTGGTGCGAACCTGTGCGCCCTGGAAGTCGAATGCATTGGCAAGAGCTTCGTTCTTGGTAAGAGCAGTACCCTTAACAAGGATTACGTCGTTGTCGCCGCCAGCATAAACTACCTGGATTGCGGAGTTGTTCTTGTAAACGTTGGCGTCAACAAAGTCTACCTTATTACCGTCAACGTAGATATTTGCGATTTCCTTATCGCCGGTAAATTCGGATATATCAACCTTAGCGTAAGCGCCAAGCTCGATAACGGTAGCATCAGCAGTAAACTCAAAGCCTACGTACTGGGCGTTGACGGGTCCTGTAAGTTTAAAGAGTTGTACTGTATCGTCGGCATAGTAATCAATTGCAGGAGTAGCAAATAAGGTTGCGGCATCGTTGCCGAGATATACCTTATAGGTTGCCGGAGCTACAGTAGAAACTACGATGTTTTCAATATCGAGAGCCATACCGATGTCGTAGGTAAGCTTGGTGCCTGCAGCAACGTTTACCTTCTGGTTGTTGAAGGTGGACTTGATTACGTTGTTGGTAAGCAGGTCAGCGTTCTCAATAGTTGCCTCAGTGGTAACCTCGTCAAGAAGGTTATTTCCAAGAGATGAAAGGTCTTCGTCGGTAGCGGGATCTATGTAATCGTAATTTTCGGGGTCAATTTTACCATAAACAGCAAACTCGGAAAGGTAAAGAGGTGCCAAAGAAGAACTGGTATCGTTAGTTGTTCCTAATACATAAACACCGACATATTGTCCTGTAATAGAATCAAATGTAATTTCTTGAGCTACGTCATTATTCTTATTCCAAACAAAGGCAATCTGATTTTCTACATTAAATAGGTCAGCTGCTGTGTCTGAAATATACACTGCATATGACATAAGAGGTCCGCCTCTCTGGAAGTCTGCAGTAGAAAGAACAATCTTATTGATTTTTGCAACGTTACCAAGGTCAAAATAGAAGTTGCTTCCTTTGGCATTCCACCATGTAGCAGAATACTCAACCTTTTTTGTATTAGTATTCATTACTCCATCATTAATAGCGGATATATTACCTGCTGCGGCTGAAGTTGTAACGGAGGTGCCTGCTGTGCGGTCTGTTCCCTTATAGAAATTCTTACCTGCTGTAAGACTATTTTCGGGAACAGTTTCTGTGTTTTGTACTGTTACGCTTTCGGGTGCATAAAAACCAATTTCTGTAATGCGTGTTGTGTTTTCACCAGACAGTGCATCATAAATCATAACTCCGAAGAATCGTCCAGTTTTATAATGGTTTTCATCTACGAATGCCATTGCAGAACCGTAAGTTACATCATCACAAATAGCAAAGAGGTTTTCAGATTTGAAAAGATTTTCCGGAGTGGTTGCTATGCTTTCGTCGTTCGAAACAAAGGCAAGATATTTATATCCGTACTGGCTGCCGTTACCTTGTACAAGAACCGAGCCTGCGGTAGCTGTCTTTCCTTCACCAATATCAAACACGTAACGACCTGTAGCAAATGCCACGTCAAAAGGATATACTCCTCCCTTTGTAACTCTGTTACAGTTCATATTCCACTGGGTAACAACTGCTGTTGTCGCATTGTCGGTTAATTTTGTGCCAAAGGTGGTATAGCCATTATCGCTGTCGGTGGGAGCCTTTGTCACATAATTTGTATCTCCATGAGAATTAGCCGATGATACCTTAAAGGTTTCAATACCATTTAAGATATTATTTCCGGGTACATTAGGCAGGTAACCTTGATACTCGGATGTCCAATCATCCTCACCAAAAATCGCAATTTCATTTGCATTGAAGGTTTTATCACCGGAGGTTTCAAGAAGGTGTATACCTACATACTGACCTTTTACCGCAGAGGGGAATTTTGTGTTCGTAACATAGCCACCTACGGTTGTTCCCAAGTGAGTAAGGTCTACTGCACAATAAAGATTTTCTGCATTGAACAGTGTATCTTTGTCATTAGAAATATAAACATTCCATTTATTAGCATATTCTGCATTAGCAGAGCCGGATGAAATGAGAACATCTGTTATATTAAACTGATGTTTAAGATCATATGCTATTTTGAAGGTGTTTCCACCAACAGTTGTATCCCACAATACCGCTTGACCTGAAATAGCATATTGGCCATCAGTCAATTTGTCGGTTCCGTTTACACTCCATCCATCAAGGTGACCGTCAGTACTGTTCCAACCAGTATGACGAGTATAATATGGCTTGAGATGATAATTCAGAGGCACTGCCAAGGGATATTCGATTACACCTGAAGAATTAACTAAATTTTCAGTAATAGTGCAAGCGGTGGAGCCGTATGCGCCAACACCGGTAAGCTCAAGGGAATAAGTATTATAAGGGTCAATCATATTGTGGACAGAACGCAATGTAGGAACTCTAATACCAAGGTATTTAGCTTCCTTGCCCTCGTCAAGCTCTACCCAATAAACATACTTATCGGTACCTTCGGGTCCTGAATAGGTGGCTACCATATTTTCGGCATTATAAAGGGTATCCTTGTCGGTACCCAGATAAATCTCAAAATCAGCAAGGGTGCTGTCGACAGTACCTGCAAGGAAAATTTTATCAATAGCAATAAAGTTGCCACTTATATTAAAGGTAATATAGCTCTTGTCGGCAGAATGGCTTGTATAGGGTTTGGCCCATTCGGAGCGCTGCCAAACCTGCTGCATAGCGCCGTTATAAAGCCAGGCGGAGGATATTTGTCCGGGCTGAGCATCACTTACAATGCTGCCGTATGCGCCATTTACCACACCACAAATTTTGTACTCGGGATTGCCTGTGAGAAGGTTGTTTCCGCTAAGATTCTCTATAGCATTGCCTGCGTTAGCGGTGGTAAATTCATCTTTGGTGTAGGCATCTACAGTATAAGGCAGGGTGCCGTATGCGCCAACTGCAGAAATAGCAGCAGCATACTGGTCATAGTTTGTAGGCTGAGTATAATCTTTCAAACCACGAGTATCGGTAAATTTAAAGCCGATATACTTAGCTTTTACGGCCTCGGATAATCCGATAGTATATACGTATTTATCTAAATCTGCATCTGCAGCATTATAGGTAGCTACAAGATTTGTTTCACTATAGAGGGTATCTTTGTCCATTCCAAGATATACCTTGAAATCAAGAAGCTTGGAATTCTCTGCACCGGCGAGGAAAATCTTGTCAACTGTAGCGTAAGATGCGTTAATAGAGAATGTAATATAACTATTTTCGCAGCTAGCGGCTGTAGAAGGCTTATACCAGTTGTAGCACTCATATAACTGGCTGAAATCACCATCATACAGCATGCTGGCTGTTACGCTTGTAATAGATGATGCCGTATAAATATTTGTCGGCCATGTGCCAACAACCCACTCTGCATCGCCTGCAAGCAGGTTATCGGAAAAGTTCACAAGCGCATTATCTGTATTTGCGGTTGCAAATGTGTCGGGGGTATAAGGGGTTACTGTGGCTGCGGAGTCTGCGGAAACGGTCATAAGGGTAAGACAGCTAAGTGATGTTACCAGCATAACCGCTGCGAGGAGAACTGCTAATAGTTTTCTCATATAAATTACTCCTTTTTTAATATTTTACCAATACATTTCACGGTAGGCGCCGAAGTCGGATACGTATACCTCAAGGCCTTCGGGGTTGCCTTCCATTGAAATATTAAAGCCGAAGAAGGAAATATCATGCTTGTTATTGGCCTTTACTTCCTTATTATAGCCGCTTACGAATTCGCTGAAGGGACATTCAATATAGCCCTCATAGTCACCGTCGGGAAGGGTTACGGTGATTTCGCTGAACTGACGGTAGTATGAATAGCTACCGTTAAAGAAGCGCATATTGATGCGGCTATAGGTCTTTCCTGCGGGGCGCTTAATCTTTATGTACATACGAATTCCCTCGTATGCGGCAAGAGAACCGTCTACAGGGTCAAGCACTACGGCTTCGTCAAGGCCGTTGGGCAGCTTTTCGGCAAGCTTTTCGGAGAACATTACCTGTCCTGCGCCCGAAAGCTTTATAGCCTTGGTCTGGCCGGGAGCTGCATACTCCTTACCGGTTACTACCGAGGCCATCTGACCGCCCATACACTTGGCAATCTGCTCAGGTGTGATGGTGACCATTGCAGGTAACGCCTTAATATCCCGTCTGATATCGGTGGCACTACCCAGCACGTTACGGTCTACACCCTCGTAGGAGTTGGGCTTTGCAGCCTCGCTCTGGCTGTCGGATGACGTATCGTCACCTGTAGGAGAGGATGTACCGTCCGATGCGGTATCGGATGACGTGGGTTTCGAATTTTGAGTTGAAGAGTCCTGGCTACTGCCCGGCTGGCTGCCTGTATCACCACAGCCGACGAACAGCAACATCATACATAAAACTATCGCTATGATTCTCTTCAATTCATTCACCTCCTTGAAAAGTTTTTATTTTAATTTTATTGGAAACGAAATTAATGGGGTGGGGTTAGCCCGTTATACCCGAGCGCTCGGCACTTTGGATAAAGAGCTTCTGCACAAACATATACATTATGAGCAGCGGCGCTACAAAGATAAGACAGGCGGCGAACATAATGCCCGTTTCACTAAGGTTTGAGGCGTAGGCGCTTTGGCCTAAGACATTGGTGGCGAGAACTCGGATATCTACCATTCGCTTGGATAGGAAGAAGTCCTGTCTGTATACCACGCTGGGGAAGAAGCTGTCGTTCCAGACCCAAACCATTGACATTACGAAGGTAACGACAAAGCTGGGTAACGCATTGGGTAGCATTATCTGGAAATAAGTTCTGAACTCCCCTGCCCCGTCTACCCTGGCGGCCATTTCAAGCTCACTCGGGATGCTTTTGTAGTTAAGCATAAACAGCAGAATAAAGATGCCGTTTTTAGTGGAAACACCGAGTATACTTAATATGTAATACACCGATTCGCTGACGGTGAGGTTGGAGGTAAGTGGATCCCCCGTAAACAGGCCGATTAACGACCCGATACCAAACCAATCAAAAAAGCGGAACTGGAAGAAAAGGGGTATTACGTAGGTCTGGATAGGTACCATAACCGTAAGGGCGGCGAAAATTACAAACACGCCCGAAAGCTTTATACGGAACCTTGCCAGGCCGTAGCCTGCCATAGAGCAGGTAAACATCGAAAGAAGGGTGCTGACAAGCACTATTCTTAAGGTTTTGAACATTGCGGGCCAACCGCCCAGAGCCTCAAGGGCAAAGGCGAAATTTTCACCTGTAAGACGGCTGGGTATCCATACTATGGAGGGGTTATACATATCGGTATAGGGGCGGATAGCTCTCGTTATCATAACAAGTATGGGAAAGAGCAGAACGTAGGCCATACCGATAAGAAACAGGGTGCGGAAGACGGCAAAGGCTGATTTACCTATCTTCTGCTTGGTGCGGTTGCTAAGCTGCATTAAACTATCCCCTCCTTTTTAAGTCTTATTTTCATCATGTCGAATAATCAACCTTCCTTCCGAAAAGCAGCATTATAATTCCCAAAATAACAAGTATTACAAGGAAATACATTACTGCCGACGCCGACGCATAGCCGTATTTCATTTCATTGAAGCGGTCGATAATACTGGTCATTACAGTATTTGACGTGTCGGTAAAGGTGTCGATTATTGTATAAACAGTTACGAGGATACAGTTGGGTGCCAGCACGGGGAAGGTTATTCTCCAGAAGGATTCCCAGGCGTTGGCGCCTTCTACCGAGGCAACCTCGTAATATGTTACGGGAATTCGTTGCAGGGCGCTGAGGAAGAGCAGTATCTGCACGCCTGAACGCCAGCTAAGGTCGAATATCTGGGAGGTGGCGGTGGTGATAAAGGTAATAATGCCCTGGTCAATATTCATATTTGCCAGAATATCGGCCACCACGCCTACCTGGAAGATAGCGGATTCGTCGCTTTTCATACCGACGTTTGTGAAAACGTCACCCTGAATTACCTTGATAACCAGACCCGATGCCACGATAACCGGGATGAAGAAAAGGCTTCGGGCAAATACACGGCCTCTGAAATCCTGATTAAGCAGCAGAGAAATGAGCAGCGAGAAAATCAGAATAATGGGAACGTTTGTAAGCAAGGCCTGTATTTCAGAGGTAATGTTGCGGACGAAGTTCGGCTCCTCGAACAGCATATAGTTGAAGTTTTCAAAGCCGACCCAGGTCTGTTCAAGACCTTCTTTACCAATAAGAGTTTGGTTAAGTGAGTAGCCGATGGATGAAAAGAAGGGTATCACGAAGAAGGTAAGCAGTCCCAGAAGCCAGGGAGCGAGAAAAACGTAGCCAAACCAGCGGGACTTGCGCTCCAGCGTCATAAAGCCGGGTCTTGCAAGCTTGCTTTTACTTTTCATCAGCTCTCACCTCCTTGGAATACCGATTTACCGTCCTTAACAACGGTAAATCCTCGGGCGGAAACCGTTGCACCCTCGGCTGCGGCTTCCGCGTCACCGTAGTTTACCAGCACCTTGGTACCGTTGCTGTAGGTGGTTGTCGAAAGGTCGCCCGATACCGAGTAATCGGCAATGGTAAGGTCTTTTATATATGTGTGGAATTC
>JAGAPN010000042.1 GCA_017623235.1 Clostridia bacterium | reverse complement strand
TGTGCTCTTCCGATCTGGTACAGGGAAAACCTGCCGTACTGCTGGAGAAAACGGGAGATAAGCTTACCGTAAGCGTAGAGATAGATGAGGACGGCTTTTATAAGCTGGGCATCAGCTACGCCGCCCTGCCTGCCAACGGCTCGGATATAGAGTATACCCTGGAAATAGACGGTAAGGTTTGCTTTGACGGAATGAAGAAGCTGACCCTGCCCAGAACCTTTGCCATAGCCGAGGGAGAATTCCCTCAGGATAACAGAGGCAATCAGCTTCGCCCCGACCAGAGCGAGGCCCAGCTTTGGAGAGAATATACGGTAGAGGATGCCGAGGGAATACTGGCAGAGCCCTACGGCTTTTACCTCACCGCAGGAGAGCATAGCCTCTCCATCACCCTGCAGAGAGAAAAAATAGCAATAGATGAAATCAGGGTCTTTAATGAGAAGGCCCTTGACCCATATTCGGCCCCCAAAGCCGAAAGGGTAGAGGAAAGCATAGTAATAGAGGCAGAGCACGCAAAGTACACCACCTCCTCAATGCTTTACCCTTTAAGCGTAATGAACGACCCCAACACTACCCCCTCAAACCCCAGCCTTGTTCGCCTTAATACCATAGGCGGCGGCAACTGGGTTTACCCCTCCCAGGCCCTTGTCTGGGAATTTAAGGTGGAAAAGTCGGGCTACTACGCCATATCCCTCCGCTACAGACAGGATATTAACAGCGGAATGGATTCTCACAGAAGACTTAAAGTGGACGGAGAGTATCTCTTTGACGAGATGACCGACCTGTCCTTCCCCTATACCAATTCCTGGAAGAAGCTCACCCTGGGCGGGGATGAGCCCTATTACCTCTACCTGGAGGAGGGTAAGCACCGGATAGAAATGTCGGTTACCACGGGAGATATGGCCCGCCTTATCACCAGGGTAGACGATGCGGTATACGCCCTCAGCGATATGTACCGTCAGATAATAATGATAACCGGCACCTCCCCCGATATATACAGAGATTATTACCTGGACGATATGATACCCGGACTTATGGACAGAATGGCCCTGCTGTCCGAGGTACTTAAGGACTGCGAAGAGCAGTTTATAGAAAAGACCGGAGTAAAGGGCGGAGAAACCGCTACAATAACCCAGGTCTACTACCAGCTTGACGACTTTATAAAGAGCCCCCACAGCATACCGTCAAGGCTGTCAACCTTTGAAACCAACATCTCCTCCCTGGCTACCTGGGTTATGGATAACCGAGAGCAGCCCCTGGAGGTAGATAAGCTGTATATAAGCGGCTACGGCACCGACCTGCCCGAGGATGAGTATAACTTTATAGAATCGGTGTGGTTTTCGGTAAAATCCTTCCTGCTGTCCTTTGTAACCGACTATTCCTCGGTAGGTAACGTTTACGACAGCGACGAGGTAATCACCGTATGGATAAGCTCGGGCCGTGACCAGGCAGAGGTCGTAAAGAGTATGATTGACTCCGACTTCTCCAAAAACACAGGTATTCCCGTAAACTTTGCAATATCCTCCGCCCTTATGCAGGCGGTAATGGCAGGCAAGGGTCCCGACGTTGCAATGAACATCTCCAGAGGTCAGCCCGTAAACCTGGCCCTCCGTGAGGCGGTACTGCCCCTTAACCAATTCGAGGACTTTGATGAGGTGGCCGCCACCTATAGGGATACCGACCTTATACCCTACTATTTCGGTGAGAACTGCTACGCCCTGCCCGAAACCAAAACCTTCTATATGATGTTCTACAGAACCGACGTATTTAAGGAAATGGGAATAGAGCCTCCCAAAACCTGGGATGAATTCTACCACGTGGCCGAGGTGCTGCAGAGAAACAATATGAACATAGGTATACCCTACACCACTCTCAGCGCTCAGGAGGCGGTAAACAGCGGTGTGGGCTCCCACTCAATATTTCCCACCCTGCTGCTGCAAAGGGGAGTAAGGCTCTATGCCGACGACCTGAGGTCCACCAACCTGTCGGGCGAGGTAGGCTACAAGACCTTTAAGATGTGGACCGAGTTCTATACCCTCTACGGCCTGCCTGTAGAGAAGAACGATTTCAACCGATTCCGTTCGGGAGAAATGCCCCTTAGCATTTATAAGTACACCTTCTACAACCAGCTTTACGTGGCTGCCCCCGAAATCCGTAACCTGTGGGCAATGGCTCCCATTCCCGGTACAGTCGCCGAAAATGGCAGTATAAATCGTTCCCAGGTAGGCGCAGGTACCGCCTGCATAATGGTAAGAGGCGCCAAGAATAAGGAAAACTCCTGGGAGTACATAAAGTGGTGGACCGACGCTGATACCCAGGGCACCTACGGCCGACAGATAGAGTCGGTGCTGGGTCCCGCCAGCCGTTACGCCCCCTGTAAAGCCGAGGCAGTATCCCAGATACCCTGGTCGGGCGCCGAGCTTAACGCCCTGCTGGGTGAGTTTGAAAACGTCTACGAGCTGGAGGAAATCCCGGGCGGATACTATTCCTCCAGAAATATAGACAACGCCTTTAAGGAGGTTGTCTACAACAGCGAAAACCCCAGAGAAACACTGAACTACTGGAACGACAAGACCAACGACGAGATAATCCGTAAGCGTGAAGAGTTCGGACTTGAATAGAAAGGAGAGGACTGCATTGAAAAAAGTAAGCACTAAATACACCCTGCGTGAAATGCGTAAGAGTTGGCAGAGCTATGCCCTTATGGCCCCCTTCTTCGTCCTCTTCTCTCTGTTTACCCTTATCCCCGTGGCCATCGCCATAATACTCAGCTTCACACAGTTTAACATCTTTACCACCCCCGAGTTTGTGGGCTGGGATAACTATATCCGTATGGTGCTGGATGACGATATTTTCCTTATAGCCATAAAGAATACCGCCATCTTTGCCGTGGTGACGGGCCCCATAAGCTTTATACTCTGCTTCTTCTTCGCCTGGATAATAAACGATTATCCCAAGCCCATAAGAAGCTTTTTGACGGTACTGTTCTACGCCCCCGTGCTTTCGGGACAGGTATTTACTATCTGGAAATTCGTGTTCAGCGCCGACGCCTACGGTCTGCTTAACGGATTTCTTATGAAATTCGGCTTTATAAGCGAGCCTATAGGCTGGTTTAACGATGCCGACTACGTACTGCCCCTTGTAATCTTTGTACAGCTGTGGCTCTCCTTCGGTACAGGCTTCCTTACCTTTATAGCAGGTCTGCAGGGAGTGGACGGCGGCCTTTACGAGGCAGGCTACATCGACGGCATCAGCAACCGTTTCCAGGAGATGTGGTATATAACCCTCCCCTGTATGAAATCCCAGCTGCTCTTTGCGGCAATAATGCAGATAGTATCCTCCTTCTCGGTGTCCTCGGTGCCCGAATCCCTTGCGGGCTTCCCCAGCGTATCCTACAGCGCCGAGACCATAGTAACACACATAAAGGACTACGGTAACATAAGGTATGAGATGGGCTACGCCTGTGCGCTGGCCTCTACTCTGTTTATCTTTATGGTAATAACCAAGTCGTTAATAACCAAGGTACTGAATAGGGTGGGCAGATAAATGGTAAACGTAAGAAAACTTTTAAAGCTGCCGCCCGGCGATACCCGAAACAGCAAACGCTTTTCCAGAAGCGTAGGCGGTAATATAGCAATAACAACGGTGGTACTGCTTATGGCGGCGGTACTTGCCCTGCCCCTGGTCTATGCAGTAATATCTGCCTTTAAGCCTATGGAGGAGATATTTATATTCCCTCCAAGATTTTTCGTGCAGAATCCTACCCTGGATAACTTCAGAGATTTGGGCAAATACATATCCGACCTGTGGGTACCCTTCCCCAGATATCTCTTTAACAGCCTTATAATCACCACCGTCACCACCACCGGAAACATCCTTATATGCAGCGCCTGCGCATACCCTCTGGCCCTGCACAGATTCCCCGGTAAAAAGGTGCTTTTCGACATCGTGGTGGTAGCCCTGATGTTCGTGGGCCAGGTAACCTTCCTGCCCAGATATCTGGTAATGGCAAAGCTGGGTATGATAGATACCTGGTGGGCCCTTATCTTGCCGGATATGGCCACCTCCCTGGGCGTCTTCCTTATGAAGCAGTTTATGGAGCAGCTGCCCATATCCATTATTGAGGCCGCCCGAGTAGACGGCTACAACGAGTTCAAGATTTATTGGCATATCGTAATGCCTAACGTTAAGCCTGCCTGGCTTACCCTGGTAATATTCTCTTTCCAGGGCGTGTGGAACGATACCTCGGTATCCACTATGGTATTTACCGAGAGCCTTCGCACTCTGCCCACAGCCTTAAGCCAGGTATCCGGCGGCGGAATTGCCCGTGTGGGCGCCGCCTCTGCGGCTTCTCTGCTGCTGATGCTGCCCCCCATAATTATGTTTATCTTTGCCCAGAACAGGGTGGTAGAAACCATGGCCTTTGCGGCAATTAAGGAGTGATGAGCCGATGATGAAAATTAAATCACCCCGAATAATCTGCCTGCTGCTGTGTTTTGTCTGCCTGTTTACGGTGACGGCCTCGGCCGCCGACGACCTTTCTTATGACGGCTATAACTACGATGCCTATGGCGTATCTACCCCCGCTCCCGAGGGCTATGAGCCCACGGCCCAGATTAGGGGAGAGGAGCTGCCCTGCGGCGCCTTCTCGGCCCCTGAGGACATCTTCTACGCCGAGGACGGTAACGTATATATAGCAGATACCGGCAATAACCGAATAGTAGTGCTGGACAGCGAATTTGCCTTTGTAAAAACGGTGGATACCGTAACTATAGACGGTGTGGCCGAGGTTATGGAGAAGCCCTGCGGAATTTTCGTGACAAAGGGCAATATGTACATAGTACAAAGTGACAAGCAAAGGGTGCTTCGGACCGATATGGAGGGTAATGTACTCTCCCAGTTCCTGCGCCCCGTGTCGGATATATTCAGCGACGAAATGACCTACACCCCTATAAAGGTGCTTGTAAACAATTCGGGTACGGTGTACGTTCTGGTAAAGAACTTCGTATACGGCGCCCTGACCTACTCCCCCGAGGGTGACTTCCTTAACTTTTACGGAAGCAACAAGGTAAAGGCCACCCTGGAGGTGCTGCTGGATTATTTCTGGAAGCAGGTAATGAGCAAGGAACAGATAGACCAGATGAAGCGTTACGTTCCTACCGAGTATGCCAACTTCTGTATAGATGATGAAAACTTTATCTATACCGTAACCAAGGGCAGCAAGACCGACCAGGTAAGAAGGCTTAACACCCTTGGCACCAACGTGCTTAGTGTGTATGAGAGGAATATTTCCGGCCATACGGGCCGATTCGGCGACCTTGAAAGCCAGAAGATGGACGGTATCTGGACCTCCAACAGCTTTGTGGACGTTGCGGTGGACAGCGACGGCTTTATAAATATTCTCGACCAGGAAAACGGCAGAATATTCCAGTTTGACCCCGAAAGCCGACTGCTCCACATTTCGGGAGGCAGGTCAGATTCAGGCTACGGCTTCAACAAGGCCTCTGCCATAGAAACGGTAGGGGAGAAAATAGCGGTAATAGACTCGGTAAAGAATACCCTTACGGTATTTACCGCCACCGAATACGGTAATCTGGTAAGAAACGCAGTTAAGCTGTATAACGACGGCCATTATACCGATGCGGCCACCGCCTGGGAGGAAATTGCGGTAAGAAACCGCAATTTCGAGCTGGCCTACGACGGCCTTGGCAAGGCGGCCTATGAAAAGGGCGAATACAGCAAGGCTATGAGCTACTTTAAGCTGGCCTACTCCAGAGAGGGCTATTCTGACGCCTTTAAGGAGCTTCGTGCAGATTTCCTTCGTGACGCCCTGCCCTATATAGGCACCGCCATAGTAATACTTGTGGCGGCCTGGTTCATATTCCGCAAAAAGCTGAAGCCGAAGCATAAGCTCAGCGACTTTACCACTATGCAGGTGCTGACAAGTCCCGCAGATACCCTCTTTGAGATGAAGTATCACGGCAGATTTAACGGCAAGGTGGTACCCGTAGTGCTGCTGTTTATGTTCTTATCCATAATCTGCACCAGACAGCTTACCGCCTTTACCTTTAACTATAATAACGTTGAAGAGGGCAATATGCTGGTGGTGCTGGCAGTAATGCTGCTGGTATTCGTGGCATTTTGTACCGTTAACTGGTGTATAACCTCCCTGCTGGACGGTAAGGGAAGATTTAAGGAGATAGCCTGCACTACGGCCTACGCTCTGATACCCTATGGAGGGCATTTCATCCTTTAGTGAGATATGCGTCGCCTTTACCGAGAACAAGATGTCTATCGGCTCGGTACAGGGCGAGCGTGTAGGCATTCAGCTCGGCACCAAGGAAAAGGGTCTGCAGCCCGGCTCTGTAATAGAAAGCGTGCAGCTTTCCCGTGTTGGTACCGGCCTCTATAATCCCGCCGATGCCGCTATGAACGGCGTTATGCTTGATAATATTCAGGTTCACTATTATTTCTACCGTGGTATGGACCTCCAGGGTGAAAACCGCACCGCCAACGGATATTCCAACATTTATATCAACAGCCACGACTATGACGATGATATCGTGGTGGATACCGGCCTTGCTATGGAGGGCTCCTCCTATGGCGAAACCATGCACCAGATAAACGTTGAGCACAGCACCTTTATGAATCGTGCCATAACCTTTAAGAATGCCAAGGCCCTTAATATTTCGGTAATGCATCTTGAGGGTATTAACGTAGGTGTGGATAATAACGGCTGGATCTACTGTGAAAACACCAGCGGATATATCGGCACCCTTACCAACTATTTCTCGTACCACAGCCACAAAAACAGTAATATGATAGAGCTGGGTAACAGCTCCGACGATAGCCTGGTTATCGGTGTGCTCCATAACCGTGGCCTTAACTCCCCCGATACCAACAGCCACCTTGACTGGGTTGCCCAGATTGAGGAGGCCGGCTATAAAAAGGGTATGAGCGTAGGCGGCCCCAGATGTGAGGAGTTCAGACTCTTACGCCGTACCAAGGGCGCTCAGGGTGATTATTCGGTTAATATTGATTTCTACTCCTACCTCAGCTATATTTCAGGTACAGAGGAAGCGACCTATTACCTTAACTGGAAAGAGCCCACCGATAATATCAGCATTACTCTTAACCACGAACCGAAGGAGGCCATAAGACCGTGATGAATAAGAAAAGCGTTAAAATCTGGCTTATTGTTGTAGCTTCTCTTACCGTAGCCCTTCTTGCGGCTACCATAATACTCTGGCCCACCCTTTGGAAAAAGGTGGACCCCGATACCATCCCCGGCACCGTAATTTTCGGCAGCGAGTCGGATAAGATAAACGGCTATGCCGACGTTACCCTTTACGGCGCCAAGGCCGACGACGGCAAGGACGATACCGCCGCATTTAAAAAGGCGGCCGAAACGGGAGCCGGCGTATACGTGCCCCTGGGTACCTTTGAAATTAAAGAAACCGTAACCTTAAGGGGTCAAAACTTTAAGGGCGCAGGAATGGACCGTACCGTTCTTCGCTTTGGCGGCAAGGGCACTATAGTAGACGCCAAGGGCGCCGCTGTTATTGAGGATATGACCCTCACCTTCGGGGAAAACGACATTAAGGGCGACGAAACCGAGGGCCAGCAGGTTGCTATTAAAAACAGCGGTATGACCGGCGGCGCTATGATTAAGGCCGTAAGGCTCATTAACATAGGCACAGGTCTTTACAGCCCCCTGGAGGATGTAGAGATGAACGCCTTTACCGTTGAGTCCCTTATCGTACAGAAATTCTCATATAAGGCTATCCAGATGAAGGATGCCGCCTCCACCATATTCAGAACTACCCGTATAGGTGAGTCCCTGGGCGAGGTGGATGCCGCCGTTTCTATGACGGGCTCCTTCACTCTTGACCAGATAAGCTTTTTCTCCACCACCTGCAAATATGCTTTAGAACTTAAGGACTGCGAGTCGGCGATTGTTAATACCGTTCTTTTTGAGGGGGTAGCTCCCACCTCGGGCAGTCTTATAAAGGTTGAAAATTCGGCCTTTACCTTCCGCAGCGCAGCAGTAAAGACCTGCACCGCCCAAAACCTTATAGCCCTTGAGGATGGGGCAGAGGGGGCATGCTCCACAGGTAAGGTTAACCTGCTGTGGACCGACGGCAAGATAGCGGTTGACGCACAAAACAAGATTCCTTGCGACAGTAGTAAATCGCAGTAGTTTTTCAAATTTTATGAAAGGAGGAATTACATTGCGAAAGACAATTAAACTTTTAGTTTTAGCTCTGACTGTTTTCTGCATAATGGCTGCGCTTCCCCTTACCGCCTCGGCGGCCGACGGAGGAAAGGTGATTTATGAAAATCACTTTGAGGGTACCGAGATTGACGAAACTATGTGGTATAACACCAGCGGTACCGCTGAGATAGCAAAGGAATTCGGCGAAAGCTATTTAAGATGCAGGCCGAAAAGCAACGTTTTCAAAATTAATTTCGGCCCCGCCGAGGCAGAGAACGTGGACGTGGAATTTAAACTCAGGGCCCGTGCCAACAGCACCAACTCCTCTGCAAGGCTTACCGTATATTTCCGTTCAATTTCTATTCCTGCCAACGAGTCGTTTTCTTATCAGCTCAGATTTAACGGTACAAAGCTGTCGCTGGTACACGTAAACAACCACAAGAACACTACCGCCACCACCCTTACCGAGGACCCCAACCTGACCATTAAGCAGGGCCTTTGGTATAACGTTAAGCTCAGCCTGCGTGACCACAGAATAGTAGTTTATGTTAACGGTACAAAATACGTGGATATGGAGGATGACACCTATCCCGCTATGGGTGGCTTCGGATTCAGCTCCAACGTATATACAATGGAAGTTGACGACCTTGTAATAACCCAGTATAACGGCTCCAAGCTTCCCGAGCCCACCGCTAACGAGGTTCCCGTATGGGTAGGCCGTGAGGGCACCGACGAGGAAGCCGAAATTTACGATACCGGTGAAGAGCGTCTTAATTTCTTCGGCTCTACGGATGAGAAAAAGGATACCTCGGTATTTGCCCGTCATCCCGACGCTATGACCCTTGGCCGCTGGATTGCGGTGGCTATGGCGGCTCTGACCGTTCTGGCGGCAGGCGCCACGGTATGGTTCTTCATCATATTCAAAAAATCAAATAAAAAGGAGGGCAACCAGCAGTGAAAAGAATAATAAGTATAATACTTTCCCTGGCAATTTTGGCATCGGCCCTCTCTATAACCTCTATGCTGTCGGTTTCGGCGGAGGATAACACCCCTGCCGAGCAAACCGCCTACCGTGTTTCCGACACCTATCTCTTTAAGTCCCCCGATACAGGCACCTGGCTCGATTGGCTCTATAAGGATGCTGACCTTTCTTCTGCATCGGCCGGTGTGGAGGCCTATAAAAACGGTGGACTCTACCTGCTGAACGGTCCCTATACTACCGCAAAAATGCTGGACCGCTATAACGCCCCCGAAACCTCGGTTGAAAACTTCGAGTGGGCCTTTACCTATGCAGGCGTAGGTAGCAAAAACACCTATCAGGTGGACTATTATATGTTCCACGTAAATAAGGACTCGGTGTATAGAGATATGGCCCTTTACGACGGCGTATCCAGCACCAATGCAGGTCTGGCCTCTGCCAGAAACCTCTTCGTGCTGGCACGCTCCTGCAAGGATACCGACGACGGCCTTAAGGCAGGTGCCATTACGGTGCTTCAGCCCACCTTTGATGAGGACGGCAAGCCCTTGGGTCTGCGCCCCATCTCCTATACCGAGAAAAGCGGCAAGATAATTCCCGATGAGAGTGCCTATATCACCTTTAAAGATATAGTTCATACGGACCCTATCAGCGGCCTTTTCTCACTTAAAATAACCCTTATGGGGGATAAGCTGACGGTAAACATTATTACCGACCCCACCCGCAGTCCTAACGGCAAGGAGGAGGTTAAGTCCAAGACCTTCACCCTGTCCGAGGAGGCCTTAAAGGCTGCCCCTGCAGGTGACTTTGTGGTTTCTACCGCCACCCAGCAGGCCTCAAACAATAAGAGGTCGGCTATGTTGGGCAATATCACAATCAGGGAAATTGACAAGGTTTCCGATACGGTGTAAACTACGACCTGGATGATATTAAGCTGACCAACAACTCGGCCTCGGGCCAGCCAAAGCAGATAAACAATACTGTTTATACCAACGCCCAGGGCTTCAGCCTTAATAACCTTAAAAAGACACCCAAGCTTACAGGCAAAAATCTCTCGGAATTCGAGTGGGAGTTTGAATATAAGGCAGGCTCAAGCAATTGGGGTCGCACCGCATTCCTTTACAGGGTAAATAAGGACTCTGCCGTTTCCAATGCAGGCGGCAAGTACAGCGATATGGCCAACGTTTTCGGCTTTACCGTAACAGGCACCAATATCAACCAGAAAACGGGTAAGCCCAATACGGTTTCGGGTATTTACAATAACGGTATTACCGTGTTTGCACCCAATACCGATGCCGCATCTGCAGGAAATATCCTGCCTGTGGTCTACACCAGAGAAAAGGATGCCGACGGTAAGGCTACAGGACCCGTTATTCCCACCTATACCGCCACCACCTCCTCCCGCTCGGCAATGGACTTTGGTGAGGTTTTAGATGCCAAGACCAATGAGGTTACCGCAAAGGCTATTGATGTGGGCGAGTGGGTGACCATAAAGGCTCGCTTTATCGGCAACAAGCTGCTGCTTGAGGCCTGGCAAAGCGATGATAAGGCCGGCACCTACAGACGCCAGTTCTTTACCGTTCCCATGGATGCGGTAAACAATATTACCGAGGGTGACTTTATGATAGTAAACGGCGACAATACCGCCCGGATACGCAATATCGTTATCCGTGATATGTCGACGGTCAGAAAGCTCGGCAAATAAAAGTAAATAATTCTCCTGCCGAGTCCCTCGGCAGGAGAAAGGAAAATTTTATTAAAAGGTGGTTTTTATGAAGAAAATTTTAAGTACTTTCCTCGCAGCAGTCATTGTAATGACTGCTCTCCTGTCATTCCCCCTTACAACCTCCGCAGTTATTACTGCAGAGTATGAAGCAACAAATCTCTTCGTCGCACCCACAATAGCTACCAATTCCACATATACTACAAAATGGTTAGGCCTTGATAGCAACTGCGATTCTAGTATATCCTATGATGTGAACAACGCAAGCAACAACTCTATCAGACCTTTACGTTTCAAGGGTAACAAACCCATTTTAACAACTCCTATACTGGCCGAAAACGTCAGTGGCGGAACAGCCAACGTTACCGACACCTCGGTTAAGAACTTTAACTGGGAGTTTGTAGAGGCCTCCTCGGGTAATACCAACAACAGGGCTGTTTACGGATATTTTTTCCACGTTGACACAGCAAGAGCAGAGTATGCGTCAGATTATAATGAAATTTTAAATTATAACGGCGCCGGAGGCACTGCTGCAGGCCTTGAAAATATTCACAACGTATTTGCAGTTGTTTATGCACAAAATGATACTACCGACGGTCTTAAGGGTAAGGCCTTTACGGTACTCCAGCCCGCTTATGATGAGAACGGTGTATCATTAGGTCTTCGTCCTATAAAGTATACCGAAGAGGACGGCGTTATTACCCCTGACGAAAGCGCATACCTTGCCATCGGTCAAATTGCAAACCAGACCTTCAGAAAGATTACTATTATACTGGAAGAGAATCTGCTTACGCTTGTATTTGAGCAGACAACTGCAGCCACGGGTTCCACATCCGTAGATAGTGCTACAAACATGTCTGATGACGCAAAGTATTCAAAAAAGAACTTTGTTGTTTCAAATGAAGCTTTAGAGAAGGCTCCTGCAGGCGACTTTGCAATTTCTGCAACCCCCAAATCAGATCAAAGTGCGACAGCCGTTCATTATTACAGTGCCAATATGGTTATCGACGAACTGTCGTTAGCAGAGGATTATTACGATAACAATCCTGTTTTTGATTCTTCTCTTACCGATGAGGTTTGGCTGGAGGCTACCAACAGCGCCTATGAAATCACAAAGCAAGAGGACGGCTCCCTTCACGTTCCCGGCTATACCGTTACCAAGTCTATACTTAAAAATAGTGGTTATAATAACACCGTTTTAGGGGACTTTGTCTGGGAATTTGAATATAAGCCCGATGATTCCGCATCAAGTCAGGTAACCTTCCTCTTCCACGTTGATGAGGACAGAGCAACCTATAAGTCGGTTCTGCCCACGGCTACAGGCTCCCAGCGCGGTAACGTGAGGAACGCAATGGCTATTACCATTTACGGCTCCAACCCTGCCTATGGCTCCAACGTAAAGACCGATAAAAATCAGACCGACCTTGAAGCATACTATTATTATGATAATGATGGTGTGCCGACCAAGGTTAACAGTGATACCTTCAGCAATACTGTTCGCGCAGATATAGCAACCAACGCCTCCGGCGGCGCATATACCCCCGCTCAGAAATATAATGTATATTTCAACGAAAAAGGCGAAATAGTTACTAAAACAGATGACATCAAAGCCGTAAAAGCGGCCATTAATGATGAAGATGACAGCACCATAGGCTACGTTATAAGAAAACCGTCATCCTATACCGAGATTAAGTCGGTAGATGCCGACGGTATGAAGGCAGACACCTACTATACCGTAAGACTTATGATGAGCGGCAACACCCTTACCACTGCTATCTGGGAAACCGGTAAAAAGGCAGAAACCCTGTCGCAGTTTGTTTGTATATACGACAATACACAGATGAGCTATGCACCTTCGGGTGACTTTGCCATCCTGGCAGGAAACAAGGATTCTTCCTATTCCGTAAAGAATATGAAGATGTATAAGGGCACCGACCTTTTCACCGCTTCGGATTACTCCGCCTATGAAGATTATCTTACCAAGTATACCTTTGATGAGAGTGAAGAGGATTTAGAGTTCCTTATTTCTGATACTCCCAAACACGACACCACCGAGGGTAAATACGATAACACAAACAAGAATATTGCCCTTAATGCCGGCGAAAATGATTTTGTCAGAATACAGAACTTTGACGGCGGCAACGGCAACCTTAAGGACTTTATCCTTAAATGGCAGGCTACCGATAACCACAACTGGTTAAACTCTACAATGTACTTCCGCAGAACAAGCGGTAGCAGCTATTACAGCGTTAACATTCACGAGTACGGCGGAAACAGTGCAGAAAATTCGAGCTATTACGCCTATAAATATTCCGTCCTTACCCTTAATAAGTATACTGCAGAGGGTAATCAGATTCTGGCCTCCGTTCCCGTTGGTATAGGAATGCTGGCAAATCGTGCCGCCCAGTTTAAGGTACAGATGGTAGGAGGCAACATCAAGGTTTGGTTTGGCGAGGTAGGCGCCGATTATATCGAGCCCCTTATCGACTATACCGACAGCGACCCGCTGGAGAAGGGTTACCTCTATTATGAGCATAAAAAGGGCACCCTTAAAATGGATGATATCTATATCTACGACCTTACTGCAAAGGCTTTTGCCGATGACGTAGATGCTGCCGCTGACGGTCTTACCCGTGCCGAGGGCAGAGCCCTTGAGGTAGATTACCAGGCTCTTCATAAAGCGCAGAAGGCAAAGCTTGAGGCCACTATTGCAGATTATAATGACAGCGTAGTTGCCGCTATTGCCGCAAACGAGTTTAACGCCATGAAGGCAAACGACGACGAGGCAGTTGATATTTGCGACCTGGTTGCTCTGGACCTGGCTGTTGATGCCGCAGGCACCCTTGCGGCCGACCCCGAGTTCGACGGTGTGACCGACGGTAAGGACCTTACCGCCCTTCGCAAATTCCTCCTTGGCATTAAGCATTATTAAAATTTTACCCCGCGGGGCAAGGGATTATCC
>JAGAPN010000041.1 GCA_017623235.1 Clostridia bacterium | reverse complement strand
CTGGATGAGTTCTATGCCTCCCATCCCGGCGAAAAGAAATAAACTACCTTTTAGGAAGGAGAAAAGCAAATGCGAATAAGAAAAGCAATTTGCATCCTGTTAGCGCTTACAATGCTCTTAAGCCTCGCCGCCTGCGGTGGCGGAGCTGCATCCTCCGGCGACGCATCGAAGCCTGACGATTCGGCTTCTGCAGTCCTAAGCGTGACGGGAGATCCTCTGTTATTTATCTCGGACTCAAAAAACAACTTCGTTTTGAGGGAGGATGCTGTTAAGGTATACAGCAAATCCGAGCTGGACGAATCCAAGGGTATGATAATTTATGTTGACCCCGAGGAAACCAGACACGAGATAGAGGGCTTTGGCGCATCCTTTACCGATACCGCCTGCTATGCTCTTTCTCAGATGCCCAAGGATGAGGTTGATAAGGCTTACCTCCGTCTGTTCGACCAGAATGAGGGTATCGGCCTTAACATTATCCGTAACTGCATCGGCTCTTCCGACTTTGCTCTTGAATATTATACCTATAACGATATTCCCGAGGGTCAGGATGACTATGCTTTGGAAAAGTTTGATTTCTCTCACGATTTAAAGCAGATTGTGCCCTACACCAAGCGTGCCTACGAAATGATAGGCGAGGACCGCTATAAGATGATACTTTCTCCTTGGACGGCACCTCTCTGGATGAAGTCAGAGTACGTATGGCAGGCAAAATACAGAGCAATCCTTCGTCGTGACTGCTACAATACCTACGCCAAGTATCTCGTAAAAACCATTCAGGCCTGGGAGGAACAGGGTATTCCCGTTTCCATCATCACCCCACAAAATGAGCCCTGGTTCGGTGGAAACTGGCCCGGTATGTGGTGGGAGTGGGAATCCTTGGCAAACTTTGCCAACGATAATCTTCGTCCCGCTCTTGACGATGCAGGTCTGGATACACGCATTCTGAATGTGGACTATAACTTTAAGTACCAGGACGAGGCCGAAAACATTATGGCTTCCACACTTGGCTCTACCCAGGGTATCGCCTGGCACTGGTATTCCGGCAATCCTGAGGTTATTGCCGATGCGGCTAAAATATTCCCCGACGTTCTTATGTACGTTACCGAGGCTTCTTCATCCCGTCCTCATACCCTTAACGGTATTCTGAATAAAGCCAACAAGATTGCTCGCTCGCTGTATAGCGGCGCTTCGGCCTTTGTTGACTGGAATATGGCTCTGGACCAGACCGGCGGTCCCACCTATAACGATATTAACGAGCATTGCTCCGGCCTTGTTGAGTGCAATACCGAAACAGGAAAAATTAAATACGGCCATGACTACTTTGCTCTCGCTCACTACAGTAAGTACATCCACGTAGGCGCAAAGGTTCTGAAATCTACCGATACAGGCGCCGCAGAGGCTTATGAGTACGTAAACGTAGTTGCTAAAAACCCCAACGGCTCTATAACAGCTGTTATTACCAATCAGACCATTAAGGATAAAGAGCTTTGCAAGCTGGTTGTCGGAAATACCGTTCTTGAGTTCGCTACACCTTCCCGCTCTGTAGTAACCGTAACCTGGGATGCAAACGTATAAAAAGTAATTTTAGCTTCTTGCGCTAACGGAGGCGTATGTATATGAAATACACAGTAAATGGTTCCCCAAAAGTAGTTCTTTCTGTTAATGAAGACTTTATGAAGCCTGCCGATGATATGGCGAGGGTTTATAAAAGAAGTGAATTTGACCCACATAAGGGTAATGTAATTGTGGTTGACCCCAACAAGACCTTTCAGACCGTGGACGGCTTCGGCGCCTCCTTTACCGATACCGCCGCAGTTGTAATGTCGGCAATGCCCAAGGATGAGCTTGACCGCGCTATGACCTCTCTCTTCGACAAGGAAGAGGGTATCGGCATCAATATGATACGCAACTGTATCGCAGGCTCCGACTTTGCCCCCGAATACTACACCTACGACGATATGCCCGAGGGTGAAGAGGATTGGGAGCTTGAGCATTTTGATTTCTCCCACGATTTAAAGCAGATAGTCCCCCTTACAAAGAGAGCCTTTGAAATGGCAGGGGACTGCTCCCTTATCCTTTCCCCCTGGTCACCCCCTCTCTGGATGAAAGACCAGTGGATATGGCAGGCAAAAACCAACCCCGAGCTCAGAGAGGAATGTTACGAGGTCTATGCCAAGTATCTTGTAAAGTCAATTCAGGCTTACGAGGAGGCAGGCCTGCCTGTAAACATTCTCACCGTTCAGAACGAGCCCTATGCCTTAGTTCCCTGGCCGGGAATGCATTGGGATAGGGAAGTGCTTATTGATTTTACAAATAAATATATGCGCCCCGCTTTAAACGAAGCAGGACTTAAAACCAAGATTCTTAATCTTGACCATAACTTTAATTTCCACTATGAAGCCAACTCCATAATGGAAAATACTATGGAGTCCTCCGACGGTATAGCTTACCATTGGTACCACGGTCAGCCCGAGCAGATGCTCTCAAGCTACGACCTGTTCCCCGATAAGCTTATCTACGTTACCGAGGCCTCCAGCAGTACCAACCCCTGCACCATTCAGCGTATGGCAAACATCGCTTCCAAAATTGCCCGCAGCTTCCGTTCGGGCGCAGGTGCCTACGTTCTTTGGAATATGGCTCTCGACCATAACGGCGGCCCCACCTACAATAACGTTAATGTTCATTGTTCGGGCCTGCTGGTATGTAATACCGAAACGGGTAAGGTATCCTTTAATATGGATTACTACTCTCTGGGTCACTTCAGCAAGTACGTAAAGAAGGGCGCAAAGCGCATCCATTCTACCGATACGGCTGATGCTGAATTCAGACTCGTTAACGCCGCCTTCCTTAATCCTGACGGCAGCGTAACAACGGTTATTGTAAACCGTAACGCCGAGGAAGAGGCCTTTTGCAAGGTCCTCTGCGGCGACTCGGTTATCGAGCTTACCCTTCCTGCCGCAAGTGTGGCAACCCTTCAGTGGAAAGCTGAAATTTAGGAAAGGTGATTAAAAAGAATGAAAATTAAGAGGATAATTTCCATAGCGCTTTCTCTGCTTATGGTGGCCTCCATAATCCCGCTGTCCTTTTCAACCCTGGCCGAAACGGTTGAGCCCCTTGCGGGCCCCGTGACCCTTACCCCCGACGGTGATGCCAATGCGGTTGGAACCTATGATGAATACGTCTTCCTTAACCGTGTTACCGAGGGCGTTGAGTCGGGTGTTAACAAGTGGGCGCTGGAGGGTTACTCCGATACCCGCTGGGACAGACCCTCATCCTATACCACCCTTGGCGGCTGGGATAAGGATAATTACAAATCGGCTACCATTCGAGGCTTTGCCACAAAGTATGACAGTACGTCTACTCGCTGGGCTTACGTAGGCCTTAAGGTATCGGTTGCAGCGGCAGGACAGTATCAGTTTACTGCCAAGCTTAACACAGGCAGCAACAAGGCGTTTAACGCCATGGTGCTGGTAGACGGTCTGCTCTACACCGCCAACTTTGGCAGTAAGGGCTCAATGACCAAGCAGTCTACCGCTACCATTACCTTAAGCCTTGAGGCGGGCACACACTATATTGCTTTCTCAATGCCTACCGTTACCGACCACTCGGTGGTTATGGCAAATCCCGAGAACACCCAGACCGATATAACCTCCTGGACCAACTACACGTCCATTGAGGTTCCCGCAGGGGTCAGCGTTCACGGCGCACCCACCCTGCAGGAAATGATGAATTCGGTAACCTCGGCCAAGCGTCTTGAGGCAGAGGACAGCGCCTACGCCACCCTCCACGGTGCCTATGCAGGCGCTACCGCCGAAACCGCTACCGAAGAATATCCCGTACCAAGCGGTGCTTCGGGTAAGTCCTTTATCGGCGGTGTTACAGGCGCCGAGCGTGATGCTGTCAAAAACAGTAATCTTACTGTTGCCGCAATCCGTGAGGGCCTTAATAAAAACTCCGCTTTACCCTACGTACAGTATATGATTACAGCCCCTGCCGACGGCAAATATAACCTTCGTGTAGGCGCCTACATAGGCGGTAGCGGAACGGCAATGCCCGATGCGGTGCTTATTGCCAACGATACCCTTTACACCTCCTCCTGGATAGGCGGTATGGGCGATTATAATAACGCCTACTATACCGTAAATCTTAAAAAGGGTGTAAATATTATAAAGGCCGTCGGCCTTACCGCTGATTACCTTATAGCAAATCCCACTCTTAAACCCTATATAAATATGGATTATATCGAGTTTGACCATTTCCTCACCCCCGTCAAGGCCGAGGCAACGCTCAAGCTTGAGGCCGAGGATACTGAATATATATATGTAGACGAAAGCCAGGGTACGGTAAAAGCCACCAATAATGACGGAAACGGCCTGCAGGTTAAGGATACAGGTCACCTCCGTTGGGATTCTGTTCCTAAGAGTCAGAAAATAACCGCAACCACCGTTACCTATGAGCAGGCTACCTCAGCCAGAATGCCTCATTTCAAATTTAACGTAATTGCGGAAAACGACGGTTATTACGATATCTCTCTTAAAACCGGCTGGAAGCGTGACTACGCTACGGGCCACTGGATAGCCGTATTTGTTGATAAAGCAGGCTACGCCCGCAATATCTATCACGACGGTACAACTAAGGCCACTACTGTGGATATTTCAACCTACCTTACCAAGGGTATTCACGAGTTTGTAATAACCACTATGATGCCCAAGGACGTGGCCGAGCTTGAAAGCTTAGTCCCCGCCGACCAGTTTGGCAATACGGTTGACGGCCATACACATACTGACACAAGTAAGGCTTATCAGATTCTTGATTATGACTCTATAACCTTCTCCCAGGGCGTTGAATTTAAACCCAAGCTCCAAAAGCTTGAGGCAGAAAATTCCGTATGGCATCTTTACGATAATAATAACGAAACACCTTCAGGTGTTAGTGGCACCGTAGTTGGCGGAGCCTCCTATTTCGGTGAAACTACAGCCACTATTAAGAACTTGGCTGATACCTATAAGCATAAAAATGCCGCACCTTACGTGCTTTATCAGGTAGATGCCCTCGCCGACGGTAAATATTTCTTTGGCATCAAGGGCTATTATGGTATGGGCACTACCACCGATAACGGTGTCAAGCCGCATCTTGCAGCCATTGTAAATGGTGGGGCCCCCATTCAGCTTAATATTACTAATACCACAGCGCAGTTTAACAATCAGAACTATATGGAGTTCACTGCCGACCTTCATAAGGGCAGAAACGTTATTATAGTGACTGCACCTCTCCGTATGGATTCGGGTGAGCCTGAAAAGTGGATATGCTTCAACCAGGATTACCTGGATATTGATATGCGTCTTGAGGGCGTTTCGGCAGATAATGCCTACACCACCAATAGTGCCGTAAGTGATAAGGTCACCTATAATGACCGCTATCTCACAAAGGACGGCACCTCCCTTACGGGCGGTCAGCGTGGTGACGCTTCCTGGGATAAGGTTACCACCTCTAACCTCACCAAATATAACCTGAGCCGTATGCCTTACGTGGCGGTTAAGGTTACCGCCCCTGAGGACGGATATTACGATATTACCCTTAACGCCAAGGTACCCGAGGAGGTTACCCACAGGTATATCGCCGCTATGGTTGACGGTGTGGTACATACCATAAGCTTCAGCCCCGCTGCGGCAGACAGCACCACAGGTATTGATACCTCTCTCTATCTTACCAAGGGAACCCATAACATCGTATTTTCCACCGCCCTTGATAATAAAACGGCAAATTACCCCAACGATACGGACATCACCCTGGTATCGGTGTCAGCGGCAGGCCTCACCTTTGAGGCGGCCCCCGCAAGAGCCGAGCTGGAGCCTACCCGTATCACCCTGGCAGATATAAACGGCGATAAAAAGCCCGATGCCGAGTTGGACACTCTCCAGCGCGAGGCAATCTTAAAGGGCACCGCAGTAGCCGATGCCGCCGATATTAATTCCGATAAGTCGGTTGATATATGCGACCTTGTGGCCTTTGACAATTTCCGTAAAAACGACTACAAGGTATACGTTTCCGACAGTGGACTTGATACCAACCCCGGTACCCATCCCGACGCCCCCTTAAAGACCCTGGGCGCCGCCCTGGATAGGGTAGGGGATAACGGCACTATATATATAATAGGTACACTTACCCCCGATGCTCACTTCGGTTGGGCCAACCAGGGTAAGAAGGTCAATATCACAGGCGGCACGTTAGCCCTCTCTGCAGTTGACCTGCATATAAACGACGACGTTACCTTCAGTAATATCACTATTACGGGAACACATCCCATTTATGCAAACGGCCATCACCTTACTATGGGTGAAAAGGTCACCATCAGCTCCCAAACCATCTACGGCGCCCTTAAGCTGGCTAATCTGTACGCTGAATATGATACCCATATAACTCTTCTCTCGGGTAGCTATAGTCACGTGTACGGTGGCCGCCAGGCAGGCTCACTTGTAGGTGACGTTACCGTGGAGGTAGGCGGCACCGCTAATGTAAACAATCTTTACGGCGGCGGTGGTAACAACACCACGGTAATGGGAGATGTGGATATTACCATAAACGGTAATGCAACGGTTTATG
Organism: Clostridia bacterium; assembly: GCA_017623235.1. Classification (GTDB taxonomy): domain Bacteria; phylum Bacillota; class Clostridia; order Oscillospirales; family Acutalibacteraceae; genus SFWF01. The sequence goes on along the minus strand of JAGAPN010000041.1, from coordinate 27,073 downwards.
CGGCCCACGGCGGCGGTAACGGCTTTACCACCACCGAGGAGGACGGTACAGTTACCGTTACACCCTCTAACCTTACAGGAAATACCTCCCTTAAGGTTTCGGGTAACGCTATAGTTAACTATGCCTACGGCGGTGGCCGTCACAGCGTGGTTTACGGCAACACCTCGGTTATCTTCCTTGAAAATTCCGCCGCAGCCAACGTATTCGGCGGAGGCGTAGGCCTGGGTGCCGACGTTACGGGTACCGCAACCGTAACCTTCAATGCAAAACAGGTTAACAACGTATTCGGCGGCGCCGATACCGATGCAACCCATTCGGGACATACCGTTGTAAACTATCTTGGAGGCAAGGTAAGCGGCTGGGTAAACAACTACAATAAGGATATGAGCCCTGTAGGCGCTACCCAGAACCTCTATAAAATATCCTCCGCAGGGGCGAACCCCACTATCAGCACCGTTCCCACCGTCTATATGTCGGATAAATCCAGCAATATGCTGCTGGTGGACGGAGCCGCAAAGGTTTACAGCAAATCGGCACTTGACAGCTCGACGGGTACCGTAATTACTGTAGATACCTCTAAAAAGCTTCATTCTATCGACGGCTTCGGCGCATCCATTACCGATTCAGCCGCCCTCTCAATGGCAGAAATGCCCGCCTCCGAGCTGGATAAGGCCTGGACTATGATTTTCGATAAGGAAAAGGGTATAGGTATCAATATTATTCGTAACTGTATCGGTGCTTCCGACTTTGCGAAGGAATATTATACCTACCAGGACAGCAAGAACGGCGCATTTGATTTCTCTCACGATGAAGCCCTCATAGTGCCCTATACCAAGCGTGCTATGAACTCAATTAACGCCTCAACGGGTGCAGGCGGCTTCCAGCTTATCCTCTCCCCCTGGACAGCACCTCTTTGGATGAAGACTGTCAACCAGTGGCAGGCAAAGGACCTGGGCAACGGCTCGCCAAAGCTGCAAACCCAGTATTACGATGAGTACGCGACCTACCTTACAAACGCCGTTAAGGCCTGGGAGAAAAACGGAGTTCCCGTTTCCATCATCACCCCCCAGAACGAGCCTAAGGCCTACGTAGGCTGGCCCGGTATGATCTGGACTGATACAGAGCTTTCCAACTTTACCGTAAACAACCTCCGTCCCACCCTTACCTCGGCAGGACTGAAGACCAAGATACTAAACTTTGACCATAACTACAGGTATTATCAGAACGTTCTTAACATCCTTGATAAGACCAACAGCATTACAAACGGCGTGGCTTGGCATTGGTATAACAGTGATGAGAACAATCCCAGCCTTCCCGAAATGATGCTTAACGTTACGGCCAAGTATCCCGGTATTATGATGTACGTTACCGAGGCCTCATCCGGCAAATCTACCGACACTAAAGACCTGCTTTATATCGGCAGTATAGCCTCCACCACTACAAAAATTGCCCGTGCTATCCGTTCCGGCGCATCGGCCTTCGTGGCCTGGAACCTGGCCCTTAACCAGGATGGCGGCCCCGCATACAACGGCGTAAACAGCCATTGTATCGGCCTTATCGAGTGTAACGATGAGCTTGATATGATAAATTACACCCACACCTATTACGGTCTGGGCCACTACAGTAAGCATATCGACGTTGGCGCAAGGGTGATTTCCTCTACCGATACAGGCGCAAACAGCGATTACGACCTTGTAAATCTGGTTGTTCAGAATCCTGATGGCTCCTATACCGCAGTTATTACCAACAATCAGAGTACAACGGTAGGTTCTACTGCCTGTAAGCTGGTGGTAGGGGATAAGGTAGTTGAGGTAACAGTTCCCAACCAATCGGTTTACACCATCACCTGGAAAAACTAATTAAATCCGTCGGGCCTCGGCCCGACGGCCCAACCCCCGTTATAACCGTTGGAAATCTTGCAACCAACGGAGAAAATAAAACCGCCAAGGTCCTGACCCAGACCTTGACAAAATATTAAGAAAGGATGAATTATTGTATGAAAATGAAAAGACTCTTAGCAATTATTCTTTCCATCGCAATCCTGGCAGTTTCCTTGCCGCTGACCTTCATGGCCTCAGCAGAGGATGTTGCCACCCTGGAAGGTCCCGTTGAAATCGACGGTACGTATACCGACTATTTCACAATCAACAAAATGAAGATAAACGATTCTAATTATCTGGACCTGTCCGATGTTGGCGATATCGCTTGGGAGAGATATTTTCCTTATGGCTCGTATCGTTACGACAGCGCTACGTACGGCATCACAAAGATTGATGACTTAGGTGTTAACAGAAGATGGCCCTTCTTTGCTACAAAGATTAACGTAGCTGAAGCAGGCACCTATGATATTACTGTCGATATCTTTGCAAAAAAGACCGAGTACGCAAAGACTCTTCCCATTATTGTTGACGGTATCACCTATACAAGCGCTATCGACCTTAGCCAGGCACAGGTTGCCGAAGCCACCTTCAGCATTAAATTAGGTGCAGGCGAGCATATTGTTATTTTCCTTGGTGCCTGTCCTTCTACCGCAGCTGAAGCGTGGGCTCACGCAGGCGGAAACAGCGGAAATTTCCCCTGGGTTAATTTCCGCAAGATTGGCTTTGCTGAAGGTATTTCCCTTTTAGCAGCTCCTTCTCTCAGCGAGGTAGACGCCAGTATTAATGCCTCCGCTCGTATTGAAGCTGAAGATGCAAACTATACCAATATTCACGGCGAGTATGATGATAGAGCGGCCGCTCCTGCACATTATACAGAGATAATGTCTAAAGATGCTACCGTTGGTGGTGTATCCATAGCTGGTTTAACTAACAGTGGTGTAACATCGGATGATGTAAAAGCAAACATTAATTGTAGCCATGCCGTTCCTTGGGTAGAGTATTTTGTTTCAGCCCCTGCAGACGGTGTTTATAATGTCCGTGTCGGCGCTTATATTGGCACCTACGGTGACAGTCAGGTTGCCGCTGAGAACCCCCCTCTTCCCGAGGCTATAATCTATGCAAACGATACCTGCTATACCTCCACCTATTCGGGTGCCTGGGATACATATAACAATGCTAATTTCGCTGTTACACTTAAAAAGGGTATCAATATCATCCGTGTTATCGGACCTACTGCAGATTTCTTTAACGATATAGCAGCTCTTGATCTTGGCAACAAGATTTATATGAATCAGGACTATCTTGAAATTGACAGCAATCTTACCGCTCTTCCCGTTGCAGACGGTGATTCAATAAAGGCTGGTGATGAAGCCTATGTAGGCTGGAGTGATTATGGTGATAAAGGCGATTACATCGGTAGTGCGCAATTAGGAGATATTCGTTGGGATGAATGGCATTATACCGGCGATAACATTCTCGGTGCTGCTCCTACTGCTGAAAATATCACCCTCAAATATCTTACCAATGGTCGTGCTCCCCACATTACATTCACTACAGTAACCGAAGAAGACGTTTATTATAGTATGGTTATTGATGCCCAGGTAGCACCGGAAACCTTTACCGTTGGAGATGTGGTATATCCTCAAACTCTGTCTTCCACCGTTGCTGTTTTTGTTGACGGTGTTAAGTATGTTGGACGCTTCAATAATACTGTAAACAAGACAAAAATATACGTTTCTTTCTATCTTGAAAAAGGTAAGCACACCGTATATGTAACTTCTCCTATACCTGAAAATGCAGCTGAATACGCATCATTTACAGCTATTGAAGGTTACTCAGCCAACACATACAGAAATTACGTATACAACTGGATGAATATGATGACCATTAACTGTTCATCCGGAATGAAGCTTTTACAGAAATACGATAAGATGCCCCGTTATGAGTCTGAAAACGGCATACATAATATGTATGACAATATCAGCACCTCTGCAGGTGGAGTTCTTTATTCCAGCGATACAACCAAAACCTGGGAAGACCTTCAGGCAACCGGTATTGAGTCTATGGGCAGCGGCTACGTTCAGTATGCTGTAAAGGCTCCTAAAGATGGCACATATTATTTCCGTATTGTAGGCTCTGCCGGCACCAACGCTACCATTACAAATAATTACGTTCCTGAAATTGTTATCGGTGTAGGCGACTCCCTGCAGAAGTTTAACTATGCCAACACTATTGATTTCAGCGCAGAGCTTAAGGCAGGCGTAAACTATATCAAGGTAACTGCACCTATTAAGCACGCAGACGTTACCTCGGGCAGCGTTTGGTTTGACCAGAATTATCTTGCTGTTGATAATCGCTGTACAACAGTAGCAGCTACTACTATAACTGCAGCAGATACAACCAAAGCTGTATTTAACGACAGATACTATTATCAAGAAAATGCTACTACGTTGGGCGGCGCAGTAACAGGTGATATGAACTGGGCTAACGAGGCAAATCTTGCTACCCTTACCTCCTATAACCTTAACCGTATGCCCTATGTTGCCGTAAAGGTTACCGCACCTGAGGATGGAAAATACAACGTTGGTATCCACGTTCCCTCTATGGGCAAAACCGGCCACCAGCAGATAGCAGTTCTGGCTGACGGCGAGGTTTACAAGGCTTCCTTTGCAAGCAGAGCCACCTCTGCAGACTTTACCGGTCACACTTATATTGAAACAGATGTATATCTTACTAAGGGCACACATGTTATCGCCTTTACCGCACCCCTGCCCCTTAATGCAGAAGATAACGCATCTGACTGTGGTAACTGGTTTAACATCAATCAGATTTATGTAACCAATCTTACCGTAGAATCTGCTCCCACAAGAGCCGAGGTTGAAACTATTGAAGCTATTGTAGCTGACCTTGACGGCGATAAGAAGGTTGATGCAGGCATTGCAGCTGCAACTCTTGACCTTCTTGTTAACGGCACCGCCTCCGATAAGGCTCTTGACCTTAACGGCGACAAGGACGTTGATATCTGCGACCTGGTAGCCTCCACCAAGTGGGAAGCTGCAGGCAACGTTATCTACGTTTCCGATAACGGTGACAATGCTAATACAGGCGCCGTTGCCGATATGCCTGTTAAGAATCTTAACGTAGCTCTCGATAAGGTACAGGATAACGGAACTATCGTTGTTACCGATACCATTACTCCCGATGCTCACTTTGGTTGGGCCGTTCACGGCAAGCAGGTTAATATTACCGGCGGCACTCTCGACCTTACCCCCCTTACCAACCTCGTTCTTAACGATGACGTTACCTTCCACGATATGACCATCTGGAAGACCGATGGTACAGGTATTATCTATGCTAACGGACATAACCTCGTAATGGGCAAGGGACTTACCACCCAGTATATGCATACTGCAGACGATCCCGAAACCGAGGCTGACGAGGCTAAATATCATCGCCTCAGAATTCACGGCGCAATCAAGGGCGATAGCAACCTTCATACCAATTACGACGTTAACGTTACCCTGCTCTCCGGTGACTACAGCGATATTTACGGCGGAAGAAACCAGGGCTCCAGAGCGCTGGAAGGCGACATTAATATAGTTATCGGCGGTACGACAAAGATACACGGTAACGCCTACGGCGCAGGCAGCTGGTGGGGCGAAGGCTCTCAGACCAATACAAACGGTGACGTTAATATTACCGTTCAGGATGACGCTTATATTTGGTGTCTCCACGGCGGCGCAAACAGAGCTGTTGTTACCGGCAACGTAACCATTACCCTTAAGGATAATGCAAACGTTCGCTATCTCTACGGCGGCGGTCGTGGTGGTGACGAATACTCTGCTACAGTAAACGGTAATACCACCGTTACTATGGAGGGCAACTCTCAGGTAGCCAACGTATTCGGCGCAGGTGTTGATGCCAACTCCGACGTAACAGGAACCATTACCGTTAACTTCGGCGGCAACGCCAAGGCAAACTTCGTTTACGGCGGCGGTGACAACACTAACACTACAGGTACCACCGTTGTTAACGTAACCGGCGGCACCGTTGTGAACAACGTATTCGGCGGCGGCCTTAACGGCTCGGTTGCAGGCGCTACCGTTAACTTCAGCGGCGGCACTACCGAGGGCATCTTCGGCGGATGTAGTGGCGCTTCTATGACAGGCAATGTTGTAGTTAACGCTACAGGCGGCACCGTTACCCGCAGAATCTACGGCGGCTGCTACAACAATTATGACGTAGCAGAGGGCGACGTTCTTCCCAGCTGGCTTTCCAGCCATAGCGTAACAGGTAACGTTACCCTTAATCTGGGTGAAGACCTGACCCTTGGCGGCTCTACCGAGCTTGATAACGATGCAATCTTTGCTAACAGCCGTTATCATGAAGCCTTTGCAAATGAGAACGCAGTTATCGTTTACGCCAACGCTGCTGCAGCTGAAAAGTTCGCAAACGTAGGTGTAAGTGATCTTTGGTCCATTGCTCAGAACACCTCTATAGCAGCTGAATAATCCCCCAGCACTATAAATTAAATATGGGTGGCGGCGAGCCGCCACCCATATTGGGAAGCTTTTAGCAATAAGCATCAAGTGCTTGCTTTTGCAAGCATTGGCTGGTTGTTGTTAAACCAAATTAAGCAATCCATTCATCATAAAAGAAAGGACAGATTTTATGACGATGAAAAAAGCTATCGCATTTGTGGTTGCAGTTGCAATTCTTTTGGTATCTATACCCTTGGGTGTATTTACCTTTGCTGCTGTGACCCCCGCCACAGGCACTATTGATGCCGGAAACACCGACTACGTTTATCTGAACAGATATGATGCTCAGACCGACGGTACTGTGGGCGGACTTAGTAACGCCAATCAGGATTATGACGGAATTGCCTATGACAGGCCTACCGTTAATTCCAATATCGGTGTTCACTCCGAAAAGGGTAACATTGACCGTTGGCCTTTTATTGCCTATAAGGTTAATGCTGCTACCGAGGGCACCTATACCATCACCGCTAACGTAAGCGTTAAGGCCGACGGTATCACCGACACCTTTGTGCTTTATGTGGACGGTATCGGTCATGTTATGAAGTATCAGAAGTCTTGGGGCGCACAGAACGTTTCTGCCCAGGTTTATCTGCCCGCTGGTGACCATATTCTTATCTTTACCTCTCCCATACCCACCGCAAAGGTGTACGTTGACAACGGATTAAAGGATAAGATACATAACGATTTAAGATCCTCTGCCTACTGCTGGATGAACTATAACACCATCAATATAGGCGACGACCTTACCTTTAAGGCTGCACCCAGCTACAACGAGATAAAGGCATCTGTAAACCAGCGTCTTGAGGCCGAAAACGATAAGAGCGCTACTACCCATTACGCTACTTATAACGGTTACAAGACCGCAAACATTGAATACAGCCAGATCGGTGCCTCTAACCACGGTTATTGGGGCAACCAGGCAAAGGGCGCCTTTATCGGCGGTGTTGTAAACGGTAACGTTACCGCCACCTATGCCGACCTTCAGGTTGCCGCAGCCAGGGGATATCTGGATAAAAATACCGTTTCCTACGTTGAATATAAGGTTACTGCCCCCGAGGACGGTAAGTATAACCTGCGCCTTGGCGCCTTTATAGGCTCTTCAAAGAGTGACACCGTGCTGGCCGACGTGGACCTGCCCTTCTCGGTTGTTATAACCAACGGCAAGACCTATAAGGCACAGTATGACGACGGCTGGAAGACCTATAACGACACCCACGTGGTAGTTGACCTTAAGAAGGGTGAAAACCTTATCCGTGTTACCACCCATACTGCCGAGCAGGAGTCCAAAACACTTGCAGGCGGCTGGATCAATCAGGACTTTATTGACCTTGACAGCCGTCTTACAGGTGTTGCCCTTGCTACCGTTCCTGCCGCTACTACCGTTAACGGCGGTGACTCTGCAAAGGTTGCTCACAATCTTTTTAACACCGTTACCTCTACCTCCCTTAAGGGTGCATCCACAGGTGACATCCGTTGGGATCAAATCACCCTCGACCGCCTGAATCTGGGCAATCTGCCCCGCATTCCCTACGTATCGGTAAAGGTTACTGCCCCTGCCGATGGCTTTTATGATATTTCGGCTAATTTCGGCTTTGATGCCGCCCGTGTTTCCACCGCTGCCATCATCGTTGACAGATCTGTCCTTAAAATAAAACTGGCTCCCAACGCATCTATCTACCTTACCAAGGGTAGCCACGTAATTACCTTCACCTCTTCTATGCCCGCTACCAAGAACGACGTGATTTATAACGGTACCGCCGTTGATACCACCAAGAGCTGGTCCTGGATAGACGTCAACACCATCTCGGTAGACGGTCGCCTCACCCTGGAGGCTGCCCCCAAGATGGATGAAATCATCCCCACCCGCATTGAGGCCGAGGACGGCGATTACGCTGCCTATAATAATGCAGGCTCCGCAGGCACCTATAAGCCCGAGAATAAAAACGGCGCATCGGGTAACTCATTCGTAGGTGGCTGCACCTTTGGCAACCTTAAACAGACCGCCGACCAGATAAAGAACGGTCTTGACCACAACGCTACCCCCTACGTTCAGTACCTGCTGGAGGCTCCCGCTGCGGGCACCTACACACTTGGCGTGGGCTATCTCACCGATTCTAAAAATCAAGGTACCGATCCCGTTTATATTACCGTAATGGTTAACGATAAGGTATACCAGGCTGCCCACGTCGGTGGCTGGTACGACTTTGGTCACGTTAATATTGACGTTGAGCTGAAGGAAGGCCTTAACTACGTTCGCACCATTGCCGTTACTACCGAGCAGGCCTGTGCCCAGTTCGAGAAATCCAAGGGCGGCTGGGTTTATATTAACTACGACTATATAGACATCCCTGTAAACGTTACCCCCGTTTCCACCTCTCAGGTGGTTAAGGTCGGTGATACCGACAAGGTTACCCTTAATCAGTATTCCGACAAAGGCGATTATATCGGCGGCGCAGAGATTGGCAACAGCTCCTGGGACAGAATGACCCTGGATAAAATCACCTACGATAATCTGTATCGTACTGCCTATGCCGCAATCAAGGTTTCTGCCGCAGAGGACGGTAACTACCAGATGATTCTGCAGGCCGGCTGGCTCCGTGCCACCACCACCGTTGATACTATCGCAGTATTCATAGACGGCAAGGCTGCAACAGTTCCCTTTAAAGTAAAGAACGATGCCGCTATCTATGCAAATCTTCAGCTTACCAAGGGTGAGCATATCATAGTCTTCACCGTACCTATGCCCGAAAGCAGGGAAGAGCTGAAGAATATTGCTCCTAACCTTTATAACGCTGAAAAAATGACTACCGCTATCAATAACGAGGACGCATCCAGAGATGCATATCCCGCTATTGACTATTACAATATAATCCTTGGCCGTGGCCTTACCGCTTTGGAGGCTCCCGACAAGGCAGATATTATCCTGCCCTTCCACAACCGTGTTGAGGCAGAGGATAACGATTACGCCGTATATAACCTCTATAACGGCGCAGGCGAAAACAATACAAACGCTTCGGGCGGCAAGGTAGTAGGCGGAGTGGCCAGATGGATGACCACCCAGACCCTGCAGGATATTGAGAAAAACGGTCTTGATATGGCGCACATCGGCCTTATTGAGTATATGGTAACCGCCCCCGCTGACGGCGAGTACAGTATCCGTGTAGGCTATATGGCCGACTCCCCGAAGGATAAAAGCGTTACCAAACCCTTTGCTCTTGTTATGGTTAACGATAAGACCTACAAGGCTCAGTATACCGCAGACTATATGACCATTCAGGCTATAGAGCTTAAGGTTGAGCTTAAGGAAGGCCGCAACTACATAAGAGTTACAGGTACCACCGCCGAACAGGATTTCTATAAGATAGAAAAGACCTATATTAACCACGACTTTATTGACCTTGATAAGGCCCTCACCGCTGAAAAGCGTACTGCCGTTGTATTTGAAGCTGAAGACAGTAAGTTTATCAACAGAATCCAGGTTCAGGCAGGAGAGAAGGGCGAGGCAGCCTCCGGTGATAAGGTTCTTGGTAAGGATGACCGCAGCGGTCTTAGCGGCAAGGGCTTCACCTTTAAGAGCTTTACTGCAGAGGACCTCTATTACGCTCCTTATTTCTCGGTAACCGTTGACGTTCCCGAGGATAACTTCTACAGTATGCGTCTTAACTACAACGCTAATAACGTAAATACTACAGGTTTCCTTGCTATGGTGGTAGACGGCGTTGTTACCCCCGTTTATTACGGTCGTGTTGCTAAAAACGTTAACCAGAACACCGCTGATATTTCCACCTATCTCACAAAGGGCACTCACGTCCTGACCTTTACCACCTCAATTCCTATGGAATCGACAAGTGAAGGCTATATGTGGATGAACTTCGACCGTGTTACCTTCTATGACGGCATTACCGTTGCCGCCACCCAGCAGAATCCCAGGACGGCTTCTGACCCAGTTATTTACGAGGCTGAGGACTACGCTCTGCCCAACAGGATGAAGTACAGGGATGAAAACGGCTATTCGGGCGGCAAGCATATCGGCGGCGGTAGCTACAATAAGAATCAGACCCTTGCCGAAATAAAGAAAGACGGTATCGTTCCCGAAAGAACACCTCTGACTAAGTTTACCATTAATGCTGCCGAGGCCGGCACCTATGAGTTCAGCATTTTCGTAGGTTATGCTATCTACGGAAGTGATGCAACCTCTGCCCAGGCCAACTTTGTAGTCAGCGTCAACGGCAAGAACCAGATATTCGAGAGAACTGCCGCTAAGAGCACCTCCAAGAGCTTCCTTACCGTTAAGGCCGACCTTAAGAAGGGTCAGAACGTAATTATGTGCACCGTACCCGCAAAGTCGTTGGATGCAGGTTACGTATGGGCCAACTTCGATTACATCGAAATCCCCAGCAAATATGTCGGCAAGCTTTCAATGAAGCCTAACGGCGGCATTATTGAGGCTGAACGTTCCGAATTTGCAGGCTACAACATCGCCGACAACGGAAGTGCATCGGGCGGCAGAATGTTGGGTAGTGCTTCCTATAACGTTCTTGACAGATACGATATGACCTTTGAAAAGCTTGATATGGACAATCTGGGAGAGGCCGCCCATGTTAAGTACACCGTATATGCCGAGGCTAAGGGTACTTATGATATTACGGTACTCTTCCACGGCGGTACCGATACCTATACTCAGGAGGAAATTGATAAACTGGGCAACTTCGCCTTTGCAATGCGTGTTAACGACGGCGCAAAGCAGAAGGTTAGCTTTGCAGCCTCTGCCAATGACAACTTCCTGGGAAGGGTTATCTCGGTAGACCTTGAAAAGGGTGAAAATACCATTATCTTTACAACCCTTCTGGCCGAGTACTATGATTGCTACAGAAGCAACGGCATTAAGGACGAAACCTACCGTCTGTATTGGATAGACCATGATGCTCTCGTACTGTCTGCAGGACTTACGGGTGCCGAAACCGACAACACAAACCTCTTTAACATTGATGCCTCCAACGTAAATCAGGCTCAGCTTACAGTTAAGACTCCCTCTGCAAGCGGAGATGCGGTAGAGCCCGATACCGATGCCGATACAAACGCAGGCTCTTCCGGTATGATTTGGGTGATTATCGGTATTGCAGCTGCCGCAGTTGGCGCTGCCGCCGTTATCTTCTTTATACTTCTTGCAAAGAAGAAAAAGAAGGAACAGTAAATAATAAAGGGAGGGTCATTTGGCCCTCCCAACACAGCAAATTCACTCTAAAATTTAAAGGACCTGATAAATTATGTCTTTAAAGTTAGGAAAAAATCCTATAACTGACGGATACTACGCTGACCCCGAAGCAAGATTTTACGAGGGTAAATATTGGGTATACGTTACCCATTCAAAGCCCTTTGAGGATCAGCATAACCTTACCGCCTTTTCCTCCGTCGACCTTATAAACTGGGAAAAACACGAAAATATTATAGATATGTCTGATTTTCCTTGGATTTGGGGTGCTGTATGGGCACCTACTATAATTGAAAAAAACGGTAAATATTATCTTATATTTGCCTCTAACGATATACATAAGGATACCGAACCCGGCGGACTTGAAATTGCCGTGGCAGATAACCCTGCCGGCCCCTTTAAGGGCTATCTTGGCAGACCCCTCGTGCCCGATATCTTTAGAGGCGCACAGCCTATTGACGCTCATCTTTTTCGGGATGATGACGGTAAAATTTACCTCTATTACGGCGGCTGGGGACACTGCATCTTAACCCTTATGAACGACGATATGACGGGTATTGCTCCCCTGGCAAACGGTGAGCTTCGCCGTGAAATTACCCCCGACGACTACGTTGAAGGCCCCTGTATGCTTAAAAGAGGGGATAAGTATTTCTTTATGTGGTCTGCAGGCAACTGGATCCGTAATGATTACCACGTAAATTACGGTATTGCCGACAGTCCCGAGGGCCCCTTTAAAAATTGCGGCAAAATTCTGGAGTCTGACCCCGAGGTGGCCGTATCTCCAGGACATAACGGCTTTATTCAAGTTCCCGATAGCGATGAATATTTGATTGTCTATCACAGGAAGCAGTCCGATAGGGGAATAGGACATGACCGTGAGCTTTGTATTGATAAGCTTGCCGTCTTCAACGACCGTATAGACCCTGTAAAAATGACCTGACATAAATCCTGAAGGAGAGTTTTAAATGAAACCTAAAACCAAAATTTGGGCATTAAGGAGGCTGGTTGCGGTAACGGTAGCCTTTGTGATGCTGCTTGTCGTAGGTATTACTCCTGCTATGGCCGCTTCTCCTGCCGAGCTGGATGTTGAGCGTCCTGTCAGGGCCGATGCCGACACCTCCTTTAAGGGGTGGCTTACCATACCCGAAAGTAATGTTGTGGCTGAAGCGTTAGTGCCCGAAAACACTACGCTGATGCCTGAAGAAAGCATAGAACTTACCGTGGATGTTCCTTCTAAAGGGGAATATGCAATTGTTCTTACCTACCGTCCCACCGAGAAGGTTATGCTGGACAGTACCGTTACCGTAACCCTTTTCGGCGAGGAAGACCAGGAAGCCAGAACCAGCGTTTACAGCATTTGGCAGGATGTCAGCAAGGAGTATAATCTTGACCGCTACGGCAACGAGGTTACACCCTCCCAGACCGTGCTGGACGTTGATATTACCGACTACGTCCGTGATTTCACCTCGGTAGATGCGGCCCCCGTTATATTTAAGTTTGCAGGCGGTCAGCAGAGACTGAAGCTGCTCAGCAACGATATTGGTGTAACCCTTAAAGGGGTCAAGGTCGTAAAATATGACGACCTCCTACCCTTTGAGGAGTATAAGGCGGCCCATTCCGGCAGCGATTATGAGGGCGATACCATTATAATCGAGGGTGAGGATTACGCTGTAAAGTCCGACTCATTTATCCGTAATAAGGCCGGCGCTAATGCTTCGGTTACCCCCTATAATCCCTACTATAAGTGGCTTGCCACCGTTGACGGCAACGCCTGGAACTCCATAGGCCAGCGTGTTGTGTGGAATTTCACCGTACCCGAGGATGGCTGGTATAATCTAACCTTCCACTATTCCCAGGCCTCCAAGGAAGGCCAGGATTCCTGCCGCAGTATTGAAATAGACGGTGTTATCCCTTATGAAGAGCTTCGCAGCGTTCCCTTTGCCTATACCGGTAACAGATACGCTTACAAGCAGGTGGACGGCAAGGTTTACCTTACAAAGGGTCAGCACACCTTAGGTATGTACGTTGAGGTGCCCAAAATGGCCACCTTCATTAACGAGGTTCAGGGTCTTATGGAAACCCTGCAGGATATAGGTCTCAGCCTCCAGCAGATAGCAGGCTCCGATGCCGACCAGACTCGTAGCTGGGAAATCGAAACCTATCTCCCCGGTGTTACCAAAACTCTGGAATCCATTTATTCCCGCCTTGATGAGCTTTATGATGAGCTTGAAGAGGCCTACGGTGAGGTTCCTGCCTCCAGCCTTAATCTCCAGCTGGCCTCCAGTATGATTAAGGAAATTCTTAAGAAGCCCGAAAAGCTTCCTACCCGTACCGAGGAAATTCATATAGGCTCAGGCTCTGCCACCAACCTACTGGCCGAGCTTATTAACGGCTGGAAGGCCCAGGGTCTTAACCTTGACAACATCTACCTTACCGCAGATGATGCCAAGCTGCCCAACGCCAACGGTAATTTCTTCCTTAATATTGCAAACTCGGTTAAGCGTTTCTTCTTCTCCCTTGTTTCCCGTAATGCCAACTACAGCGCATCGGACGTAAGGGATGACGCCATTAACGTATGGGTAAACCGTTCGGTGCCCTACGTTGAAACCATTCAGATGCTGGCCGACTCCCGTTATCCCGGTTATACCGATGCAAACGGTCATACCTGGACGGTTAATTTCTCAATTATGCCTGATGAGGGCAAGCTGCTGCTGGCCAACGCCTCCAACACCTGTCCCGACGTAGCCCTCAGCGTTACGGGCGACCGACCCTATCAGCTGGGTCTTCGAAGTGCGGCAACACCCCTTTCCGATTTTGCTGATTTTGAGGAATTTATAACCGATAAATTTGATTCCAACGCCTTTGAGGCTTATATTTACGACGGCAAGGTATACGCCATTCCCGAAACCCAGCAGGTTTATACCCTTATGTACCGTAAGGATATTCTCGACCGCCTGGGAATTGAGCTACCCCGCACCTGGGACGACGTGGCCGAGCTTATGCCTACCCTCCGCCGTAACGGTATGAACTTCTATCTGCCGCTCTCGGCGCAGACCGGTACCAAAACCCTGGGTAATATGTCACCCTTCTTCTATCAGGCCTGCTCTGCCGCAGGAAAGAATCCTCTTTACGCCCTCTGGAGCGAGGACGGTATGAGCATTAACTTCAACAGCGAAATAGGTATTTCCTCTTTCCAGAGCCTTACCGACCTTTACCTGCTTTACGGCCTGCAGAACAACATACCCAGCTTCTATAACAATTTCCGCTACGGTGTTACCCCCTTGGGTATCGGTAGCTTTGAAAACTACGTTCAGATGCTTTATGCCGCCCCCGAAATAGCCGACCAGTGGTCTATTGCCGCAGTTCCCGGCTTTGAGGGAGAGGATGGCACCGTTTATAATCAGATGAATACCACCGACCGTTCTGCCATTATTCTCAGCAGCAGCACCAAGAAGGAAGCCGCCTGGGATTTCATTAAGTGGTGGATGTCGGATGATGCCCAGACTGAGTTTTCGCAGACCCTCCAGGCCAAGTTCGGCTCTGAATTCGTCTGGAACAGCGCTAACAACAACGCTTTTGAAAACCTGGCTATTCCCTCTGACCACCGTGATACGGTGCTTCAGCAGAGAAATAACACACAGAACGTAAGAAATACCCCCGCTACCTATATGCTTGAGCGTTCTCTCAGTAACGCCTGGTACGACGTGGTTAACGAGCACGTTCCTGTCAGAAACGCCCTTAACGATGCGGCGGTAGACGTTCAGCTTGAGCTTAATATCAAGCTTCGTGAATTCGGCTTTATGGACGAGAAGTTTAATAAGGTCAAGTCCTATAATATGCAGTCCCTTGAGGAACTGCTTGCCGATAAAAAATAAAGAAAGGAGATAATGATTATGAGCGCCGTTAATACATTAAATAAGCGCAGGTTTGAGAATCCTTTTATAAAGTACTCACATATTGTACTCATTGCTCCTTTCCTTGTGCTGTTTTTAGTGTTTATAATTTTGCCGATAATCTTTGCTATTGGCCTTTCCTTTACCGACTTTAACGCCGTGGAAACCCCCAGCATAGTATTCTTCGACAACTACATACGAATCTTCTCCCAGGATTCCATTTTTATGCAGAAGATACTGCCCAATACCGTGCTTTATGCCGTTATTGTAGGCCCCGGAGGATATATCCTGGCCTTCGCAATGGCCTGGCTTCTGTCCCTGCTCTCCAAGGTACCCCGTACCATTCTGGCGGTTACCCTTTACATCCCCTCTATGACGGCGGGTGTTACGGTATCCACCGTGTGGGCGGTGCTTTTCTCGGGTGACCGTACAGGCTATCTTAACAGTATTCTTCTTCGTCTGGGTCTTATCCAGACACCCATTACCTGGCTCCAGAACGCCGACACACTTATGCCTATTATGATTCTCGTTGCTCTCTGGTCAAGCCTTGGTATCGGCTTCCTTTCTATGCTTTCGGGTATTCTTAACGTTAACCCCGAGCTTTATGAGGCCGCCCGCCTCGACGGTGTAAAAAACCGCGTACAGGAGGCAATTTACGTAACAGTACCTTCCATTCGTCCGCAGATGCTTTTCGGTGCGGGTATGGCCATTGTTAACACCTTCAACTCGGCAGGTCTGGGTGTACAGCTTTCGGGCTCCAACCCCACGCCTAACTATGCAGGCTCCCTGATAGTTAACCACGTTGATGACTTTGGCTTTATCCGCTATGAAATGGGTTATGCCGCCGCATTGTCGGTTGTGCTTCTCGTAATTATTTACGGTGCAAGCCAGCTGGCCTATAAGATGTTCGGCGACGATTAAAATTCAAATTCAAGAAAAGTAAGGTGATTTCCTTTGACCAAGAAGCATAAAATCAGGGTTAAAAAGCTTCGCTTCGACCGCGGACAGATTCCTGTTTATTTAATGCTGCTGCCTATGCTGGCGTTGGCGATATTACCTATAATGTATATCGTTTTCACCGCCTTCAAGCCTATAGGTGAGCTTTTTGCATACCCCCCGCAGTTTATTACCGAGCGCCCCACCTGGGACAACTTCCGTAAGCTTTTTGAGGCTTCGGAAAATACGGTGTTCCCCCTGTCGATGTACCTCTTCAACAGTATAGTTTCCACCGTATCGGTAGTATTCCTTGGTATGTTTATTGCAACTGCCTCGGCATACGTGCTTTCAAAGAAGCGCTTCCGTGGCCGTGATCTTATATTCAAGCTTAACAATCTTTCTATGATGTTTGTGGCTACGGCGGTCAGCATACCCCGTTACCTCATCGTTAAGGAGGTTGGTCTGCTTGACTCCTTCTTTGCAAACATAATTCCTATGCTGGCGGTGCCGGTTACAGTCTTCCTGCTGAAGCAATTCGTTGATCAGCTGCCCGACGCCCTCATCGAGTCGGCCACCATAGACGGCGCCAACGATTACCAGATTCTCTTTAAAATCATTATGCCTCTGGTAAAATCGGCCCTTGCCACCACCGCTATCCTGCTTTTCCAGAATTCCTGGAACAGTATGGAGGCCTCCAACCTGTTTATCAGCACCGAGTCCCTTAAAACCTTCGCCTTCTATATGAACAGCCTTTCGGTTTCGGGTAACGGCGTTGCAGGTGTAGGTATGTCGGCGGCCGCGGCATTGCTTATGTTTATGCCTAATGTTATTCTCTTTGTTATAATGCAGTCCAGGGTTATGAGTACCATGGCCCATTCAGGAATTAAGTAAACCGAAAGGAGTAAATGTATGAAACACTTCAGCATTATGCGCTCAAGGCTTGTGCGCAAGCTGATATTGCCTGTGCTGGCTGTACTGCTGCTGGTATCCCTGGCGGCTCCCGTTTCAGCCGAAAGCGCTTCTGCCTATACCTACACTCCTTCGGTAACAGGTGACTGGATACGTACTCAGGACGCCTACCAGGTAAGTAACGTAATTATGCAGGAGATTACCCTCACTCAGGCCCAGGATATTATCGTTAAGGACGGTATCCTTTACGTGGCCGATACAGGAGGCGGCCGTGTGATTCTCTATAATCTTGAGGACGGCTCCTATACAGAGTGGGGAAAGGGTGAGCTTAAGGCTCCCTCCGGCCTGTTTGTAAATGAAGACGGCAGCCTTTACGTTGCCGACAGTGAAGCCGGTGAAATGTTTATCTTTGACGCTGACGGAAATATTACCAAGCGCCTCGGCCGTCCTACCACCGTTACCTTTGGTAGCGATGCTATCTACCGTCCCTCCAAGGTGGTAGTAAATGCCGCAGGCACTATCTACATAGTTTCCGAGGGTTCCTTCGACGGTATTGTTCAGCTGGACCACCAGGGTGAGTTCCTGGGCTATTTCGGATACAACAATAACCCCATTACCCTTTGGGATTACGTGGTTGACTTCTTCTTCACCGAAGAGATGAAGGCCCAGCTTACCAATCGTATACCTTATTCCTTTAAAAGCGTTGCTATGGATAATAAGGGTATGATGTATACCGTAACCCAGTCGGCCGAGGGTAACGCCCTTAAAAAGCACGACGTGGCAGGTCACAACCTGCTTCCCAATACAATGGCTGACGAGCCCGATTTCATCGACGTTTGCGTTGGCCCCGAAAACCGTATATATGCTGCGACCTCTACAGGTCTGCTCTTTGAGTATGACGTAAACGGAGAGCTGCTCTTCACCTTTGGCGGCCGTGCTATAGCCGCCGAGAGAAACGGCGTGTTTACCACCGTTTCGGCCATCACCTGTGATGACGAGGGCCGCCTTTACGTGCTGGACGGCGAGAGAGGCCTTGTGCATATTATGCGCCCCACAGACTACGCCGAAACCTATCACGAGGCTATAAGCCTTTATAACCTCGGTAAATACGAGGAAAGCGCTCAGCTTTGGCGTCATATTGCTGCCGTGGGTGGCGCAGGCTACTACGTAGAAAACAGCCTTGCCCAGTGCCTCTTCGAGGAGCAGGAATATGAGCTGGCTGTGGCACACTATAAGCTGGCAGGTAATAAGGAAGGCTATTCAGAGGCCTATTGGCAGATTCGTAACGACCAAATAGGTATCCTGGTGCCCTACGCCATAGGCGGTATTATACTGCTTATAATTGCCCGCATACTTTATAAGAAATTCCATAAGCCCTCTAACAAACCTAAGAAGCCCTCCATCTGGAAGGACGACTTCCTGCTGATATTCAAGGTGATTCGTCACCCCATCGACGGTTTTTATGCAATCCGTCGTGAGGGTAAGGGCCATATTCCCACGGCCCTTGTGCTTTACGTGATTGAATATCTGCTCTTTATAGGTTACTTTATGGCTTCGGGCTTTGCCCTTATAGGCAATACCGCCCAGGAAACCTCAATTCTTCTCCTTTCAATGCTCTTCTGGGTACCTGTTGCACTGTTTGTAGGCAGTAACTACCTGGTAAGCTCGGTAGGGGAGGGCGAGGCCCGCTTCCGTGACGTTCTGGTGGCAACACCCTACGTTCTGTCACCCTTTGCGGTAACAATGCCCTTTATCATTCTTATTTCTCACATTATCACCGGTAACGAGCTGCGCCTGCTTCAGCTGGCACTTACGGCTATGCTCTTCTGGGTTGTGGCATATCTCTTTATTGCCACCCGTGAAATTCACGCCTTCGAAACCGGTCCCGCAATCGCAAATCTGCTTATTACCGTCTTCCTTATGGCAGTGGTGGTATTGGCAGTATCATTGGTTTATATGTTCTGCGACCAGCTTGTAAGTATGGTCATTTCGGTTATAAAAGAGGTGAATTATCGTGTCTTCTTGTCCTAAAAGAATAGCAACCTTCCTTATGGCTTTCTTAATGCTGTTCACGGTAGGATGCGCATCCCAGGGTGATGTAGACAACTACGAGGTTACCGAGGCGCTTATGGGAGATATCGATATTGAACAGCTCTCCTCCAACCGCTTTACCCAGCTTGAGCCGGACGGAACAAAACCCTTGCCCAACTATCCCTTAGAGGGATACGAGCTGGCCTGCGAAAACGATGCGCTGGCCCTCTACCTTAATGAGGAATATGCCTCAATTCGCGTGCTTAATAAGGCCACGGGATATGTTTGGGGCGCCCTGGAAAACGAGGACCCCGAGAATCTTAATAATACCTGGGGCTCCTTTGCCCAGTCTATAGTCAGCATTTCCTACATCGACCAAACAGGCGCCTTAAAGCAGATTGGCGCAGGTCATAAGGATGCAAAGTGTAAGTATAAAATAAAGAAGGACAGCATCCTCTGCTCGGTAGATTTCGGCCGTAAGATTGATATTAAGCTTGAGGCCAAGATTACCCTTTATGAGGATAGAATCAGCTTCTCCTTAGAGGATTCCTCTATTGAAGAAACCGGCGAATATTTCGTTTCTGCCGTTTACTTTGTTCCCTTCTTCGGAAGCACCCAGGGCGACCAGGCCGACGGTTACCTCTTCGTACCCGACGGCAGCGGCGCATTACTGCGCTACCGCAGGCCCTCGAAGTTCTTAAAGCCTTTCGCATCCCGCGTCTTCGGTATTGACCACGCTATAGATAGCCTTAGCGAAATCAACGACCTTGATTCCAATCGTCCCATCGACTTTCTTAAGCCCGAAAACACCGTTACTATGCCTGTTTTCGGTCTTACCCACGGTGTAAATAACCAGGCAGTATTCGGATATGTAAAGCAGGGTAAACCTTATGCTTACATCAATGCTACACCTGCAGGTATATCCACCGATTACAACTGGACTACAGCTTATTTCGTATACCGTCAGGTATATTCACAGCCTACCTCTAAAAACGGCGCCGGCGTTCCCGTAGTACAGAAGAACGCCAACACCGTAAACCCTGTTATGGATATCTATTTCCTCTCGGGTGAAAAGGCCAACTATAGCGGTATGGCAAAGACCTACGCCTCCATTTTGAAGGAGGAGGGTGCCCTTAAAAACAATATGTCGGAGGATGCCCCCAACATCGCCCTTGATTTCATTGCGGCCGATATTGAGAAGGGTCTGCTCAGCAACCGCACTACCGACGTTACAGGCCTTGAATATATCGAAGAGTCGGTAAAAGTCTTGCAGGACAAGGGTATTGCCAACATTTCGCTGGCGATCCAGGGCTGGCAGAAGGGCGGCCTTAACGGCTATCAGAAATCGGAAATATATAAGTCCACCGTTTACGGCGGCTTCGACCTTTTATCCTCTCTGCAAAGCCTGCTAAAGGATAAGCAGGGTAGCTTACTGCTTTATTCCGACCCCCTCCGTGCCCGCTCTGTACAGATAAACAGCCGTAGAGATGCAGGAATAACCCTTTCTCAAAGCACCATTACAAAGCCTGCCGTGGATAACAGGAAGTTCCTGGGCGACCTTTGGTACGTCAAAGCAGAACCTGCGATGGAATTCCTCACCCGTCAGTCCGAGCTGATTGCAGAGCAGGGCTTGGGCGTTTCTCTTGACGGCGGAAACCTGCTTTACGGCGAGTACATTATCGACAACTTTACCTCTCGTCAGGAGGTTCTCGATATGCTCAGCAGCACCGTAAAGGGAATTGCAGGGGATAAGGGTATGACCCTTTATAACCCCAACGAATATCTGCTTTCCTACACCTCGGTTTACCGTAACGCCCCCGTTTCAGGTAATCAGGAGCTTTATGAAACCGATTCTGTGCCCTTCCTTCAGCTGGTGCTTTCGGGCAATATGACCCTGGTGGCTCCCTACGCTAACGAGAGCTTCTATTCCAAAATAGACCTGCTCAAGTGTATTGAGTACAACGTTCATCCCTCCTTTATTCTTACCGAGGAGAAGAACATCAACCTCAGCAAGACCACCCTGGCCGACCGAAGCTCTACCCGCTTTACCGACTGGAAGGCTACTATCGAGGCAACCTATTCCTATATTAACGACCTGCTTGATAAGGTGGAGGGCAAGGAAATGCTTTCCCACAAGAGGTTAAATCAGTTGGTATTTAAAATCACCTACGAAAACGGAACCATATATGTAAACTACGGTGAAGAGGCCTTTACCGAAGGCACTGTTACGGTAGATGGTGAAAGCGCCGTTTTCGTATCACAGTGAAGAAGGAGGTAAAGTGAATGCAAAAGTCAAAACTGACCCTTAAAACTAAGGATGCATTGACAGGCGGCGCCTTTATGCTGCCTTGGCTTATCGGCCTTCTGGTATTTACTATGTATCCCTTCTTCTACTCCATCTGGCTCAGCCTTTGCCAGGTAGAGTTCACCCCTAACGGTATCGCTACCACCTTTGTAGGCTTCAAATGGTATGCCGAGGCCTTTACCGCCGATGCAAACTTTATCAAGAATATGACCTCTACTATGGAGTCTATCATATTCTCCACACCTATGATTGTTGTAGCCGCCGTTATACTTGCCCTTCTGCTTAACCGCTCCCTGAGGGGAAGAGCCTTCTTCCGTGTGCTATATTTCTTCCCGGTTATCATTATCAGCGGTCCCGTTATGTCAAAGCTGATGGGTAACGACGCTACCACCATAGTTCACCCCGACCAGTATGCAATATATCAGGTGCTTGAGGGTTTGCCCGAGCTGATTTCCACCCCTCTGCTCTATATATTCGATAACATCGTGTTGATTCTGTGGTATTCCGGCGTTCAGATGCTTATTATTCTTGCAGGCCTTCAGAAGATAGGTGACCCTATTTACGAGGCCGCATCCATAGACGGCGCAGGCGCCTGGGAAAAGTTCTGGAAGATAACCCTTCCTTATCTTCGCCCCATGATACTTGTATCCGCCGCCTACACCATAGTTGACCTTTCGGGTATGACCACCACCAAGATGCATACCCACATCGTCAATAATATGATGAATACCATTAAGCCTTATTCCTACTCCTCGGCGCTGTCCTGGCTTTATGCCCTGGCCGTCCTTATCGTGCTGGGAATAATGTTCCTCATTCTTATGGAGAGGAGGCCTCGCCGTGGCAAGTAAGAATCTGCTTTTGGCCAAGAGCAAAGCCCACGGTAAAAATATTGCTATAAACGCAGTTTTTTACTTCCTGCTCATCAGCATAGGCTTTGTATACCTTTATCCTCTGCTTTATATGATAATTACGTCACTTATGACCACAGAGGACCTTATTAACCCCACTATAATGTGGGTGCCTACCAGGCTTGACCTGTCCAACTTCGAAATGGTGTGGTCGGTGCTGGAGTATCCGAAGAGCCTTGTTATCAGTATCGTCTTTTCGGTAATCTGCGCAGGCCTGCAAACCATTTCCTGCGCCCTTATGGGCTATGCCCTGGCACGCTTCCCCGTGCCCTTAAAGCGCCTCTGGATGGTGTTGCTCATCGTGGTATTCATAATACCCTCCGATGTTTTAACCATTCCCAGATACGTGCTGTTTAACTCCTATAATCTTATAGGCTCGCCCCTGGCTATGATATTACCTGCCGCCTTGGGTCAAGGCCTTAAGAGTTCCATATTCGTGCTTATATTTATGCAGTCCTTTGCATCCTGCCCCAAGTCTTTTGACGAGGCGGCCCAGCTGGACGGTGCAGGCCGACTTCGTGTTTTCGCAAAAATTGCTCTGCCGATGGCCGTTCCCGTTATCGTTCTCTGCGTAATATTCTCGCTTGTAGGGTATTGGAACGAAACCGCACAGACCTCTATGCTGGTCGGTAGTGATTTCGGCACCCTGCCCCTGCAGCTACAGTCCTTTGATAGCCTGTTTAAGAACGAGTTTCCCACCAGCTTCGGTGATGAGGCCAACCGTCTTAATGAGCGTTATCAGTTCTCGGCCACCCTGCTTGTTATCGCACCCCTGGTAATTTTCTACCTCTTTATGCAAAAGCAGTTTGTTAAGGGAATTGAATCCGCAGGTATCACAGGCGAATAAGTTTTATCGTGACCCACTTGAAAGAGTGGGTCACTTTTCTTTTTTGTTGTTCTTTCAGACAAAATATGTTATTATATAAAATGATGTAGTATATTTACAGAAAGGGTCGATAAATTTGACGGTTGTAGAGTTTTTTGACGAAAATTTCGTAGAAAACGTTGTCAGTATGCTGGTCTGCTTTCCGCAGAAGATTATACTTATCGGTGATAACAAAAAAAGAATGAACAGATGCGCCGAGGCCTATAGAGCCGTTGCGCAGGATAGAAAAATTGAAACTGAGATAATCTGCGAAAGCGTCATAAAAAATGACCTTCAGAATATTATTGATAAGCTTTCCGATATATGCGAAGCCAACGATGACCTTGCTTTTGACCTGACAGGTGGTGACGACCTCTGTCTGGTGGCGACGGGCATTGTGTATGAAAAATACCGTCATAAGGTCAGCCTGCACAGGTATAACGTTATAAACGGCCGTATGATTGACTGTGACGGTGACGGCAAGCTGGTGGCCAGGCTGCCAAGCCGTGTTTCTATAGAGGAAAACGTGCAGATTTACGGCGGAAGAATCATCTATGAGGACGAAAAGCCTAACACCACCTACCGTTGGAGCTTTACAGAGGAGTTTAAGGACGACGTTTTAAAAATCTGGGATATCTGTCGCAGTGAAAACACCCCTTGGAATATAGTGCTTACCAATATGGAGAGCTATACTGTAGGTGAGCCGACTGCAGAGGACCTTGACGTAACCTTCAGTCGGGCCGCCATTCGCAGTCTGCTTATCAGCCGTAACATCAGACCCGACTTTGTTGACGACCTGCTCAGCCGTTTCAGAAGGTACGGCTTTATAAACAACTTTAGAACTCGGGGTAACGAAATCTCATTCACCTATAAAAACCATGATATCAAACGCCTGCTTACCAAGGCAGGTGCTGTGCTGGAGCTTTTTATAACCGTTATGGCTATGGGTATTACTGATAAGGGAGAGCCTCTTTATACCGACGTTATGAACGGCGTTTTCGTAGATTGGGACGGTCAGCGCAGCGAGGACAACCCCGACGTGGAAAATGAAATCGACGTTATGCTTATGAAGGATATGCTGCCCTTCTTTATATCCTGCAAAAACGGCACCGTCAACGTGGAGGAGCTTTATAAGCTGCACACTGTGGCCCAGAGGTTCGGCGGTATTTATGCCAGAAAGGTTCTTGTGCTGACCGAGCTTGACCGTGAAACCGACCACGGCAAATACATACTCCTCAGGGCAAAGGATATGGATGTTACCGTTATAGACAACGTTTGTAAAATGCCCATAGAAGAGGTTCAGAAGAACCTTAAAAAACTTTACCGCAGTTAAAAAGGAGAATTTCGGATGTATGACCTAATGTATATCATCTTCGGCTCGCTGTCTGTAGTGACGGCGATTGCCTCGGTGATTTATTCCACACTCTTTCACCCCGTAGCAGGTGCCAAGGGTAAAAAAGACGGTATACCCCTGTTAAACCGTTGGCAGGCCTGTACCGTAGGTATTGTAATTGCGGTGGCCCTGGCCTTTGTGCCTGCGGTTTTCAGCCAAAGTGATGATTTCGTAAGCACCGTTTCTGCCTTTGTACTGCTGTTTTATCACACAATCAAGCTGTTCCTTATGTCGTTGGAGCTGGAGCATATCCGTGGAATTATTCAGAACTGCAGCGAAAACGTAAAGGAAATTTATACTCTGTATATGTACTTTGTCACCCTTTGCGCCCCCATTATGACGGCAGGTGTTATACTGACCCTCTTTAAAAGCTTTGTGGCCGAGGTGCTTTTCCGTTTTGGCTCGGGAAGACCCCACTATATTATGTCGGAGGTTAACGATTACTCCCTCGCTTTGGCGGAAAATATCAGCAACGACTATAAAAAAGCCTTGGAAAAATATAAGGAAAAGCCCCTGTTTAAACGTGATCTCTCCGCCAAACCCGTAAAGCCGGTTATCGTATTTGCAGGTATGGACGAGCGTATGGATGAAACCGATAATCTGGGCGCTATCTGCCTTTCAAATGAGATCGGTGATATAGGTATCGGCTCTAAAAGGGAGGTCAATTTCTTCCTTATCGGCCTTGATGAATCCAAAAACGTGGCCCTGGCCCTCCGCCTTACCGAGAAGTATAAAAACCGCCCGGGTATTTCGGTTAACGTTTTTGCCGAGTCGGAGGAAAGCGGCCATATACTTGACTCGGCCGAAAAGGGAAATCTGCTGGTAAATCCTGAGTTTAAGGAGCTTATAAAAACCAACGCCGCCGCACGGGACGATATGCTCAGCGATAATGAAGAATTCTGGAAGGGTGTGGGCAAAACCGCCCTTGACGGTAATTTTACCCTTCGCAGAATCTGCAGTAGTGAAAACCTGGCCCTGGACATCCTGCAAAAGGCAGGTATTTTTGGCCTGGCTCGCCAGGACGGCTACATATCCATACTTATCGCAGGTATGGGCGGCATCGGCAAAGCTTTTCTTAAAACCGCCCTGTGGTATTGCCAACTGGAGGGTATAAGATTAGAAATTAACGTGGTAGATAAGGGTATTGTTTCCGACTCCGAAAACGACCTGGTTGCCTTACTGTCTGCCGAGGCTCCTGAGGTGGTTAAAATCAACCCCTCTACCGCCGAGGGCGACGCCGCCTACGATATTGCATTCATTCCGGACGTGGACTGCGACACCGTGTCACTGGACAACCTGTTTGAAGGCTCAGACTATTCCGAAAGACTTGCCCGTACCCAGCTTGCCCTTGTGGCCCTGGGTGACGACGATACGAATATCAGCGTTGCCATTCGTCTGCGCCAGCTTTTCGACCGTAAGGTGAAGCGTTCAAATGCCCAGGTGCCTAAATTCGGCGCGGTAGATTTTCCCCAGATTTATTCTGTGGTGTTTGATGACCGAAAGGCTCAAAATCTGAATATCAGTGCCTTTGATAAAAAGGGAAGACCCTCGGGCGCATTTATCAAAAACTATAAGGGTCAGCCCTATTTTATAGATTTTGTAGGTGGTCTTTCTACCCAATACTCCTGCGAAACCTTAAAGAAAATAAAGGAAAGGGAGGCCGAGGCCTTCCGTCAGCACCTTAGCTGGGTTGCCGCCGAAAGACGGCTTAAAACCTATATCAGAGAGGATGCCGACTTCAGAAAAACGGTAGAGGACGAAATGGCCGCCCTTAATATGACCGAAATTCCTTGGGGCAGCACCTATCTTATAGACGATGAGGATATAATAGATATAGACTCCCTTTTAGGCGAGGTAGAACTTTACGCCAACTTCGAATACTACAGGCAGGCCTCTTTAGCCAGGGCTCTGCATAAGCAAAAAACCGCAGGACTGTTTATTCCCGATTGCCCGGGTCATACCGACAGCTTTATCTGTATGTGCGAGGTCTGTCTGCGCCGCCGTGTTACCGAGCATAACCGCTGGAACGCTTATATGCGGTCCAAGGGCTATATAAGAGGAGGCGCAAAGAATGACCGTGGCCGCATCCACCAGGATATCAAGCCCTGGGACGAGCTTTTCATTCTGGAGAAATTCAAGGACTGATAATCAAGATATAACTGTATAAAGCCCCTCAATAAGTAATTTATTGATTGAAATT
>JAGAPN010000004.1 GCA_017623235.1 Clostridia bacterium | reverse complement strand
GATTCTTTCTCTTGATTTAAATGATGCGAATCGCGTGACTTTTAATGAAATAACCGAAAGCGGCATTAAGGCCGGTATGGCTGCCCCCAGAAAGATTGATATGAACCTGGTAGATGCTCAGCAGGCTCGCCGTGTTCTGGACCGTATAGTAGGCTACAACCTTAGCCCTTTTCTTTGGAAAAAGGTTAAAAGCGGTCTTTCGGCAGGCCGTGTTCAAACCGTAGCACTCCGTCTTATTGTAGACAGAGAGAAAGAAATTTCCGCTTTCACTCCTGTAGAGTACTGGACTATAGATGCTAAACTTAATGCATCTCGCAAGAATTTCACTGCAGCTTTTTACGGAAAAGCAGATAACACAAAGGTTGAAATAACCGATAAGGCCCAGGCCGATAGTATTCTGGCCCAGCTTGACGGTGTTGATTATGTCGTATCAAAAATTAAAAAGGGTATCAGGAACAAGCAGCCTGCAGCCCCGTTTATTACCGCAACCCTACAGCAGGAGGCCTCTCGTAAGCTTGGATTTACAGGTCAAAAGACAATGCGTATAGCTCAGACCTTGTATGAAGGCGTTGATGTTATCGGCGTTGGCTCTACGGGTCTTATTACCTATATGCGTACCGACTCGCTTAGGATTTCCGATGAAGCAAGAAATGCCGGTAATAAATATATTCTCTCAAAATATGGTGAGAAGTATCTGCCTAAATCTCCCAGAATTTATAAGACAAAGGCTAATATTCAGGATGCTCACGAGGCTATTCGTCCTACGAATATAAACCTTACACCCGATGCCGTTAAAGCAAGTCTTACCTCTGATCAGTATAAACTTTACAAGCTGATTTGGGAGCGCTTTGTTGCTTCTCTTATGGCAAACTGCGTACAGGATACCGTAAACATTGATATTTCCGCAGGTGATTATCTCTTTAAAGCAAGCGGCTATTCTGTTAAGTTTGACGGCTTTGCTGTTCTTTACGAAGAGGGTAAGGATGATGAGTCGGCAGAGGGCTCCGCATTGCCCGAAATGGCCGAAAATGACCGATTAAAGCTCAGAAGCCTTGAGCCCAATCAGCATTTCACACAGCCTCCTGCAAGATATACCGAGCCTACACTTATCCAGGCTCTTAAGGATAACGGTATAGGCCGTCCTTCTACCTATGCTCCTATAATTTCTGTTATTCAGCAGAGAGAGTATATCGAGAAGGAGAAAAAATCCTTTAAGCCTACATCTTTAGGCATAGTTGTTTCCGACCTTCTTGTAGAACACTTTAAGAAGATTATGGACGTAAAGTTTACTGCCGGTATGGAAACAAATCTTGACTGCATAGGTGCAGGTGAGCTTGTTTGGAAAAACGTTCTTACGGATTTCTATAAGGATTTTAACGTTTCACTTAAAAAGGCTGAGGATGATTTAAGCGGAAAGCGTATTAAGGTCCCAGCTGTTGAAACAGACGTTGTTTGTGAAAAATGCGGCAGAAAAATGGTTGTTAAATCCAGCAGATTCGGTAAATTTTTGGCCTGTCCAGGATATCCCGAGTGTAAAAATACAAAACCCGTTCCCGAGGATGAGGTTAAAGCTCCTTGTCCCAAGTGCGGCTCAAAGCTTATTAAGCGTAACTCTAAAAAGACGGGTAAAAAATTCTACGGTTGCAGCAACTATCCTACCTGTGATTTCGCTTCACCAAATGTTCCTACAGGCGATATTTGTCCCCAGTGCGGCGGTTTTATATTGCTTGGAGTAAGGGGAAGAAAATACTGTATGAACAGCGAATGTCCCACCAGAAATAAAACAGAAAAGAAATAAATTGATATGAAAGAAGTTATTGTAATCGGTGCCGGCCTTGCGGGTTGCGAGGCCGCTATCCGATTAGCAGAGTCAGGCGTATCGGTTAAGCTTTATGAAATGAAACCAAACAAGAAAACGCCTGCCCACAAGCTGGATTCCTTTGCTGAACTGGTTTGTTCAAACTCTCTTAAGGCGGATAGGCTTGCGTCTGCTGCCGGTCTGCTAAAGGCGGAGATGCGAAAGCTCGGTTCCCTTTGTCTTGAGGCGGCAGCTACCTGCACAGTACCTGCGGGAGGAGCGCTTGCTGTTGACAGAGATGTTTTTTCTAAATATATTACAGAGAAAATTATAAATCATCCAAACATTCGGGTTATAAATGAAACCGTAACCGAGATTCCCCGGGACAAGCCATGTATTATTGCAACAGGTCCCTTAACAGATGGGGCGTTGGCGAAGAATATAAGGCGGTTTTGCGGTGCCGATACTTTGAGTTTTTATGACGCTGCAGCGCCTATAGTTACAGCTGATAGTATTGATATGTCGGTTGCCTTTAAGGCGTCGCGTTACGACAAGGGTGATGCTGATTACATAAATTGCCCTATGAGTAAAGAAGAATACTCGATATTTCATTCTGCTCTTATTTCGGCAGAATCTGCTCAGCTTCATTCGGTTGATAAGCAGATTAATGTTTATGAAGGTTGTATGCCTATTGAAATTTTGGCAAAAAGGGGAGAAGACTCTATTCGTTTTGGCCCCTTAAAGCCTGTTGGCCTGCGTGACCCGAGAACGGGTAATCGTCCCTGGGCGGTGGTCCAGCTCAGAAGTGAAAACAAAGAGGGTAGTCTTTACAATCTTGTTGGTTTTCAGACAAATTTAAGATTCCCCGAACAAAAGCGGGTTTTCTCATTAATCCCGGGCCTTCAGAATGCTGAATTTGTTCGCTACGGTGTGATGCACCGTAATTCATTTATTGACTCTCCTCGACTGCTCAATAAAAACCAGTCACTTAAAGCTAACCCAAATATCTTTTTTGCAGGACAGATAACAGGAGTTGAGGGATATATGGAGTCGGCTGCCAGCGGAATTCTGGCAGGTGAAAATATGCGTCGGTATCTTTCGGGTGAATCTTCGCTTGATTTACCCAATATCACAATGCTTGGAGCATTAGGTGAGTATATTACCGACCCATCGGTATCGTGTTTTCAGCCTATGGGCGCCAATTTTGGAATAATTCCACCATTGTCCCAGCGTATTAGAGATAAGGCTGAAAGATATACCGCTTTGTCTAACAGGGCGTTGGACTGGTATGAGAATAATTTATAAATAATGGAGGATATTATGAGAATAGCAATAGATGCCTTCGGTGGGGATAATGCTCCTCTTGAAATCATCAAGGGTGCCGCATTAGCCGAGAAGGAATATGGTGTTCATATTGTTTTATGCGGTGACGAAAATATAATAAAAAAATGCATTGCAGATAATAATATTATCTTTAATGAACTTGATATTGTAAACGCTACCGACGTTATATCTATGCACGATGACCCTACCTCATTGCTTAAGGCTCATAAGGATTCCTCTATGGCGGTAGCATTTCGTGAGCTTGCAGAAGGCAGAGCAGATGCCTTTGTTTCTGCCGGCAGTACAGGCGCAGTTGTTGTGGGCGGTACCTTTATTGTTAAAAGGATTAAGGGTATCAAGCGACCTGCTCTGGCCGCTATGCTTCCTTCTCCGGATTCCTACTATATGATGATGGATATAGGCGCTAATGCCGAATGCCGACCGGAAATGCTCCACCAGTTTGGCGTTATGGCCAGCGCATACCTTAAAAAGGTTGAGAAAATTGATAATCCAACTATCGGTCTTCTTAATATCGGTACCGAGGATACTAAGGGTACTGAGCTTCAAAAAGAGGCTTATAAGCTGCTACAGGACAGCGATCTTAACTTTATCGGAAATATAGAGTCCAGAGAGTTGCCTAACGGAGTTTGCGATGCAGTTATTACCGATGGTTATACCGGAAATATTGCTCTTAAGCTTATCGAAGGCACTGCGATTACACTCTTTTCCATGCTTGTGCTTGTTTTTAAGAAAAACTTTTCAACAAAAATGTGCTATCTTATTCTTAAAGGCAGACTTCGTGGGGTTAAGAATAAAATGAATGCCTCGGAGGTTGGCGGTGCGCCCCTTCTCGGCACCAAAAAACCTGTCTTTAAGGCCCATGGTAATTCTAATGCTTATGCTTTTAAAAATGCCATAGGTAAGGCCAAGCTCTTTGCCGAAAACGACGTTATCGGTACTATAGAAAATAGTTTTAACGAAGAGGAAAAATAATAATGTCAGATTTTGAGCAGATTCTGGGTTACAAATTTCATAATCCCGAATTGTTAAGAAATGCGCTTACACACTCCTCATACGCTAATGAGGTACATCTAAAATACGGCTCAAACGAGCGCCTTGAGTTTCTTGGCGATTCGGTTTTATCCAT
>JAGAPN010000040.1 GCA_017623235.1 Clostridia bacterium | reverse complement strand
GCCTCTTGACCACCGGGCCAAAAAAAATGGTGGCTGTAATTGGATTCGAACCAATGACACTCCGGGTATGAACCGAATGCTCTAGCCAACTGAGCTATACAGCCTTATGCGTGCTGATATATTATAATGGCTGACGGCGCTTTTGTCAACCATTTTTTTAAAAAATATTTATGAAATCTTTATTACCAGGGTGCCATAATGTCTTTTTCATAATTAATTTCCCTGTTTATAAAATTGTGAATAGCTTGTTGAAAACTGTGGATAACTTTGTGGAAAAAATTAAAAACCCTTTTAATACCGACCTTTTTTCGACCTTTATTTTGGGGAAAACTTAAAAGTTATTCACTTTATTAAAAGAGTTATCCACACAGCGTTGGTTAAGTGGGTTTACATAATGCCATTTAAAATAAATTATAAAGGCTTGGAATTTGATAATTTTTAAGATGGGAAATTGTTGTTTCGGCCTGCCTTACGTGGCTGAAAAAATCCTCCTTTGTATCCCTTTCTGCCAGGGGAGGCAGGGAAGACAGGATTTCACCGATGTCGTTCACCGTATCCCTTACCACGAAGGCGGTAAGCAGCTTCTCCCTTGAAACGTAAAATTTTTCGGCCGCGGTGCAGTAGTGTCGGGCGGCATCGGCGTCCCCGATTTTCAGAGCGTCGGATGCCTGGGAAAGGGTTTTTTCCAGGGCGGTGTAGGTGTCCAGGGTGTAATTTACCCCAAGCTGACAGCCCAGCAGCACCAGCCCCAGCAGCAGAAGGCTTATGATAAACCGTTTCATATTTTTTCCTTCCTTATAATAATATTATTACCACGACTGTCCAGGGTCATAAGCATAACATCCTCCTGCCGAAGGTTTTGACCCTTCAGAATTTCCTGCAGACCGAGAGGGGTTATATTTACCGAGTCCAGGGCATCCCTTACCACCTTACCGTCACTTATTACGGTCAGGGGCAGGGTGGCGGGGTCGACCTTGACGTTAAGCTGGCCTGTGGTGACGGGCTGGTGGCAGGTTTTCAGCATTACGCTCAATGACCCGCCGGTTTCCAGCACGGCAAAGGCTACGGTGGAAATATCAAAGACCTCCTGGCCACGAAGCAGCTCCATAAGGTCGGGCACCGTCAGCCGCACCTTTTTAAGGGCCCGCTGGTTAAGGTGGCCGTCCTCAATTATTATAACGCTGCCTCCCGAAAGCAGACGCCGCACCAGGGGACTTTTAAGGGCTACCAGGGAAACGGCAATCTCCAGGGTGACCAGGGTAAAAATGGCCGACAGGCCGAAAAGCATAGGCTGGGTGGTGTCCTGCAGGGGCATAGAGGCAATTTCGGATATAAGCAGGGTTACCACCAGCTCCCCGGGCTGCATATCGGCTATCTGCCGCTTGCCCATAAGGCGGATGGCGATTATTACCACCAGATATAAAATGACCGTTCTGAAAACCGTTGTAAACATAAAAAAATCACCGTTTTTAGTATTAACGGTGATTTCCTTAATATTACTGATTTTTAATTTTATAGGAAAGACGCATCAGGGTGTCGCCGAAATGAACGTTTTCCACCGAAACCTCGGGATGCTTGATTGCGATATCGTAGTGGGAGAAATTCCAAAATCCCGTAACCCCAAGCTCAATGAGCTTTTCCGAAAGCTCGGGTGCGGCGGAGGAGGGAACGCAAAGGAAGGCGGCCTTGGGCTTATGCTCACGGCAGAAGGCCTCCAGCTCATCAAGAGAGCGTACCGTAAGGTCAGACACCGATTTACCTATAATGGCGGGGTCAACGTCAAAGGCCCCGATAAGGGAGAAGCCCTGCTTTTTAAAGTTCATATTTTCAGCAACCACAACGCCCAGCTTACCCACGCCCAGCATAATGGCCTTGGTGGGGGAGTTAAGGTCTAAAATATTGCCGATGCTGTCATAAAGCATCTCAATATTATAGCCGTAGCCCTGCTGGCCGAAGCCGCCGAAGCAGTTAAAGTCCTGCCTTATCTGGCTGGCGGTAAGATTCATACGCCGTGCCAGGTCCCCCGAGGAGATGCGGCTGACCCCCTGCTTTTTAAGCTCGCCTAAAAAACGGTAATAGCGGGGCAGTCTTTTTATAACCGAGGAAGAGATGTGATTATCCTTCATATATAATTACCCACTTCATTGTTAAAATCTTGTCACAAAAATATTATACACTCTTTTTAAAAAAATGTAAATAAAAAGGTTGACAAAGTGAAAATTTTATGTATAATGAAATTAGTAACCATTACTACTTTTGAAAGGAAGAGCGATTTTGAAGAATTTCTCACGACAGCGGGAAGCGGTTTTAACGGCGCTTTGCTCC
Organism: Clostridia bacterium; assembly: GCA_017623235.1. Taxonomy (GTDB): domain Bacteria; phylum Bacillota; class Clostridia; order Oscillospirales; family Acutalibacteraceae; genus SFWF01. Next base: position 4,377 of record JAGAPN010000040.1, on the reverse strand, counting down.
ACCAAATCACATCCCACCGCCGCGTGGATATATGAGCAAGCTCGTAAAACTCTTCCCAACATTAGTCTTGGCACGGTCTACCGCAATCTTTCGGTGTTAGAGCGTGAGGGTATCATCCGCAAAATCTCGGTCGGCGACGCCAGCGAGCATTTTGACGGTGACATTTCTTCCCACAGCCACTTTTATTGTAAGCAGTGCGAGGAAATAACCGATATTCCCTTTGACTCAACCGATGCCTGCCGCAAGGTCGAGCAGGAAATCGGCGGCTGTGTCGAGGTTGCTACATACACCTTTACGGGGGTATGTAAAAAATGCCTTTTAGGCGACAAATCTTAAATTTATTTTTTGGAGGAAAATTTTATGAAAAAGTATGTTTGTATGATCTGCGGTTACGTTCACGAGGGTGACTCTGCTCCCGACGAGTGCCCCATCTGCAAGGCAAAGGCCGAAAAGTTTAAGGAGCAGGCAGGCGAGAAGTCCTGGGCTGCCGAGCACGTTGTAGGCGTTGCAAAGGGTGTTGACGAGAGAATTATCGAGGGTCTTCGTGAGAACTTCAACGGCGAGTGCAGTGAGGTTGGTATGTACCTGGCTATGGCTCGTGTTGCCCACAGAGAGGGTTATCCCGAAATCGGCCTTTACTGGGAGAAGGCAGCCTACGAGGAGGCAGAGCATGCTGCAAAGTTTGCCGAGCTTTTAGGTGAGGTTGTAACCGACTCTACCAAGAAAAATCTGGAGATGCGTGTAGACGCCGAAAACGGCGCTACCCTGGGTAAGTTCGAGCTGGCAAAGCTGGCTAAGGAGCTTGGCCTGGACGCTATCCACGATACAGTACACGAAATGGCTCGTGACGAGGCTCGTCACGGCAAGGCATTTGAGGGCCTGCTTGCCCGTTACTTTCGCTAAAGGGAAGCCGAAAATCGACCCCACAGCCCTTTTCAAGCTTTCCTACGGTCTTTACGTTGTAACCGTAGGGGGCGAAAAGGAGAACGGCTGCATTTCAAACTCGGTGTTCCAGGTATCCGAAAACCCCACCCGTGTGGCGGTTTCGGTGCAAAAGGGTAATCTGACCCGTGAGCTTATCGAGAAGACAGGTGAGCTGAACGTTTCGGTCCTTACCGAGGATGTGCCCTTTGAGTTAATCCGTCATTTTGGTATGCAGTCGGGCAGGGACGTGGACAAATTTGCCGATTTTAAGGATACGGCGGTGGCCGCCAACGGAATAAGGTATATAAATAAGTATACCAACGCCTTTATGTCCCTAAAGGTACGGTCTATGACCGACCTGGACAGCCATCTGTTCCTTATCTGCGATATTACCGAATCGGCGGTGCTGGGAGATAAGCCCTCCTGCACCTATGCCCACTACCACGCCGCAGTAAAACCCAAGAGATAGGAAAACGACCTCGAAAGAGGTCGTTTTTTTTAAATACAGAGAGTAAAATCAAACCGAGTGCCTCTCCGCAATATTTTTTATATCTCAATAAGCTCGTAGTCCTTGGAGCCGAGGCCAAGGGCGGCGGCATGCTCCACTGTCAGCTTGCCGTTTCTCGATTCTATTCTCTCTATAAGGTGGTCGCGGCCCTTATCCTTTGAGGCATAGACCAAATCAAGGCAGGCCTTGTCGATGGCCACAGGGTCAAGAGAGGCCAGAATACCTATATCGGCCATACAGGGGTCCTCGGCAACGGCGCAGCAGTCGCAGTCAACCGACATATTGGCCATTACGTTTATATAGGCCGCCTTGCCCTTAAAGAGGTCTACGACGCTGGTGGCCGCCTCGGCCATAGACATCAAAAAGCTGTCGTGGTCGGAGGTCCAGAAATTATCAACCTCTCCTACTCCGTGAATATATTTCTTACCGTAGGAGGAGGCAAAGCCGATAGAAAGCTGCTTTATGGCGCCGCCGTAGCCACCCATCGGGTGGCCCTTAAAGTGGGAAAGCACCAGAATACTGTCGTAATCCTTTATTTTAGCGCCAACAAAATTTTTCTTTATCTTCTGTCCCTTGGGAATAGCCAGCTCAAGCTGGTCGTCGCTATCCAGGATGTCGGTGGGCACAAGGTCGGTCCAGCCGTGGTCCTTCAGGGTCTGCAGATGGTCCTTGGTAAATTCTCGGCTGCCCTCGTAGGCGGTATTGCACTCAACGGCGGTGCCCCCTACCTCGTCGATTACAGGCTTCCAGAACTCGGGACGAAGAAAGTTCTGATTACCCTTTTCTCCCGAATGTACCTTTACGGCCACCTTACCGGGCAGGTCTACCCCCAGCATTTTATAAAGCTCTACAACCTTTTCGGGGGTTATTGTTCTGCTGAAATACACCTTGCTCATTTGCTTTCTCCTTTGTTAATTATAGCGTGGAGCCTCTCCACCAGCTCGCCGTAGGCCTGGGTCATACGGTTAAAGGCCTCAATACGCTGGTTGTTGCTTATGCGGAAGTTAAAGGCCGCCCCGATGGGGCACTGGTCTATATGGAAGGGGATTATCACCTTGTCGGCGTTAATGGCGGCGTCAATCTCCTTGGGTATCCAGCGGGATTTCTGGGCCACGTCGGAGAGAATTACCACAAAGGCGGCGCAGTCGGCTATGGCGGCAGGTATCTCGGCGCCGTAGTCACTGCCTGCAGGGATAGAGTGGGGCGCCATCCAGCAGTTTATGCCGTTTTCCTTTAGTATTTCTACCGTTTTGGCGGCTACGTCATATTCCTCGCTTTTGTAGCTGATGAAAACGTGCTTGTGGGGGGCTACCTCCCCCTTCTGAAGGGGGGCGGCAGCGGCGGCCTTTGCGGCGGCCAGCTCGGCCTTGAGCCTTTCCAGCTCGCTCTTCTGGCGGGCAATCTCGGCCGCGTGTTCGGCCCTTGCCTTTTCGTTTATCGCCTCAACCACAAAGCCCGACACCGTCTTATATATTTTCTCAAAATAGGTGGAAATTTCATCGGGGTAGGCAATTACCCATTGTTTGCGGCCCAGGTAGTAACGGAAATCGTCCCGAAGCTGAACCTCCTCGATAAATACGGGCAGCACGGGTATTCGGTTAGAAACCATAGCGTCTACCTCGCTCAGAAGATGCTCCGACTCGTTGGCGGCCTTTGACATCAGCACAAGGCAGATGGGGCTCTCCTTAATGGCGGTTATCAGGGTCTTGGCGTAAGAGGTGGTGTCGCCAACGTCCCTGGGGGCGATAAAGCAGTTAAGGCCCTGTCCCTCCAGAAAATTAACTATAGAGGCGGCCTTGTCCTTATCTTTATAGGCATAGCTTACGTAAATTCTCTTCATAAAATCTCCCTCGTTAGGTTATATACCTATTATAAAGCAGGGCATACAAAAGTTCAAGACCGACATTTTTTAAAAATAATAAATTAGAAAACAGGAGAAAAAACGAGGAAAAACGAGATAAAAAAAGAACGCATTTGTTATTTTAAAATTTGAGCAAAAAGTTGTTGACAAAGTCTTTCCGCCTTGGTATAATAGCAAGGCACTTTGAAAAAAGATTAATTATCGGAGGTAAATGTTATGTCCACTTTTATGGCAAAACCCGCTGAAGTACAGCGCAAGTGGTACGTAATCGACGCCGCAGGCAAGCCCCTTGGCCGCACCGCTGCTAAGGTTGCAGATCTGCTCCGTGGTAAGGGCAAGCCCATCTTCACCCCCCACGTAGATTGCGGCGATTTCGTAATCGTTATCAACGCTGAAAAGGCAGTTCTCACCGGCAAGAAGCTGGAGAAGAAGTATTATCGTCATCACACAGGCTACATCGGCAGCCTTAAGGAAGTTAAGTACGCTACCCTTATGGCAACCAAGCCCGAGAAGGCTATGGAGCTTGCAGTTAAGGGTATGGTTCCCGATACCACTATCGGCCGCGCAGCCCTTACCAGACTTCGCATCTACAAGGGTGCTGAGCATCTTCACGCTGCCCAGAAGCCCGAAGTTATCGACTAAGAAAGGAGCACAGAGTAATGATTGAAGGAAAGCCTTATTTTTACGGAACCGGCAGAAGAAAGAGCTCTGTTGCCCGTGTTCGTGTTTACAACGGTACCGGTAAAATCATCATCAACGATCGTGAGATGGATGATTATTTCGGCCTTGAGACATTAAAGCTCATCGTTCGTCAGCCCCTGGCCCTTTGCGACCTCGAGGGCAAGTTCGACATCGTTTGCCGTGTTGCAGGCGGCGGCGTTACCGGCCAGGCAGGCGCAATCCGCCACGGCCTTTCCCGCGCTCTTCTGCAGTATGATGCAGAGCTTCGCGGCGCCCTCAAGAAGGCAGGTCTCTTAACCCGTGACCCCAGAATGAAGGAAAGAAAGAAGTACGGACTCAAAGGCGCACGTCGTGCACCTCAGTTCAGCAAACGTTAATTTCGGCTTCGCCGAATACAAAAATG
>JAGAPN010000039.1 GCA_017623235.1 Clostridia bacterium | reverse complement strand
TTGTTAGTCGAGGTAACACTATCGGTAAACCAAGCGAAGGTTGTACCGAGAAGCATTGTAAAGCATACGAGTACTGACAGTACGCTCATAAGCAATGCTTTTTTAGTAGATACGGTTTTCATTGTGCTTTCTCCTTTATAATATGTATTGGGCATCAAAACCCATTGTTAATATTTTAACACTATAGAGATAATTTTGCAATAGCAAATAATAAAAAAATTAAGGAGTAAATATTGCCTGATTTAGCAATATTTACTCCTTAAAATTACTTTTTGAGAGATTTGTGTAGAGAAATGGCACAGGCGATAGAAAAGAAGGCCGAAGCCAGGGCCGTAAAGGTGGGTACGGTGTTAAGGTGTACCGCCTGCTCTACCGAGAAGATATCGGCAATCATACGGGGAATAGAGGAAATACAGCAAAGGTAGCCTGTCAGCATAAGTGTGGCAAATGCGACGGGATAGTATTTATCCCCAAGCTGGTTGCACTCGATTTTAGCCCAGAGCAGAAAGCTTATAAGACAAAGACACATACCCACCGTTTCAATAACCGTATCGGAAATGGTGGAAATGGTGGAAAAGCCCGTAAAAATGATTATCAGTCGCATTATCCAGAAAAGGATGGGGGTAAGGGTCAGTATAAGGTGGTAGGCCTTACCTGTCAGCTTGCAGTAGCCTATATATATAAGGCTTACCGCCGAAATAAGCGAGAAAATATAGTGAATAGTCTGCTGTATCACCGAGCTGCCCGAGGTCAGGGTAGACAAAAAGGTTTCAAATAAAATTGCCGCCGCCATTACTATACAGGCCACCCCAAAGGGCTTAAGGGAAAGGGATAACGGTTGGTCACCCTTCCAAAGTTCTCCCTTTAGCGCCAGGGAGCAAAGAAAAACCACCCCTGCCGCCGCTATAAGAAAAACGATAAGCAGTATTGCGGGGAAGGCGTACTCGGCCTTGATAAAGCCGCTGTCGGAATCCACCGTGAAAAGCATCATAACGGTGCGCAGCCCTATGCCCGAAATGCAGGCCAGACTAAAGATAAGGTAATTCAGACGGGATGTCATATAAGCCTCCGAAAGTAATTAAAAATAAAGGTTACACATATATATAAATATATTTTATTCCCTGCGGGGGTAAAAGTCAATAAAAAAGGACGGATGATTTATGAAAACAGTATACGTAGCAACGATGATGGTGGTGGCGGTGCTTATGCTGCTGATTCCTCTTACTGCGGCGGCCCCCGGAGAGGCCCCCGTTACCCCTGCGGTAGGGGAGGATATAACCGAGGAGCCACAGCAGGTCAGGGTAAAAATGCAGGCTACGGGAGATGTGGAAACCTACTCGTTAGAGGACTATCTCTTTGGAGTGGTGGCCGCAGAGATGCCCGCCCTTTATGAAGAGGAGGCCTTAAAGGCTCAAACCGTAGCGGCCTATACCTATTATATAAGAAAGAAAAACAGCGAGGGAGATTATGATATTACCGATGATTACAGGGTAGACCAGGCCTTTATCACCCCTGCCGCCGCCAAGGAAAAATGGGGGGACGGAGCAGAAAAGTACAGCAGCCGTATTCTTTCGGCGGTAAAGGGAGTAATGGGAAAGAAGATAACCTACGACGGACAGCCTATTTCGGCGGTCTACCACGCCGTGTCGGGGGGAAGGACCGAGCGAGCCAAGGATATTTGGGGAGGGGACTACCCTTATCTTGTGGCGGTAGACAGCAGCTGGGATAAGCAGGCCCCAAATTATATATCCACTGCCACCTTTACTGCAGCCGAGCTTAAATTGGCCCTGGAGTCCCTGGTGGGCATTACCGATTTGGAGAACAACTGCTTCGGGGAGCCTTCTCGCACCGAATCGGGTAGCATAAAAAGCATTTCTGTTGCCGAGGCCACCCTTACGGGCCAGCAGATACGGTCAGCCCTCTCTCTTAAAAGCGCTGATTTTGACGTGACCTTTGCCGATGGGGTTTACACCTTTACGGTAAGGGGCTACGGTCACGGCATAGGTATGAGCCAGTACGGCGCCAACTGTTTGGCAAAGGAAGGAAAAACCTATATCGAAATACTTACCCACTACTATCCCGGCTGCAAGGTGGAATAATAAAAAAACGCCTATACCGTAGTATAGGCGTTTTGAAGTTTACATTCCAAATTCTTCGGCCATTTTAGTGAAGGTGGCCTCATAAATTGCATCGGCAATAGCATCCAGAGCAATCTCCTGCTCTTCGCCGTTTTCCATACACTTAAGTCTGGCCTTGCCGCTTTCCAGCTCGTTGTCGCCCAGCACCAGGGTAAACCTTGCGCCTATCTTGTTGGCGTAGCGCATCTGTGCCTTAAGACCGCGGCCCACAATATCGGTAAGAGCCTCAAAGCCCTCGTCACGCAGAGCGGCGCAAAGCACACCTGCCTTAAGGGTAGCGGCATCTCCCATAGGTGCAATATAAATGTCACAGGGACGGGGCTCGGGCAGCTCGGCCTGCTGGCTTTCCAGCACCATAAGCAGGCGTTCAATTCCCATTGCAAAGCCTAATGCAGGCTGGGCCTGGCCCCCCATCTGCTCCAGCAGACCGTCGTAACGGCCGCCGCCGCAAACGGTAGCCTGGGCGCCGATATCGCCCGATACAAATTCAAACACCGTGCGGGTGTAATAATCAAGTCCGCGAACGATTCTGGGATTAACCTTATAGCTGATGCCCATACCGTCAAGGTGGGCCTTAACCTTGCTGAAATGGTCGGCGCATTCCTCACACAAAAAGTCGATTACCACGGGGGCATCCTTGGCTATCTCGGAGCATACGGGAGATTTGCAGTCGAGAATACGCATAGGGTTGCGCTCCAGTCGCTCGTTACAGGTACCGCAAAGTCGGTCCTTCTTCTCCTCAAAATATGCCTTAAGGGCCTTGTGATATTCGGCCCTGCAGGTGGGACAACCAATAGAGTTTATCTCAAGAGATATCTTTTTAACCCCAATATCACGAAGCAGCTGACTGCCAAGGGCAATAACCTCGGCATCGGCGGCAGGGGAGGCGGCGCCAATACATTCCACACCGAATTGGTGGAACTCACGAAGGCGGCCTGCCTGGGGCTTTTCATAACGGTAACAGCCGCCGCAGTAGCAAACCTTTACGGGCAGGGCCGCAGCGGTAAGGGAATGCTCTACCACCGAACGGATTACACCTGCGGTAAATTCGGGGCGCAGGGTAATGGAACGGTCACCCTTGTCGGTGAAGGTATACATCTCTTTTTGTACTACGTCGGTGGTGTCACCTACGTTTTTGGTAAAGACCTCGGTATGCTCGAAAACGGGGGTACGAATCTCCCTAAAGCCGTAAAGGCCTGCGGTTTCAATAAGCTTTTGTTCTACAAATTGCCATTTATAGCTATCCTCGGGCAGCAGGTCGTTAGTGCCGCGGGGGGCCTTGTTTATTTCTGCCATAATAAATTATCCTCGCATATATTCACGCCAGTCAAGGTCACCACGGTCAAGACCGCGGATAAGCACCTCGGCGGTAGCGATATTAGTTGCAACGGGTACCTGGTGAACGTCGCAAAGGCGTAGCAGAGCATTGTCGTCGGGCTCGCTGGGCTTGGCGGTGATAGGGTCACGGAATAAAAGTAAAATATCTATCTCATCACAGCCTATTCGGGATGCTATCTGCTGGGAACCGCCCTGGGAGCCGCTTAAAAAGCAGGTTATATCAAGGCCTGTGGCTTCAGCTACCAGCTTTCCTGTGGATGCGGTGGCCAGCAGATTGTGACGGCTTAAAATTCCACAGTAGGCGATACAAAACTGTACCATAAGCTCTTTTTTGGCGTCGTGAGCAATAATTGCAATATTCATACTACATTCTCCTTTGCAAATTATATCTTCTTCAGGCGGGGAAGGCTAACGTTCTTACCATCCAGCCTGGAGGCTATGCGGGCAAAAGCCCTGAATTCCCGTCCCCGTGTGGGGAATTTACCCGTGAGGAAGGCAAAGCCTATTTTCTCACTTTCGGGTACGATACCCAGCAGGGTAAGTCCCGTCTGGTCAATAATATCGTCCAGATGGTCAAAAACGGGATTTTTAACAAAATAACGGTCGTACCGATTTATAACCAGGTAGCCCCTGCGGTCTATACCGTGAAGCAGGGCCCCGATGTTGGCGGCATCCCTTACCGATACGGGGTTAGGGTTGCAGATGCATATAAATTCGGTACCTACGGGGAAGGCGGCGTAAAGGGCAGGGTCGGAGCCTGCAGGCAGGTCAACCACAACCAGGTCGAATTTCTCCGAAGAGATATCTCTTATAAATTTACCAAAAGCCTCTGGTAGGACCTCACCCTTGCTACGGGGGGCGGCCAGAAGGCTGATGTTGCTGTAATTTTTAGGCGTAAGCAGGCAGGTGTCAAGGTCACGGCCCGAAACCGCGTCGCCCAGGTCAAACACCAGCTGCTCGCTGACACCCAGCAGCATATCCAGACAACGCATACCCTCATCCATATCTATAAGCAACACACGCTTACCCGGGACAGAGTTAGCCAGGCTTATCTGAATACTGAAGGTGGATTTTCCCGACCCACCCTTTCCGCTTGTAACGGCAAGGATTTTCGTCATATAAACTTATCTCCTGTCAATAATGTATAATCTACCATAAATTAACTAAATTGTCAAATATTTATCAAGGTAAAACCTCAAAAGGCTTAGTGGTATCAAGGGTGACGTCGTCCGAGAAGAAGTAGGCGTCCATCATAGCCTTGGCAACCCCGGCGCAGTGTCTTGAGGAGGCGCCGTGCTCCAGCACGATAGCCACGGCAATCTGGGGATTTTCATAGGGAGCAAAGGCCACGAAAACCGAGTGGTCGGCGCCCTGAGCTACCTGGGAGGTACCCGTCTTACCGCCTACGTTGATGGGGTAGTTTTTAAAGGTTCCGCTTCCCGTACCATCCTCGGTAACCGAAAGCATACCTGCTTTTACCGCACGTATGGTAGAATCGCTTATTTCAAACTGCTCCAGCACCTCGGGCTGGGTGACACTGTAGGTTTCGCTCATATTGTAGGAAACCACACGGTCTATAAGGGAGGCTCTGTAGCGCACGCCCTCGTTAGCCAGGGTGGAAACGTATACCGCCAGCTGTAGGGGGGTAAAGGCATTCATCTGGCCGATGGCGGCCTGCAGGGTGCTACCGTTCATTCCGTCGGCAGGATTTTTTACCAGCAGACCCGAAGAATCGTTTACGTCTACACCGGTTTTAACACCCAGACCGAACATCTGATAGTATTTGTTTATATTTGTAAGTCCCAGCCTGTAGCCCATTTCAAAGAAGAAATAGTTGCAGGACTTGGAGATTGCACCGTTAAGGGTGATATTGCCGTGGTAGTGCATACAGTTAGGCTGATAATCTATGAAGCGGGTATATCTGCGCTTGCAGAATATGGTTTCTCCTGCCGTCAGCTTGCCGTTTTCAAGGGCGGCCACCGCCACAGCGGGCTTTACGGTTGAACCGGGGGGATATATACCCTGGAAGGCTCTGTCGGTAAGGGGCTTGCCCTTGGTGTCGGTTACCAAGGACTGATAATCCTTATAATAGGTGGCAAGGTTATAAGAAGGGTAGTTGGCGCTGGCAATAACACCGCCTGATTTTATGTCCAGCATAACGGCGGCGCCGCCTGTAACGGCCTTGCCTATGCCCTTTAGGGTGTCTACCGTGTCGGCAAGGGCTGTCTGGGTGGCCGACTGTATGCTTTTATCAAGATTAAGCATAATGGTTTTGCCTGCAACGGGGGTGCGGGTTATTTCGCTGGAAAGAATCTTTCCCTTGGAATTTATTTTGTAGGTTATCTCTCCGTCGGTGCCGTGAAGCTGAGCCTCACAAAGCTTTTCAATACCGCTTTTGCCAACCTTATCGTCGTAGGAGTAGCCCTTACCCTTGTAGGTTGAATTCCACTCCTCGGCGTATATGGGACCCACCGTACCTATAAGGTGGGGGGCCAGGGTGCCGTCCACGTACTCACGGAAGGGCACCACGTTTATGGTAACACCGTCGATTATAACCCCCGATTCCAGCACAATCTGCATAATCTCGCTGGAAACGTCCTCCGCCAGGGTAAAGGGGTTGGAAACCGAGAAATCATAGCGCTCAAGGGTGTAGCGCACGCCCATAATGGTACGACGCTGGTCGGGGGTGTAGCCCTCCAGCTCGTATTTTTTTATCATTTCCTCCAGGCAGTTGTCGGCGGTGGCGTAGTGGGCTAGTTTCAGGTGGGCCTTAAGTATTTCTACCGAAGCGGCATCGTCGGTAAAGCCGTAGGGCGCCGTCAGCTGAAGGGGCAGGGCGTCATTCCAGGCGGTGTCGTGACTGCGCAGCAGATTTGTAAGCTTTAATATGGTATCGTTGGCCTTTTTCATATCAAAATAGGCCTTGTTAAAGACAATATTATAGCCCTCGCGGTTAACGGCTATCTCACGGCCCGTACTGTCGAGAATTTCTCCTCGCTGGGCCTTTATTACCGCCTTGCGATAGGAGATGCCCTGGGCCTGAGCTATATATGTTTCTGCATTTGATACCTGCAGAGAAAAGACCTGTACCGAGTAGGCTACAAGCACCGCCGACATTATTATCGACAGCACCGACAGGCGTCTTCTTGGTTTTTTCTTAAAAGGCATTTTTTACTCCTTAGTGATAAAGGTTGACGAGCTTTTTCTCAAGAAAATAAAAGGGGATGAGCCACAGGGCGGTGTACACCGCCGAGGGTATAAGATTTACCACGAAATATTCGTAGGTTACCTCTATGCCTCTGAAGGCATAGAAAATAACGTATCTCAGCAGATAATAGGCAAAGGACATCCCTGCCGAAAGGCATATAGCCGCCTTAAGATTGCGGTTTAAGAATCTGAAGGCCATAACTCCGCAGGCCACACAGCCAATACTTAAAAACAGGGTGTTAAAGCAGGTGGCGTCGGATGCTGCCGAGTCCATAAATATACCTATAAACAGTCCTGCCGCAAGGCCTACGCCCTCGCCGAAAAATATAGCTATGGATACCGCAAGGGGTATCAGCAGTATGGGAACAGCCTGTCCGAGGGCCAGGGTAATACCCCAGCTATAGCGTGCTAAAAATATTATTGCGCCCAGCAGGCAGTTTGTAAGCAGAGATATGAAAAAGGCTTTTCTTTTGTTCATAGCCTAATCCTCACCAATAAGCTCGTTACCCTGGCCTGTGAAGTCGGTTATAATCATAACGCTTCTCAGGTCCTCAAGCTTTGCGGCAGGCTCTACCGTGGCGTAAAGAGAGGAGGAAAGGGGGTCGCTGTTTATGTTGGAAACGGTACCTATTATCAGCTTGTCGGGGAAGATTCCGCTGCCAGAGGTCACCACCAGGTCGCCGATGGCTACCGAGCAGGTACGGGGCAGGTTGAAAAAGCGGGTCTGCCCCTGGGTGGCCAGGGCGGTATCTCCCGAAAGGGCGCCTGCATCGTTTGTGCGGGAATCATAGGCGCCGCAGGTAAGCTGGGGGTCAAGTATAGTGGTTATTTTACAGGTGGAAAGGCCTACCTGTGTAACGTAGCCCACCAGACCCTCGTGGGTGATAACGGGGTCGTAAAGAGCCACCCCGTCAAGGCTGCCCGAGTCCACCGTGAAGCCGCCGTATATATCGTCGGGGTCACGGGAGGTAACCAGGGCAGGGCAGAGCTGAAAATCGGGGTTGGAATCCTTAATGCCCAGATAGTTTTTATAGAAATCGTTTTCGGTCAGGGCCGACTGATAATCTACCAGCTGTTCACGAAGCTGGTTAACCTCCTGCTGAAGCTCATCCTTTTCGGCATTGAGCTTGGCGGCAGATTCAAAATTTTCCGAAAACTCGTTTATGGCCGAGGCAATAGAATTGCCCAGCTTCTGAAAGGGGGCGGCGATAGCGCCGAAAAGGCTGGTCTGGGGGGACATACTGCCGCCTATTATGGCTGCTGTGGCCGAAAGGGCAATAACTATTGCCACCACAAGCAGGGTTATTTTAAATTGCTTGCTGCGAAAAAAGAAACGCAACTGCTTCACCTTCTAAAGATTTTTATCTGTAATGCTTTCCTCTGCGGAATACGTAGTTGTCAAAACGGTGGCCGGGCTCCAGCCTCTTGCCTGTACCCAGGGCTACGCAGTCCATGGGGTTTTCTGCAATGGTAACGGGCATGCTGGTTTCCTGCTCAATAAGCTGGGCCAGACCACGCAGCAGGGCTGTGCCGCCCGTAAGGGTAATGCCCGATTCAATAATATCGGCTGACAGCTCGGGAGGAGTTTTCTCCAGGGTGGTGCGGATAGAGTCAACTATCATTGAAACCACGTCGCTCATAGCCTCTCTGACCTCTTCGGAGGAGATAGTAATATTTTTGGGCAGACCGTCCAGCAGGTTTCTACCCTTTATCTCTACCGTTTTTTCACCCTCGTAGGGCAGGGCAGAGCCGATTTCTATCTTTACCTGCTCGGCGGTGCGTTCGCCGATAAGCAGGTTATACTTTTTACGGATATAGGCAATAATTGCCTCGTCCAGGTCGTCGCCTGCGGTGCGGATAGACTGGGCGGTAACGATATCACCCAGGGAGATTACGGCAACCTCGGTGGTACCGCCTCCCAGGTCGGCTATCATACAGCCCTTGGGGTCCCACACGGGCAGACCTGCGCCCACGGCGGCGGCCATAGGAGCCTCAATAAGGTCAACGTCGGCGGCGCCTGCCTGCTTTAATACCCCGTGAACGGCTCGGCTTTCAACCTCGGTAACGCCTGCGGGTACGCAGATAACCACCCTTACACGGGAAATGATAGAGCCCTTAAGGGATTCCTTTATAAATCTTTTAAGCATAGCGGCGGTAACGTCGTAATCGGCAATAACACCGTGCTTTAAGGGGCGAACTGCCACGATTGAGCCGGGGGTGCGGCCAATCATCTCCTTGGCCTCGGTGCCGACCGAACGAACGGCATCGTTGCGCACGTCATAGGCCACAACAGAGGGCTCGCGGGCAATAATGCCGCGACCCTTCTGGAAAACTATGGTGTTGGCTGTGCCAAGGTCAATTCCGATATCTCTGGTAAATAGCATAACAAAAATCTTCTTTCTATTTATAGTCTATGGGCAGGGTGGCAAAGGCATTAAGGTCCTCGGCCGCCAGATTGCCCGATTGATATTCATAGTAGGCCTGCACCCCTACCATAGCGGCGTTATCGCCACAGTAGCACAAGGGCGGGCGGTAAAAGGCAATATCTGCCTTTTTACATTCCTCTTCAAGGCGTGTTCTCAGCTCGCTGTTGGCCGAAACGCCTCCTGCCAGCACCAGGGTATCACGGCCCAGCTCCTTTGCGGCGGCCAGGGTGCGGTGGATAAGCATATCGCAGACCTTTTGCCTCAGGGTGGCGGCCAGCACGGGCACGTCTATCTCCTCGCCCTTCTGGGTGGCGTTGTGTATGGTATTTATAACCGCTGTCTTCAGCCCCGAGAAGGAAAAGTCGTAGGGGCTTCCTTCAACCCTGGGGGTAGGCAGGGGATATTTTTTGGTATCGGCCTCGGTGGCAATTTTATCAAGATTCACACCGCCCGGGTAGGGCAGACCCATAGCACGGGCCGCCTTGTCAAAGCATTCGCCTGCGGCGTCGTCCCTGGTGCCGCCTATCATCTTAAACTCGGTGTAATCGGTAACGTCGGTAAGTATGCTGTTGCCTCCCGATACCGTAAGGCATAAAAATGGGGGCTTCAGGTCGGGGGCCTCAATGTAGTTGGCCGCGATATGGCTTCGCAGGTGGTGTACGGGTATAAGGGGGACCCCAAGGCTCATAGCCAGGCCCTTTGCAAAGTTAACCCCCACCAGCAGGGCGCCGATAAGCCCGGGGGCAAAGGTGACGGCCACAGCATCAAGGTCGGCATAGGTCTTGCCTGCATCGTCCAGGGCCTTTTCTACCACGGCAGATATGTTTTCACAATGCCTGCGAGAGGCTATCTCGGGCACCACGCCACCGTAAATCTTATGCTCCTCAATCTGGGTATTTATCACCGAGGAGAGAACCTTTCTTCCTTCGGTGACCGCAGCGGCGGTTTCATCGCAGGAGGATTCTATAGCTAAAATCAGCATAATTTAAAAACCTTCTATTGTCATAATCAAGGCATCCTCAAGGGGTGCCGTATAAAAATTTTTTCTTTTTCCCACCGTTTTAAAGCCCTGCTTTTCGTATAGGGCAACAGCGGCGGCATTGGAGTGTCTTACCTCCAGGGAAATAAAGGCCAGACCCTTTTGGCGGGCTTTTTCCTTAAGCTGTTCTACCAGGGATGAGCCGATGCCTCGGCCACGAAAATCCCGACTTACGGCAATATTGGTAATATAGCCTTCATCCAGCACGGTCTGAAGCCCGGCATAGCCTATAACCCTGCCCTCTTCCTCGGCCAGGATGAAAAGCACACCCTCACTGTATGAGTCGAGTATGGCCTGCTCGCTCCAAGGGGAGCTGAAGCACTCGGCCTCCAGCAAAGCGACGGCTTCGGCATCAGCAGGAGAAAAATCTCTTATCATATTATTCCGTCCTCTATAAGCTCATCCACCGCCGAGAATATCTCGTCACGGCAGGCACGGTATGTTTCGGTATCTCCGCCGTAGGGGTCGGCAATTCCCAGCACGTAGCATTTGAGCTTGTCGATACCCAGCCCCTCCAGCAGGTCGGCGTGGGAGGAAGACATACATATAAGCCTGTCGGCCTCCTCGGCCTCGGTATAGGTCAGCTGACGGGAAATATGGTCGGATATATCAATACCTTTTTCCAGCATAACGTTAAGGCTGTTTCGGGCTACGGGAGAGCCGTCGGCCATAATACCTCGGCTGGAAACCTCCAGCCCCTTTATGCCCTTGGATTTAAGATAACCCTCGGCCATAGGACTGCGGCAGGTGTTGCCTGTGCAAATAAATACTATCTTCTTCATCAGCCCTTTGCCTCATACCAGGTTTTACCAAGATTAACGTCAGCCGTCAGAGCAACCCTCATTTGGGCGGCATTTTCCATTTCTTCCTTCAGTATTTCGGCGGCCCTTGCAGAACAGTCGTCGGCCGCCTCAATAATCAGCTCATCGTGTACCTGCAGTATCAGCCGGGCATCCAGCCCTTCACGCCTCAGCCTGCCGAAAACGTTTACCATTGCAATTTTTATAATATCGGCGGCGGTGCCCTGAATGGGGGCGTTGCGGGCCGCCCTTTCGCCAAAGGCGCGAAGCATTCCGTTGGAGGAGGTAAGCTCGGGCAGGTAGCGTCTTCTGCCAAATAGGGTAGTAACGTAGCCCGTCTCCTTTGCGGCGGCAATGCTGTCGGTCATAAATCGGTCAACACCTCTGAAAGTGTTAAGATAATTTTCAATATATTCCTTGGCCTCGCGGTTGGAAACCCCGATATCCTTGGAAAGGGAGAAGGCGCCTATGCCGTAAACTATACCGAAGTTTACCGCCTTGGCACGGCTGCGCATAACGGGGGTCACCATCTCTATTGGCATACCGAATACCTGGGCCGCCGTGGAGGTGTGAATATCCTCGCCCGAATTGAAGGCGTTAAGCATTACCTCGTCACCTGCCATTTCGGCCAGCACACGAAGCTCAATCTGTGAGTAGTCGGCGTCCACCAATGTGCGACCCTTGGGAGCTATAAAGAATTTTCTGAAAACCTTGCCCTCATCGGTGCGGACGGGAATGTTCTGAAGATTAGGCTCTAAAGAGCTGATTCTGCCCGTCCTGGTTTCGGTCTGGTTAAAGGTAGAATGTATTCTGCCGTCCCGGGCTACCGCCGCTATAAGGGAATCGCAGTAGGTGGAACGCAGCTTTGACAGGGTGCGGTACTGGAGTATCAGCCCGATTACGGGGTGGGCATCACGAAGACCTTCCAGCACCTCGGCGTTGGTGGAGTAACCGCTTTTGGTCTTTTTCTTTGCAGGCAGGCCCAGCTCCTCAAAGAGGGCTATACCCAACTGCTTGGGGGAATTGAGATTAAACTCAAAGCCTGTAAGCTCAAAAATTCTTTCTTCCAGCTCTTTGATCCTGAGGCCCAGCTCCTCACCGTGAAGTTTTAGGGCCTCGGTGTCTATAAGCACACCTGCCAACTCCATATCTCCCAGCACCATAGCTAAGGGAAGCTCAATATCATAAAGCAGCTTGTCCTGTCCCGATTTTTCCAGCTCGGCCTTAAGGGGGGCGTAAACACCGCCGCAAAGCGCGGCCCGATTTATACCCTCGTTTTCGCTGTCACACACAAGGTCGCAGCCGTATTCGGCGGCCAACCTTTCGGGGTCGTAACTGCTGGAGGAGGGATTGCAAAGATATGCGGCCAGCATTGGGTCAAAGACACAGCCCGAAACGGCGTGACCCTCATTTGCTGCCTGCTTGTATATATTTTTAAGGTCGTAGACGTTTTTTCTGACCGCCTCATTTTCCAGCAGAGCAAAGCCCTCATTAGCGGAAAGCAGGGCGGCGGTGGCGCCGTCACATACGGCAAAGCCCTCACCGTGGGCTGTAACGTGTATCAAATCGGAATGATTTTCTAAAAACTCGGATGCCGAAACGGTTTTAACCTCGCCCTCCTTTTTAACCTGGGCAGGGGCCTTTTTGGCCGAGGGGGAGATACCC
The DNA here is from genome assembly GCA_017623235.1 of Clostridia bacterium. Lineage (GTDB taxonomy): Bacteria > Bacillota > Clostridia > Oscillospirales > Acutalibacteraceae > SFWF01. The sequence continues at coordinate 13,209 of JAGAPN010000039.1, read as the reverse complement.
ATTTTATCCATAAGACCGAAAAACTCAAGGTCGGTCATAATAGAGGCAACGGCGGCCTCATCCATTTCCTTGTTCCTGTAGCTTTCGGGACGGTTGTCCACAGGAGCCTCGCGGCAGATGGTGCCCAGCCAGCGGGAGAAAAATGCCGAATCTTTTCCGGCCTCCAGCTTTGCCTTGACCCCGGCTTTTATATCCAGCTCATCCAGATGCTCGTAAATATAATCAATACTGCCGAATCTGGAAATAAGGTCGGTAGCGGTTTTTTCACCAACACCTGCAACGCCGGGAATATTGTCGGAGGAGTCACCCATAAGGGCCTTAAGCTCTATCATCTGGGGTGGGGTAAGGCCGTATTTTTCGAGAAGCGCGGCCTTGTCGTAGCTTGTGATTTCGGGTGCGCCGGCCCTTGTGGCTGAAAGCACCACCCTTACGTTATCGCCGATGAGCTGAAGGGAATCCTTATCTCCCGTGGCAATAACACACTTGTTTCCCGTAGCATCACAGCCAGCGGCCAGGGTACCCAAAATATCGTCGGCCTCAAAGCCGGGACACTCGATTACGGTGTAGCCCATGGCGGAGAGCCACTCTTTTAAAGGGGCAAACTGCTCTAAAAGCTCGGGCGGGGTGGCGTGTCGGCCTGCCTTATACTCGGCATATTTTTCGTGGCGGAAGGTGGGCACCTTAACGTCAAAGGCAACGGCGATACCGTCGGGCTGCTCGGCCTCACGAAGCCTGTTCAAAATATTTATAAAACCGTAAACGGCATTGGTGAAGCGGCCGTCCTTGGTGGTCAGCAGCTTTATGCCGTAAAAGGCACGGTTTATTATACTGTTTCCGTCTATTGCAAGCAATTTCATAGAGAATAAAACCCCATAATAAATATATTTATATTATTATAACAAATAATACCGCCATTGTCACCATATTTTTAAGGTTTGACAAGAAAAATTTTTTAGGCTATAATTGTCCCGTTATGAAAATAGGAAACGTTAATGTTAAGGGATATGCAGCTCTCGCCCCAATGGCAGGTGTAGCCGACAGGGCAATGAGAGAAATATGTGAAGAATTCGGCGCCGCCTACTCGGTGGGTGAGCTTACCTCTGCTAAAGCTCTGACCCTGGGGGATAAAAAATCTACCAGGTTTTTAGAGAGGGGAGGGGTGGGCCTTTTCGGCAACCAGCTTTTCGGCGGTGAGCCCGAGATTATGGCAGCGGCCGCCCTTATTGCCGAAAGCTTCTCTCCCGATTTTATAGACATAAATATGGGTTGCCCCGCACCTAAGGTAGCCAATAACGGAGGCGGCAGCTCCCTGCTTCGTGACCCGAAGCTGGTGGGGCAGGTGGTTAAAGCCGTGGCAGATGCGGTAAAAACCCCCGTCACCGTTAAAATCAGAGCGGGCTGGGACAGCGATAGCATAAACGCCCCCGAAATAGCCAAAATTTGCGAGGATAGCGGCGCCGCCGCCATTACCGTTCACGGCCGCACCAGGATGCAGATGTATGCTCCTCCCGTTGACCTTGAGGTTATAAAGGCGGTAAAGGAGGCCGTTAAAATCCCCGTTATAGGTAACGGTGACGTGATAGACGGGCCCACGGCCCAAAGGATGTACGAGCATACGGGCTGTGACCTGGTTATGGTAGGACGTGCCGCCAACGGAACCCCCTGGGTCTTTGAGCAGATAAACGCATATTTAAAGGACGGAACCCTGCTGCCGCCGCCACCGCTGGAGGAAAGGCTGGGCATTATGAGGCGCCAGCTTGAGCTTATGCGAAAATATAAAGGGGACGTTACCGCCCTGCTGGAGGCCAGAAAGCACGTGGCCTGGTATATGAAGGGGGTCAGAGGGGCGGCGAAGCTCCGCCGACTCTGCGGTGAAATAAAAAGCTTTGAGGATATTGAAATAATATGTGAAAAAGCCCTTGCCGAAGGCGAAGATATGTGATAAAATAATTAGGTTAAGATTTTCAAAGGAGAATTACTATGTCAGGACATTCTAAATGGAATAATATTAAGCGTAAAAAAGAAAAGACCGATGCCGCAAAGGCAAAAATCTTCACCAAAATCGGTAGAGAGATTTCGGTAATCGTTAAGGCAGGCGGCCCTAATCCCCAGGAAAACTCCAAGCTTAAGGATGCTATTGCCAAGGCAAAGGCAGCCAACGTGCCCAATGAAAATATTGAGCGTATTATTAAAAAAGCGGCAGGCGATACCTCTGCCAACAATTATGAAGAGCTTATTTATGAGGGCTATGGCCCCTGCGGTATTGCCGTAGTGGTCGAAACCCTTACTGACAACCGCAACCGTACCGCAGGTGAGATGCGCCACTATTTTGATAAGTGCGGCGGCAATCTTGGTCAGTCGGGCTCGGTTATGTTTATGTTTGACCGTAAGGGTCAGATAGTTATCGAGGCCGAAGGTAAGGATGAGGACACCGTAATGGAGGATGCGCTTGAGGCAGGCGCCGAGGACTTTAATTTTGACGGTGACGTTTTCGAGATTACTACCGAGCCTAACGATTTGGGCGCCGTTCGTGATGCTCTTGAGGAGAAGGGCTACACCTTCGAATCTGCCGAGGTTGCCTATATTCCTCAGACTATGTCTTCCATCGACGACCCCGATGCCGTAAAGCAGATGGAAAAGCTTATTGATATGCTGGAGGAGAACGATGACGTTCAGGAAATCTGGCACAACTGGGAAATGCCCGAAGAATAAAAAAAGCTCCCTTTGGGGAGTTTTTTTTATTCTTGATTAGTGAATAGTCTGCTACGCATTAATATAAGCCTCCCTTGAAGCAGGAGAGGGGGCTCAACCGTCAGGTTGGTGGAGGGATTGGGAACTGCAACTGTTGGTTGCGGGTTTTCAAGGCCTGATTGGTAGACTTTTTACTCCGACAGCAGTATCATTTTCGCAAAGGAGGAATTTTTATGACTATCGGTAACAAAATATATGAGCTTCGCAGTGGGGCCCGTCTCTCCCAGGAGGAGCTGGCCGAAAAGCTGGGTGTATCACGCCAATCGGTGTCCAAGTGGGAAACCGATGCCGCCCAGCCGGAATTTGATAAGCTTATAAAGATATGCGACCTGTTTGGTATATCTCTTGATGAGTTTGCAGGACGAACCAAAATCACCCCAAAGGCGCCGCCTGTCCAGCCCAACCCCGCCAATCGGGTAATAGGCTATATTCTTATGGCGGCGGCAATTGCGGCAGGCATTCTGGTTGCGATTTTTCCCTACGAGCTGGATTTCTTTATACTTGCAATTCCCTCGGTGCTTGCCTGCAGTCTGATTTGCATTTTTAAAAAAGAAAAGACCCTTTATTGGTGCCTCTGGACCCTGCCCGCACTTTTTAGCGGCTTTAATTTCTATATCATCAGCCTGCAGTATGCCGTAGTTGCCCAGGCAGTGTCCCTACTTATGATAGGGGTGCTTATGGCGGCGGGAGCATATCTTTACAAAGATGTCAGGGTAAAGACCGATAAAAACCGAAGCATAGCCATTATAATCGGCTGGGCGGTATACATCGCAGTTGCTTTGCGTCTGAAGGTGGTGCCCTATATATACTCACTTGCAATGCTTGGTCTGCAGGCCAAGGCAGGGCTTTGGTTGCTGGCCGTCAACCATATCCTTATATGGACCCTGGCGCCCCTTTGGGTATACACCCTTTGCTATATCAGGACCTGCCGTAGCAGATGATATTAAAAAGAGCCTTCCGTCGGAAGGCTCTTTTTAATTGCGGTTTTTGTTTACTGCTCCTGCCAGGCCTTTGCCTTGTCGGTGGCAATACGCTTAATATCTTCCTTCTTGTAGGGGGATTCCTCTCCGCCGTTTACATAAAGAAAATATTTGCCCTCGTCGGTCACATAAAGGCTTTCTTCAAAGCCTGCGGGGTCACCGAAGGCGCCGCTGGTCTTCTTTAAAACAAGCTCCGCCTTTTCGGTATCGTACTCTACTTTGCATATAATTTTTTTCATAATATTTTTTCCTTTCGGTAGTATATGTGTTTTTGCACAAAAGAGATGATAGCACAAAAAACGGGAGAAATCAACAGAAAATTCTAAATTTCCAGCACTTACCACGGTTCTAAAATCGGGGGCCTGTACATACCTTGTTTTAGGTGATGATTTTGAAACTGCAGGAAAACACAAACAAGGAATTTTTATCCGCCCTTTACGCCCTGCCCGAGGATATATCCTCGGTGCTGAAGAGGCTCCCCATTTTTGTACAAAGCGGGGTTTGGGAAATACGGCTGAGGGCAGGAGGCCCCGTCACCCTGACGGGTAAAACCTGCTTTTTTGTGACACGGGATGCCGTGGCAACCACCTACCTGCCGCAAAATGCTCTGACAGCAGAGGGGTACCACCTTGAAGAGGTAGTAAAGCGCATAACGGGCCGCTCGGTATACACCAGGGAGCAGGAGCTGAAATGCGGCTTTCTTTCTATGAAAAAGGGCCACAGGGCAGGGGTGTGCGGCGTCTTCTCAGAGGGCTCGGCCCTAAAGGTTACCTCGATAAATATCCGTATAGCCCGTGAGGTCAAGGGCTGTGCAGACTCCCTTGTGCCTTACGCCAATAATGGGATGCTTATAGCGGGCCCTCCCGGTAGCGGTAAAACGACCCTCCTGCGGGACCTTATCCGCATCCTCTCCGATGGTGGAGCCAGGGTCTGTGTCATAGACCAACGTGGGGAGCTTGGCGGTAGCGGCAGCCTTGACCTGGGGGTAAATACCGACCTTATTTGTGGGGTAGACAAGGCTACGGGAGTGGAAAATGCCCTGCGGTCTATGTTCCCCCAATATATTGCCTTTGATGAAATAGGCAGCGGGGGTGAGCTTATCCCCGTCAGAGAAAGCTTTTTTTCGGGGGTAAAGCTTCTTACCACCGCCCACGCCGCCGACCTTCTGGACCTTAAATCCCGTGGGGTTACCTCGGCCCTGCTGGATTGCCGAATAGGCTGTATTGCTCTGCTTTCCTCTGAACAAATGGGCAGGGTGAGCCTATACACCCCTGAAGAGGTGAAGAGCCTTGTGGGTTAAGCTTTTTGGGGCGGCGGTGCTGCTGGTCTGCTCCACGGCGGTAGGTATCAGCCTGGGACTCAGGGTCCGAGCCCGTCGTGATGTCCTTTCCCGCTATATCCGATTTATAGAGGCTTTGGCCGATGATATACGCAGGGGACGCAGTATGTAAAGTATATTCAGTGACCCGGATACCGAGGGCCTGGTCTGCTTTAACGGTCTCGATTTTATCCTGCCTCAGGGGGACTTATCGGATAGGGACAGCACCCTGCTGGAGGAGTTTTTCAAAGGCCTTGGAATGGGGGATACCCAGTCCCAGGTGAAACGGTGTGTTATCTATGCCGAGCTTCTTAAAAAGCAGGAGCAGGAGGCGGCCGAGCAGGCCAGGGTTAAGGGGCCGCTTTACGGTAGGTTAGGCTTTTTTGCAGGTCTTTTTATGGCAGTATTAATTATATAGAGAGTGAACGCTATGGATGTAGATCTTATATTTAAGGTGGCCGCCATCGGCATTATAGTTACGGTGCTTAATCAGGTGCTGGTGCGTTCGGGCCGTGAGGAGCAGGCTATGCTTACCACCCTTACGGGCCTTGTGGTGGTGCTTTTAATGGTGGTGGACGTTATAGCCGATCTCTTTACCACCGTTAAATCGGTTTTTGGGTTGTAGACTATGGAGCTTACCCCGATTTTAGGTATATGTGTGGTGGCGGCGGTGCTGGCAACCCTGCTTCGGCAGTATAAGGGTGAATATGCCGTAATGCTTGTGGCGGTGGCCGCGGCGGCGGTAATTATCTCGGTGCTGTGGTCGGCCATAGATGCGGTGTTTACCCTTAGAAATCTTGTGGTAAAAACAGGGGTAGACACCACCTATTTCACCACGGCCTTCAAGGCCCTGGGAATATGCGTAATAACGGGCTTTGCCTCTGATTTGTGCAGGGATATGGGCCAGCAGACCCTGGCCTCCGGGGCCGAGCTGGCAGGCAGGTGTGCCGTTTTCATAATTTCGGTACCAATGCTGGTTTCCCTGCTGCAGACGGCTCTGAAGCTGATAGGATAGTATATGAAAAAAGCAGTTTTTATCTTGATTTTCCTTTTTATCTTTACCCTTACCGTCAGGGCAGAAACGGACTACTCGGGCCAGTATGAAGCCAGCGGCGCAGAGGAACTGTATGACCTGTTGGAGGGGGAGAGCGCGGGATTTTTTGATAGACTTGAAATTGACATTTCCGACCCCGATTGGGTAAATCGGTTGGAGCTTAAGGGTATATACGAAGAGATAGCCGAGCTTATAAAAACAGGCTTTAAGGGCCCGCTTATATCCTGTATGGGTATGCTGGCGGTGATGCTTTTTATTGCCGTTTGCTCCACCTTTCCCACCTTTGCCCCCTATAGTGAAACGGCCTCATATTTGTTTGTGCTGGCCTCGGCGGCAGGTTTGTTGGCTCCTCTGTTTTCTCTTATTGCGGCGGCAGGCTCGGCGGTAAAGGGTATCAGCACCCTTATGAGTGGTTTTATACCCGTTTATACAGGCATCCTTACTGCCTCGGGCAGGGGAATCACGGCCTCGGGTATGAGCTATATGCTTCTGGCCGCCGCCTCGGGGGTAGGAGCCCTTTCGGCCTTTGTAATAGTCCCCCTTATGAGCTGTTATCTGGGGCTGGGTACCGTGGGGGCTATGCTTCCCACCGCAGGGGTGGGAAGGCTGGGGGAGGCCATAAAAAAGACGGCTATGTGGATACTTTCCCTCTCCCTTACCCTTTTTCTGGGCTTGCTTTCGGTACAGACGGCGGTAAATGCCGCCGCCGATAATTTGGGGCTTAAAACCGCCAGATTTGTGCTGGGTTCCTTTGTGCCGGTGGCAGGTGGCGCCCTGTCGGAAACCCTTACCACCCTTATGGGCTCGGTAAAGCTGCTGGGCTCCTCGGTGGGAATGTTCGGAGTGCTGGCGGTGGCCTTTACGGTGCTGCCTCCCGTTATCGAGCTTCTGGTTTGGCGCATCACCTTTTTCGGACTTGATGCCGCCGCCGAGCTTTTGGGGGTCAGGGTCCGTACCGATTTTCTAAAGGCGGCCGATAACGTTATGGCGGTACTTATAGGGGTGTTGCTGTTTACCGCCGCCCTTTTTATAATTTCGCTGGCAGTAATTGCGGGGAGGTAGCTATGGAGGGTGTAAGGCAGGTCACTGTAATTTTCTGCGGCGCCGCCGTAATGGCCGCCGCTCTCCGTCTTCTTTGCGGTAACAGGCTGGAGAAGAGCGGAAGATATATTATTGCCCTTATAATGCTTTCGGCCATCATTACCTCGGTGGCGGGGGCAAGGATAAATTTTTCCCTGCCCGACATAGAGGCCTCCGCCCCTGCCGATGCCGCCGTATCCCTCAGCGAATACCAGGCCGAACGGCTGGTGGAAGCATTACTTAAAGAAAATAATGTCACATACGGTAAGATTATGGCAATCGCTACTAAAAGCGAGGGCGGCGGCATAATAATTAATGAAATAAGGATTGAGGGGGCGGGGGAGAAGGATAAAATTCTGTCGGTCATAAGGTCGGCAGGTATAGAATGTGCGGTGGTGTTTTCGTGAAGGAAAAGGTGCTGAAATTTCTAAAGGGTAAAAACTCGGGTAAAATACTCGCTGCCGTGGGTATAATAGGCATACTTCTGATATACGGCTCAACCCTTATATCCCCGAAAGAGGAGGAACTGCCCCAATCCGAAGACCTGTCCTGTGAGGAATACTGCGCTGAAATAGAGGCCAAGGTGGGACGTATAACCTCGGCTTTGTGCGGAGATGCCTCTGCGGTGATAACCGTCACTCTGGACACGGGGGTAAGGTATGAATATGCTGATGAAACAAAGAAAAACGATGCCGAGGAGGATAGCCGCACCACCAAGGAAAGTGAAAAAACCTATATAACGGTAAAGGATTCCTCCGGGGGTGAGAAGCCCCTGCTTATTACATCGTATATGCCTGAAATAAGGGGAGTTACGGTAATTTGCAGGGCCGATGAAGCCACCGCAGAGGAGATTAAAGCCGCTGTAACTGCGGCACTCGATATAAGTTCTCGAAAGATATACGTAGGGAGGAAACAGCAGTAATGAAAAAGACAAAACGGGTAAAAAAGGGCCAGGTTGCACTGGCGGTAATGGTGGTAGCTCTTGGTGCCGCCGTATGGCTTAATATGAAATATACGGGGGCGGTGGGGGATGCCTCTGCCGACGATACCTCCTCCAAGTTCCTGGGCCAGGCCGAGTACGTTAACGCAGAGGTGGAGGAAAAAGAGGAAAAATCCGACTATTTTGAAAAATTCAAAAAGGACCGCAAGGAGGCTCACGAGAAGGCCCTGGATATTTTGCAGGAAACCCTGGACCGTGACGACCTTACCGATGGGGAAAAGGCCGATGCTGTAGCCAGGTCTACCGCTATAGCCAAGGCGGTGGATGACGAGGCCGCAATTGAGGCGGTGCTGAAGGCTAAAAGCTTTAAGAATTGCGCCGTAATGATAGGAGAAAACGATGTCAGTGTGGTGGTGCAGGCCGAAAGCCTTAACGCCGCCCAGACCGCCCAGATACGGGATGCAGTCACCTCCCGAAGCGGTTTCTCCGCCGCCGCGGTTAAAATTATAACGGTAGAGTAAAAATTTTCTTTACCTTTTGCGGTTTTGTGGTATAATATAGGTACAGTAAAATTTATCGGAGGTATTAAAGTTGGCAGAACGTAGCGGACTATCCATCAACCTGGATGTTATAGAGAGTATGGCGGCAATGGCTGCCCTGGAGGTTGCGGGTGTTGAGGCTATGGCCCCCCGTACCGTTGACATTAAAAATATAGTTTCTAAAAAGTCGGTGTTAAAGCCTGTTCGTGCCGAGGTAAAAAACGGCGCGGTTATCATCACCCTTTACATCAGCATCAGCCGTCACGCCAATGCAAAGCAGGTTGGCGAGGCAGTTCAGGCAGGCGTTAAGGATAAGGTGCAGAGTATGACCGGCAACGCCGTTACTAAGGTTAATGTATATATTGCCGACGTTGACCTTTCTGAAAAAGAAGACTAACAAAGAACCATATTTTAAGACCCGATTTTATCGGGTCTTTTTTTAGACTTTTTTGACTTTTTTAATAGTTTTTGTTAATTTAAAAATGGATGACACCTCCGCCTATTTTACAGACGAAATATTATAAATAAAAAGGCCGTGGTAACACATCAGCGTTACCACGGCCTTTTGTATTTGAATATTACGAACCATTTGAATACCGCTTATTTTATCAGCTTGTTTATAGCTGCGGCATAATATTCATCTTCTTTTTGCTTAATAACATATTTATGCAGGCCGTCTCTTTTGGCGGAAAAATAGTTTTCACCTGTTTTTGCATCCACTGAAGCCGTTCCGCTGACTGTCGAGTATCCCGCTTTCTCTTCGTTTCCGATTAATGCCAACAAACACAGCATTGGATCCCAAGATGAACGTCCATTAAATGATCCGTGATCGTATAAGGCAAGATAAAGCGGATCATCTTTCTCTAAATCGCCACCGGTAATGACATTTGCGCCCACTTCCCATCCGAGAAAGGTTATGGGAACGGGACAAATATCACACAAAATATCAGCGGCTGTTCTTGAACGCTCATTCCTGGCGAAATTATTTTCCTTATCAGGATTATTATCCCATTTTCCTGCCATCATCCAAATTTTTGAAACTTTATTTTTCACCAGAGTAATACCGTCGTGCTGACATATATCATCCGATTTGCTTTGCAATAATGCGGCTAAAACCTGCGGATATCCTATTTCGATCAACTCAATAGGGGAGTCTGTATTTGCAAGAATTGTTCTGTAAAGCTTTACTGCATCTTCTGCGTCGGCATTACTGTGATATTTTTTTGAAAACTGAGAAAGCCTTTTCTGATAAGGTGGATTTCCGCCAAAGTCGGTTGCTTCAAGATCTATTGCAAGAGGAAGGTTATATACCTCTTCGGTGTTGAGAAAACCTTCAAGGGAGGCAACACTATGTTCCATACAAGCATTAATGATAATACCGCGCAAATTAATTTCCTTCGCTTTGTGTGCCCGCGCCAACAAACGGAGCGCGACAACGTCATCACAATCTGTCCACCAATCTGTTCCTAAAATAAAGCTCCGCATAAAAACACCAACCTTCAAACCAATTATAGCACAGGCTTTACGGTTTGTAAATAAAGCGTTCACTACCCTAACCGCAGCTCCCTTTCGGCTGATTCTTCTTGCTTTTTCGCGGACTAAGGGACTCAAACCCGCACGAGTTTGCTCTCATCGGAACCTAAATCATTCCGTGATAATTTATATAAACATAATCCAAATCAACTTTGATACGATATGGCATCCGCCGTGAGCGATCATTGAATAACGTAAGCCGTATTTTCTATACAACCGGCCAAACATTAAGCCTATGACCCCATTGAGTAAAAAGCATCTGAATACGATCATGGGAGATAGGCCAATCATTGTAGCTGTGGCAGGAAGATGTCCTGCAGCGAACAGAAGGGCGGCGATAATGTTGGCGACGGTCATAACCCACGTTGATGGGCGTTCATTCTTTCTATCAAACAGCTTCCACAAAACGAAAGCCACCAAAGACATCCAGAAAAGACGCAGCATAACTTCTTCGATAACTCCGCCATATAGAACTGATGCAATTAAGTACGGTATCGTAGGCTTCGCATTGTACGAATCCATAATAATTTGCGAATAGTTTCCAAAAAAGAGCAGATCGGACAAAATAAGTACCATACCGCAAACAACAGCCGTAATAACAGATGCGAGCAACGGCTTTTTGGCTATCTTTTTTTCATCCGTCCAAAGTCCGATCTTCTTGCCGAGCCAAATGCCTGCCGCTCCCAAGAAAATGCCGTATCCCGCTGCCTGTATTGCGGTAACAACACCCATAATGGTATCGGCGGGAAACCCTCCAAGTCCGCTGGCGGTTAATTCTTCAACAAGCTGCTGTTGCATCTCTTCGGGATAGCTGTCCAATACAAATATACCTGTAAAGAAACCGCCAAAAATGCCAATCAAGGCGAAAAACAAAAGAGTTTTCCAATATGAATTTATAAACTGTTTCATATATACCTCTGCGAAATGGAATTTACTTCTTTAATACTTTCTTGCACCAGGTGCGTTTGTGGCATTTTGGACACTTCAAGAACCGAGTCGTTCCTCTATGCATCGCATTAAGTGCCTGCATATAGGTAGGTACAATCTCGTAACCGCAGTTCTTGCATTTATAAGCACCTACACTAACCTCAAGCTTTAATGCGTAGAAGCACGGTATCAGGAAGATCACGCATAGCGCAAGTATTGCAACTAACATCCAAGGACCTTCGGGCATAAAAAATGCGATGATTGCAAGACCTCCGATTAATCCAATGATACTTACTGTCATAATCGTCCACATTGCATTCCAAATAGTTTTGTTTTTCTTTTCTAATTCTTTGGCCATTTCAAGTAGAAGCTGTTCGTTTTTCTGATCGTTATTTTCCATACAGACTTTCTCCCCACTTAATAATTCGTTTACGCTAATGTCGAGAATTTCGCAAAGCTCAAGCATTATCGAAGTGTCGGGCATTGCAATGCCTCGTTCCCATTTCGATATAGCTTTATCGGTGATACCGAGTTTTTCCGCCAGCTGAATTTGTGTTAAATTTTTATGCTTTCTGCATTCGGCAATAAATTTACCAATTTTAATTTGGTTCATAGTCTGCCTCCCTTCGTATATAGTGTAATCGTTATCACGTAGAAAGTACACCTACCATTGGTTTAGTGAGGAGAATTAAACTGTTGGTAGAGTGAAAACTGTCCGTTGAATTAGAATTAACCGAACTGATTATACCACATTTTATTGAAGATTTATATAGTATAATAAGGAAGGGCTGACTAAGCGATAATAAATCACTAAATCGACCGAATAATCGACTTCGGTGGTCCGACTCCGATGCTACGCATCTAACCAAACAAAAATACCACCCGTTTGGGTGGTATCCTTGTTTGGCTGTTACGAACCATTTAGAAGCCTACTTAAAACTTGTTTTTAAGAGTGAGTGTTATATGAATAAGATTCCACGCCCTTCTCCCATTTTTCCGCCTTTTTTTAAGTGCTCAATAAAGGCTCGACGCATCGTTGTATCTGCAGGAAGTCGGTCTATGTTTTTTTCATGGGTATCAAAAATTCTCCACAAGTTTTTGCGTTCTTTATCCGAACGAACCGATATGATCTCAAAGCTCTTAAAGAATCTGTAAGTATTGGTCGTCGGGGGCAAAAACTTTTCGTTTTCCGGATATAGCAAATAAGAATCGCACACAAAGGGACACGGGTCGGTATCTATCTCGGCTTTAAAAAACACCTTTGCTTGGCTATATGCCTCAATACAAGCCTCTTCTGTAAGCGGCTCTTTTGAACGGGGTATGTGTATGTTGATTACTTTTGTATCCGGCGTAAGTACAATTCCGTTTTTATTATAGTTAGCTCTAAACGGTACAACCTCAAACTGCAATCTGCCTATTCCAAACCTTTTGAGTTTAAAAAAAGGAACAAACCAATAAGCCACAAACGAACCGACTATGCCGTAAACAAGCATACATTCGTCTAGCTTGTATTTAAGGTCTGCCATGCTCTTTCGATAATATTCTATAGCAATACCCTTTTCTAAATAAAGTTCCTTTAAATGTTTAGAAAGGCAAATAAACACAAGCAAATCAATAGTAAACTCGTGTATATTGGATATCTGTGCAATTCGTTCTGCATTATTAAAAATGGCATCGAAGTCGCAATGGTAATCTGTATTATATAATTGCAAAATCTCTTCCATTAGTTTATTTGTTTTAAGATTATTTGTGATTTGTTTGTAAGACCAAAGCAAACAATCGGAAGAAGAACGGTCAAATTCGTATTCTTTAAGAAAACCGCAAATATAGTTGTACAGTTCATCCGCACTTTTAGAATTTTTAATCGATATCATCACAAGCACCGCCTTTATCAAATTATAGCAGAAAACTATAAATCAAACAAGATATATCGTAGTTTTTGCTGTTCGAATCAACTTTGACGTAAAGTTTTAGTAAAATCCTTCGCTTACGCTCACGGTGAAATCAAAGTATTGCGCCTTTGGTGAAATAATTTGCCTATCGGCAAAATGTGAAATTAAATCCACCCACCGCCGCAGCGATTTCAC
>JAGAPN010000038.1 GCA_017623235.1 Clostridia bacterium | reverse complement strand
CAATAATTAATTTATTGATTGAAATTTGCTGTATTCTTGAATTAGGAACCGCCAAAATGTAAAATTCAGTTAACAACACTCAAAAGGAGCATAGCTATGAAATTTATGGACAAGGATTTTCTGCTGAAAAACGAAACAGCAAGGAAAATCTATCACAATCACGCCGCAAAAATGCCTATAGTTGATTATCACTGCCATATAGACCCCAAGGAGATTTATGAGGACCGTATGTTTGATAATATTACCCAGATTTGGCTGGGCGGTGACCATTACAAATGGCGTCTTATCCGCAGTAACGGCATCCCCGAGGAGGAGATTACAGGTCCTGCCGATGCCAAGACCAAGTTCTTCCGCTTTGCAAGTATGTTGCCAAAGGCCATTGGAAACCCTATGTATCATTGGACTCACCTTGAGCTTAAAGCCTATTTTGGTTACGAGGGCGTGCTTTCCGCCGACACCGCAGAGGAGGTTTGGAATCTCTGCAATAAAAAGCTGGCCGAAAAGGATATGTCGGTTCGCAGTATAATAGAAAAATCCAACGTCAAGATGATCGGTACCATCGACGACCCCATAGATTCTCTTCAGTGGCATAAAAAAATAAAGGAGGAGGGTGGTTGCTCCGCAATGGTGCTTCCTTCCTACCGTCCCGATAAGGCCGTTAATATTGAAAAGGCAGGCTTTACCGATTATATCGGCAAGCTCTCTACCGCCGCAGGTATGGCAATCAATTCTGCCGCAGACGTTAAGGCTGCCCTTACCGACCGCCTTGATTATTTCTGCTCCCTTGGTTGTCGTGCTACCGACCATGGCCTTGATTACGTGGTTTATTCTCCCGCCGACGAGGCTACCGTTGAGGCTATATTTGCCAAGGCTATGGCAGGGGCTACCGTTACCCAGGAGGAGGCCGATATTTACAAGACCGATATCCTTCTGCACCTGGGTCGTGAGTATGCAAAGCGTGGCATTGTTATGCAGCTCCACTATGGCGCACAGCGTAACACCAATACCAACCTGTTTGAGAAACTGGGTCCCGACACAGGCTTCGACTGCATTTCCACTAAGACCTGCGGCGAGGCTATTACAGGCTTCCTCAATGCCCTTAACAAGGACGGCTTACTGCCTAAAACCGTGCTTTATTCTCTTAATCCTCAGGACAATGAGATGCTGGGCACCATTCTCGGCTGCTTCCAGGGCAGCGAGGTCGCAGGAAAGATTCAGCACGGCTCTGCCTGGTGGTTCAATGATAACAAATCGGGTATGGAGCAGCAGATGAAATCCCTTGCAAATCTTTCTCTGCTGGGCAACTTTATCGGTATGCTTACCGATTCCCGCAGCTTCCTCTCTTACACCCGTCACGAGTATTTCAGACGTATTCTCTGCAATCTGATAGGTGAATGGGTAGAAAACGGTGAATATCCCAACGACGAAAAGCTGCTGGGTCAGCTGGTTGAGGATATCTGCTATAACAACGCCGCCAGATATTTCGGTATAGAATAAGAGGTATCATTATGACTATAAATGATAAGGTAACGGAAAAGCAGAACCGACCCATTAAGGTGTTACAGTTCGGTGAAGGCAATTTTCTTCGTGCCTTTGTTGACTATATGATAGATATCGCTAATGAAAAGGGAGTTTTTGACGGCAGTATTGCAATAGCAAAACCCATTTCCTTTGGTAGTCTGGAGCTTTTCGATAAGCAGGATAATCTATATACCGTGCTTCTTCGCGGTAAAGAAAACGGCAAGGTCGTAAACGACAGCCGTATTATTACTTCGGTTGCCAAAACCGTAGACTGCAAGGACGACTATGAGGAATTTATGGCACTGGCCGAGCTTGATACCCTGCGCTTTGTGGTATCCAACACTACCGAGGCAGGTATCACACTTGATAAAAACGACCATTTTGACGGTCTGCCCGAAACCTATCCCGGCAAGCTGACCAAGTTCCTTTACACCCGTTTTGAAAGGTTTGGCGGCGCCGAGGATAAGGGTTTAATTATTCTGCCTGTTGAGCTTATTGAGGCCAACGGTAAAAAGCTCAAAGAGTGCGTTCTGGCCCTCTGCGACACCTGGAATCTTCCTGGCGAATTTAAGGCCTGGATTGACAGCGCCAACGTTTTCTGCTCAACTCTGGTTGACCGTATTGTTACAGGCTACCCCCGTGGAGAAGCCGAAAAGGTATGGAATGAGCTGGGCTACAGGGATGACCTTGTAGACATCGGCGAGCCCTTTGCACTTTGGGTAATTGAAAGCGATAAGGATATAAGCGCCGAGCTTCCTCTTGATAAAATCGGCCTTCCCGTTGTGTTTACCAACGACCAGCGTCCCTACCGTGAGCGTAAGGTAAGGGTGCTTAACGGTGCCCACACCTCCTCGGTGCTGGCAGGCTACCTCTACGGTATTGATATTGTCAGAGATTGTATGCAGGATGAGCTTATGGGTGCCTTTGTACGCCGTGTCGTTATGGATGAAATCGTGCCCCAGGTAAATCTCCCCTTAAGCGAGGTACAGGCCTTTGCCGCCTCTGTGTTTGAGAGATTTGAAAATCCCTTTATCGACCACGCTCTTCTCTCTATCTCCTTAAACTCCGTTTCCAAGTGGAAGGCAAGAGTTCTGCCCTCCTTTAAGGATTACGTTAAAAATAACGGTAAGCTGCCCCGCCTCATAACCTTCTCAATGGCGGCCCTGCTGGCCTTCTATACCGCTACCGACCTGAGAGAGGACGGTCTTTACGCACAGCGTAAAAACGGTGATGAATACGTTATTCACGACGACCGATTTATCCTTGAATTCTTTGCTGAAAAGAGCGCAGGCTCGGCAGAGGCTCTTGTGGACGCCGCCCTTGCCAACGTAGATTTCTGGGGCGAAGATTTACGCCTATACGGCAACTTCTCCGAAGATGTTCCATATTGGTATGAAAGAATACTAAAGGATGCAAAATCTGCTGTCGAAGAGGTTTTAAAATAATCATATAGAGGGGCGTGAATATGCGACTGTTAGTTTCGCAAATAATAGGTTTACTTGCTGTTGCAACTTTCCTTTTGAGTTATCAGCAAAAAAAGAGGAAGAGTATTATTATTTGGAATGTAACTTCAAGAGTTTTATATATTACACAGTACCTTTTATTAGGTGCATATTCAGGTGCAGCATTGGATGTCCTTGGCGCAGTATCATCTGTTATTGCTGAAAAAAAGCATACATCTTTCATAAAAAAGCATCTCAAATTATTTATAATTGTGATTAATGCAATTATATTGCTGGTGGGCTTAGTGATAGCAATAATTAACAGGAGTTTTCTTGATGTTTTTCCAATAATAGGTGTATTACTCCATACAGGAGCTTTTTGGATGACCAGTGAAAAAGTTATCAGAAGAATATCGTTGCTTGGTTCTCCGTTTTGGCTGGTTTATAATTTATTAAGCAAAGCATATGGTTCAGCTATTGGTGATGTTTTGACAATGGCATCTATAATTATTGCAATGGTAAAATATAGAAAAGAACCCAATGTTACCGAGTGAAAGGATTAGTACAAGATGAAATGTATTAAAATACATAACAGCGATAGCGTTGCAGTTGCAGTTGAACCTTTAAAAGTAGGGGAAACTGTAACAGTAAACGGCCAGCAAATAACCCTTTTAAGCGATATACCTGCAGGCCATAAATTTGCCCTAAAGGATATTTTGGAGGGTGAAAACATAATTAAATATGCCTACCCCATAGGCCACGCCAAAGCAGATATTAAAAGGGGAGAGCATATACATACCCATAACACAAAGTCCAACCTTGCGGGCGTGCTCGATTATGAATATACCCCCAATTTTAAAGAGGTGAAAAAACAAAAGCCCTTAACATTTAAGGGTTATAAAAGACCCAATGGTAAGGTTGGTATCCGTAACGAAATTTGGATTATACCTACAGTTGGTTGCGTTAATTCCATTGTTCGTGAAATTGAAAACAAATCACAAAAGTATAAAACCGATAATATAGATGGCATTTACTCATACAACCACCCTTACGGCTGCTCACAGCTTGGCGATGATATGAATATGACCTTAAAATATTTAAGCGGTCTTATTAATCACCCCAACGCCGCAGGCGTGCTGGTGGTAGGCCTCGGCTGTGAAAACGGCAATATAGAAGAGCTTAAAAAGGTGCTCGGGAATTATGATGAAAACAGAGTAAAGTTCCTTGTTGCACAAGACAGCGAGGATGAAATTTTGGATGGCACCAAAATAGTAGAAAGCCTTGCAAAATATGCTGATACCTTTAAAAGGGAAACTTGTCCCGCAAGTGAACTTGTAATTGGTCTTAAATGCGGCGGCTCCGATGGCTTTTCGGGTATTACTGCAAACCCACTTTTAGGTTCGCTGTCCGATAGAATTATTGGTATGGGCGGAAGCGCAATACTTACCGAAGTTCCCGAAATGTTCGGCGCCGAAACCATTTTGATGAACCGTTGCCGAACCGAAACCGAATTCAACAAAACCGTAGACCTTATAAATAACTTTAAAAAATATTTCAAGCGTTACGGTGAAAAGGTGGATGAAAATCCCTCACCCGGCAATAAAGCAGGAGGTATCACCACCCTGGAGGATAAATCTCTCGGCTGTACTCAAAAGGGCGGCACCGCCCCGGTTGAGGACGTTCTGGACTATGCCGAAGAGATAAAGCGCAAGGGTCTGTCCCTGCTTCGTGCCCCGGGTAACGACCTGGTGGCCGCCAATGCGCTGGCGGTATCTGGCGCCCAGCTTATTCTCTTTACAACCGGCCGCGGCACCCCCTTCGGTTGTCCCGTTCCCACCGTTAAGGTTTCCAGCAACTCGGCCCTGGCCGCCAAGAAAAAGGGCTGGATAGATTTTAATGCAGGCCGCCTGCTGGAGGGCTCTGATTTTGATGCCCTGACCGAAGAATTCCTTGATTATATTATCGCTCTTGCCTCGGGTGAGATAAAAACCCATTCTGAGCTGCTTGATAAGCACGAGCTTGCTATCTTTAAGGACGGCGTAACCCTATAACAAAAGCCTTGTTTCTGCTGAAACAAGGCTTTATCTTTTTTTGACGGTGGATTAACAGAAAATTACTTCCTGCAAAACATAAGCCATCGTTAAACCTAATGATAGTGCGGCTATTTATGGCTCTAACCAGCTTTTGTTATATCCCGCAAATCCCATATCCTGGGGAGAACGGTAGTCGGGAAGATTGTCGCAAGCTGTAAGCTCCTGGCGTATGGCTTGCAGAAACTTAAAACCGTAGGACAGGCTGGGTGCAACAAAATGCCCTTCATCCCATTCGTTCCAGTTATCCACCATAAGCAACTTGTTGGCCCAGGCGTCAGGGGGCAATTTATCAAGTTCTTCCTTATATTTCTTTATCAGTATTCTAAACTCTTCGGGCTTTAAATACCATATTTTTCCCCACTCTCGGGCGTGATATCCCATATCAATCCATTTTTGTGAGTATCTTGGTGTGGGGTCCCAAAAGCAGGAAAGGGTAGCTACAAAATGTTTGGGGTCCATACTGAGCTTATCCCTTAACAGTTGATGCTGTTCGATCAGTATTTTTTTGGCGGGAGGAAAATCTTCCTCAGGCAGGTATCCCGCAAGATATCCGAATCGGAAATCATAGCCTCTGGCTTCGGCGTCCTCTATGGCGTCTTTTTTCATAGAACGATTTTCAACACCGAAATACATTCCGTCAAAACCTGCTTTTTTGGCGTACTCACGGCATTTGTCAAAAGCACGTTTCTGGTCTGCGGGGTTTGGGAAGGAGTCCCGTGTCAGACGCGGCTGGTTGAAAATCAGAAGTACGGGTTTATTGTCGATTATTAAGTAATTGCCACGTTTAAAATAGGTTTCCATCCAGAAGGGCATCAGATTTTCCAGCAGGTCCTGCTCGTCGGTGCCGGCCCACCGTTCAGAGGCCTCAAACATTATGGCAAATTTCATATATTTTTGATATTTGGCGTTAAAGAGTGCCTCGTGAAGTCCGTGGCCACAGCGCAAATCTCTTTCGGTAACAGGTTTTCCTGTATTATCCTTTTTTCTGTACCAGCAATGGATAAAGCAATTGATACCGTGCTCCACGGCCCATTTTATTTCCCAGTCGCAAACCTCGGGATTTTCCTCGTCGTAGTATCCCATTAGCGGAGTGCGCTCGGGGTACTCGTGAAGCTCGTTAAATCCGTCGTGAATTTGGGCGGCGCCTTTTTTCCATGCGGAATAATAGTGGGCCGCAATAATACGATCAGTGGTCACAGGATTAGGCTGAGGAACATAGTTTTCTAATTTTATGTTATACATAAATAATCTCCGTTTACTTTAGCCAAAGCATTCAGACCCGAACCCGATTTTGGAGCACGAATTTTTTGCTTTGTAAGTTTAAAATACTCGCAAATACACAAAGTATTTGCTGCGTTTTTGCCTCAGTCGCCAAAAAATTCGTCTGCTACAAAATTCCGCTCCTTTGGGGCGGGTTCGGGTTTAAATGCTTTGGCTACTATAACAGCTTCTATTCCCAGAATATCAGCAATTTTCTTTATGGTATCCGCATGATGACCGATACCCAATGCATAATGGTGGGTGGGACCTTCCATTACCCATCTTTTAATAAAGTCCTTGGTGGTGGGTTGGAAAAACCCTCGGGTGTTTGTGTTGCCGGTGGGAGGAATGGGTCCCGCTTTGGAATAGCCTTCGCCTATAATAAACTTGAATTTGCCCTCATAGGTTTGTGTAATGCCAAGCATGGTAATAGGTCCTTCTTTAATTTTAAATTCAACCGATGCTCCGTGCCCGGGTTTCCCGTGGTATTTTTTAAGACTCCGAAGTTTAGGCTTCCCGTCGGCAATTGCAATGTGGTGGGGGCCGTCGTGTCCCACAAGAATAAAATCTTCATTAAAATCAAAAGGATGAAACTCTGCAAAGCTTCCGCCGATATTCAGTCTGTCCATTATTAACATCGCAATGCAGGTCTTAATATCATATTCTCCGCACATTGGAATTCCTTGGGCATTAAGTATCGAATTTCCGACGATAAGGGTAGACGCAATCCTTTGGTGCAGGGATTCCTTTCTGCCCTCATAATAATAGGCCATACCCGTAAGATTATGTTTTTCCACAAATTTATCAAGGGCAACCGCAGTTTTGGCGGCTTGATATTTATCTTCATCGGTCAGCTTGATTGTTAGAGGATCTGATTTTGGGTCAGGCATATCAAATTCCCTGTTTACAAGGTGAATCTTTTCGTCTATCTCTTCCTCGGTTACCGTATCATACTCCTCAAGCAGATCGTCTATTTCAAGTAAAGGTATATGCAATCCAAAAGCAGCAGAAATCGCAGTTGGGTCGCTGTGCATATCATACATAGCCTCCATTGTGTGGCCCATAAGTGCAATTCTGGCCCCTTTAAGGTCGTGGAGGACGCAGGCTATATTGCACCATTTTGCAATTTCGTCTTGTGCTTCTTTATCATCGTAAAGTGTGCCGATAATAACGTCATATATCCTTTTTCCCAGTCTTATGGCAACCCCTGTGAACTCCGGAACAGAGCATATATTATCATTTTCAAGCTGCATAAAGGTATTGGCTATGCTGTAATCCATAGCCGAACGAGGCTGCAGAGCGGTTAGGATCATCGGAGCATTACATTCCTTAATAATTGGCGCAAATACGGAGGATGTGGCATAGGTTATCATGTTGCATATCAGCAAATCTACTTGATGGCTGTTTATCTGCTTTGCCGTTTGATACCCCACCTCATTGTTACCCACAATACCAAAATCTACTATCTCAACATTATTGTTTTTGACCAGATTTACAAGGTCTTGATGATATTTGGTTAGTTTTTCATACAGCCCCTCAAATTGTTGGAAATAAATTTCGTGTACCACGGCAAAGATGCCTATTTTTGCGGTCCTTTTTCTTTTCCTTTCTATCATATCGGCACTCCTTATCATATTTTATAAATGTTTTACAACTTGACTATATCACTTGATATTGGTATAATAAACCTACAATACAAAGGTAAATTCGTATAAAATAAAGGTTTTAATATGAAGATAAGCGAAATAAATCCTTTTGTGAGATATGCTCGCAAAAACGAAAAAGGCTTCACCTCTGCTAAAATGCTGTCGTCGGACCATAGGATATTCTGTGTTTGCGAGGGTGAGGCGAGGCTGCATCTTAAGAATGAGGAATATACTCTGGGCAGGGGAACGGTGGTTTATTGGCGATCGGGTACTGCTTATACCGTCATACCCTGCGAAAATGCAGTAATAGCAGGCTGCAATTTTGACTTTACACAGGAAAATAAGGATATTTATTCCCCCGTACCTCCTGTTTCAGCAGATAAGGTCTGCCACCTTATCGAAAAGGTGATGTTTTCCGACTTTGACGGTTTTAATGATTTTATTATTTTAGAAAATGCTTATATGTTAGTGAATAAATTCATTAAGCTTGCCGATGAATACGAGGGACGAGAGCTGTATTTTGAGGAAACCTGCTCGGCCTTGCTCAAGGAGATACTGACTGCCTGTGCCAGACTTTCGGTAACGGCTAACAACAGCAAGCCTGCAAATCTTGCTCAAGAGGTCCTGCTTTACATCAGGACAAATTATGACCGCAAGCTGGATAACGCAGTAATATCTGAACACTTCGGCTATCATCCCAATTACCTGAATAGCCTTGTTCTTCAGCGCACGGGAACCTCAATGCATAGGTATTTGCTCAATTATCGTATGAATAAAGCTATTGAAATCTTGCAGACTACCACAATGCCTATTTCTAAAATAGCCGAGTTGGTGGGGATGCCCGATATCAAGCATTTTTCAAAAACCTTTATCAATATTGTAGGACACCCCCCTTCATATTACAAAAATACAGAGTTCAAATAATAAAAAACGGTCTTATCCCTCACTCCAACGTCGCAGGTGCCGACTGCTTGATAAGCACGAGCTTGCTATCTTTAAGGACGGCGTAACCCTATAACAAAAGCCTTGTTTCTGCTGAAACAAGGCTTTTTCTATTTTTTTGACGGTGGATGACCGAACATTTTTACATATTGCTTATAAAATCCGGAATAATCGTTAAACCCTAAGGATATAGCGGATGTGGTGGCGGCCTGCCCCGCCTTTATCTGTCGGTTGGCGGCAATTAACCGCTTTTTTATAATAAACTGGTGTAAAGGGATATTCATTTCTTTTCTGAATATATGTGAAAGGGCAGAAGGGGAACAGTGACAGTCCAAGGCTATGGCTTTAATGGTAAGCCTTTTGTCCAGATTGCTGTTTATGTACTCCACTGCCTGCTTTATAAGGGGATGCTGTGAGGGGGTGTCGCAAAAGCCTTCCTTCAGGTTGGTTATTTCGCCCAGTAATAAAGCAAGGGTGGCCTGCAAAAGTGCCTCCTTGTGGGGGTGGGTCACCTTCTCGGCAAGGCTCTCCATTATATGGTAAATTTTTATTTCGGCCTCTAATACCATAACCTGGGTCATACTGTCCTGTACAAGGGGGGCAAAGGGCAGGCTGTCGGTAAAGTTTATTACCATACGGTAATAGTCTTCTTGATTGCTCTTAATTATCAGCTGGTGGTAATTCTCCTTTGGTATAACTACCAGTGTGTTAGGTGCAATGTCTAAATTAAGCTCTTCTGTTATCAGTCGGGCATCTCCCTCAAGGAATAAAATTATCTCGTGGTAGGTGTGAAATTCTTTGCCCTGCTCAATGCTGGCACCCCTTGCATGCCTAAAGGTTATGTTTTCAGTTTTTATCGTGTTGGTAAATAGTCCGCTCACTGTAATCACCCATTTTATGATATAACATTTTTGCAAGAAAATCAATATTTAAAGCAATATTAACTATATACATAGCGAAAAAATAATATTATATTTTAAATATCTACAAAAGGCAAAGGAGATATTTAAATGAAAATATTGTGTGAAAAAAGCCCTCGCATAACCTTCAGTACTCCCGAAATATTTGTTGACCACTCCCTTGAAAATCGGAGCGGTCACTTGGGCCACGCTATGGTGGAGTGTGCCGACGGGGCTATTATAGCCTTCTACTCCAACTGCTCGGGTGTCAGCGGTATCGAGTTTGGTGGCCCGGGCCACTCTATGTACGGCTGGGTAGAGTACAAGATTTCACTTGATAGGGGCATCACCTGGGGCGAGGCCAAGGTTTTGCAGTATTCTTATGACTGCTTTATGGATGGTGTGTATAAAATAGGTTGCGAAAAGGCGGTCTGCTGTGACGACGGCACCCTTGTGGTTTTCTGCCTCAGAAGCATTGGCAAGTGGTTCGAACCATATGCCACCCCCGTCTGCCTTATCAGCCACGATAGGGGAGAAACCTGGAGCAATCCTATCGAGGTAAGCGATGAAAGAGGCCGTATTTACGATGCCTTTTATAAAGACGGCAGAATATATGTGTTGGAATTCTGCAACTCCACCGACAAGGGCTTTACCTGCAACGAGGAAGGCAAATTCTACAAAATCTTTGCCAGTGATGATAACGGCAACAGCTTTTATGAGTACAGTGTTATCCCATTTGATACTATGGGTCACGCCTATGGAAATATGGTGATTAGAGAGGATGGCTCGTTGGTATTTTACGCCTATAATGTTAACGATGAATACAACCTCACCGGCCTTATCAGTGAGGATATGGGCAAGACCTGGTCGGCCCCATTTAAGGTTGCTGTTGCCAAAATTGCCCGTAATCCTCAGGTAAATTACCTTAACGGCTGGTATTTTCTCCATGGCCGAAGCGAAGAAGGCTCAAATTTCGTGGTTTATCATTCTAAAGACGGCATCCATTGGGATGAGGGCAAAATAGTAAGCGAGCCCATCGAGGGCAAGCAGCGCGGGGGCTATTATTCCAACAACCTGGCGGTAGTGGGTGCCGACGGCAAAAAACGCCTGCTTTTGCAATATTCCGAAGATTACACCCCCGATACCTCCAAGGTAAATATTATACACGCTTGGATAGAGTGCGAGGATTAAAGACGATATAATGCGAGAAGAGATAATAAAAGAAATTGAGGCCCGAAAGCTTATCGCTATTTTAAGAGGAGTGCCTTGTGATAAACTTTTGCCCACCGCCGAGGCTCTGTATAGGGGCGGTATCCGCCTTTTAGAGATAACCTACGGCAGGGAAGAGGATAAACAGGTGGCCGATAATATAAAAGGTCTGGTGAAATGTTTTGAGGGCAGAATGTTAATCGGTGCAGGCACCGTAATAAAGCCCGAGCAGGTGGAGCTGACTGCCAAAGCAGGCGGATGCTTTATAATTTCCCCCGATACAAACAAAGAGGTAATTGAAAGCACCCGCAATAGGGGCCTTGTATCTATTCCCGGTGCCCTTACACCCACCGAAATAGCCGCTGCCCATAACTTTGGTGCAGATTTTGTAAAGCTTTTCCCCATATCCTGTTTTGATGCTGACTATGTTAAGGCTGTAAAGGCGCCTCTTGGCGGCATTAAATTGCTGGCGGTAGGGGGCATAAATGAGAATAATATGTCATATTACCTGAAGGCGGGTATTTGCGGCTTTGGAATCGGTTCTAATATGGCAGATTTGAAGTTGATAGAAAAGGATGACTGGCAGGGCATTACAGTCCTTGCAAAGAAATATAAGGCGGTGATAGACCGTGGCTGATTATATTACCATAGACGGTGGCACTACCAATACCCGAATAAGTCTGGTAAAAAACCGTGAAACCAAGGATATCGTAAGGCTAAATGTAGGTGCGAGAAGCGGTATGGAAAACCGCAGTATTTTAAGGCAGGCCATAAAGGAGGGTATTAACCTTCTTCTTGAGCGAAACGGCCTTACAGAAGGCGATATAGCCGTAATTCTGGCCTCTGGTATGCTCACCAGTGAGTTTGGCTTGGTTGAGCTGCCCCACATCACCGCACCTGCAGGCCCCTATGAACTGGCAGAAGCTATGCACCATACCGTATTACCCGACATTTCCTCTATACCCTTTGCCTTTGTTTGTGGGATTAAAACGGACGGCGACCTGGCCTCGACCGATATAATGAGAGGGGAGGAAAGTGAGCTGACAGGCCTCTTTTTGGGGCAGGGAGTCTATATTCTCCCCGGCTCCCACTCTAAGATAATAAAGGTCGACGAAAAGGGCAGAATTACCACCTTTAAAACAACCCTCACAGGGGAACTGATAGCCGCCTTATCAAGAGGCACCATCCTTAAGGACGCCCTTGATATGCAAATGGCCGCCCTTGATGAGGAATTCCTGCTAAAGGGGTATGAATATGCTGCGCAACAGGGCATTAACGAGGCCCTTTTTAAGGTGCGCCTGTTAAAGACTGTTTTCAAAAAAAATCCCGCAGAGATTTACGGCTTTTTTATGGGCGCCGTCCTTTGCGACGAGATAAAATACATCTTGTCCTTAAAGGCCGAAAGGCTTATTATAAGCGGAGAAAAGCATATTGCCACCGCCCAGGTTATTTTACTGGAAAACTTATCCTCAGCAGAGATAATAAGAGTACCGCAGGCTTTAAGTGATACCGCCTCCACGCTGGGAATGATAAAAATATACGAACTAAAAAACCCCTGTTTCATCTGAAACAGGGGTTTACTTTACACATTCTCTATATCGATGCCTTCAATAACCACGTCGTGAAGAGGTCTGTCGCCTGCGCCGCAGCGAACGTTTGCAATACTGTCAACAACCTCCATACCCTCAAACACCTGGCCGAAAACACTGTGCTTGAAATCAAGCCAGGGTGTGCCGCCCAGAGCCTCGTAGTCGGCGATGCTCTCCTCGGGAAAGCCACGGTCGGTAAGGCCCTTCATCTGGTCGGTCATACCCTCGGGCACCGTGTCGGCCTGAACAATAAAGAACTGACTGCCGTTAGTGTTGGGACCTGCGTTTGCCATAGAAAGGGCGCCGCGGATATTGTGAAGCTTTACGTCAAATTCATCCTGGAATTTTTCACCGTAAATGCTTTCTCCACCCATACCGGTGCCTGTGGGATCACCGCCCTGGATCATAAAATCCTTGATTACACGGTGGAATATGATGCCGTTATAATAGCCCTTTTTTGCAAGCTCGACAAAGTTCTGCACGGTGGCGGGAACCTCCTCGGGGAAGAGCTTAATTTTTATATCGCCCATATTGGTATGCATTACTGCAACAAGGTCGCCCTGCTGAGGTGCTTGTGTTTGATAACTCATAAATTTATCTCCTTATAGTGTTTTTTTATATTTTATCAGCAAATAATCGGTTTATCAACCCTTTTTAGCAATAAAATATCTTGTTTTTGGGAAAAAATTGTGATAAAATAATATTAACTATGAACAATTTTATGTAAAGGTGGCAAAACAGATGAAATGTCCTTTTTGCGGTTACGAAGAAAGTAAGGTTATCGATTCCCGTCCTACCGACGAGGGTGAGCGTATAAGAAGGCGCCGTGAGTGCCTCAGCTGTACCCGCAGGTTTACTACCTATGAGATAATTGAAAGCCTTCCCATTATTGTTATCAAGAAGGATAAAACCCGCCAGACCTTCTCAAGGGAGAAAATTTTAAACGGTATGGTAAGGGCCTGCGAAAAGCGTCCCGTATCTCTGGATACCATTGAAAAGGCTATTGATGATATTGAGGCCGAAATTCAGAACACCCTTGACCGTGAGGTATCAAGCGAGAAAATCGGTGAGCTGGTTATGGACAAGCTTAAGGGCATCGACGAGGTGGCCTATGTTCGTTTTGCCTCGGTTTACCGCCAGTTCCGTGATATAAACACCTTTATGGATGAGCTTAATAAGCTGCTCAGCAATCAAAAATAAGGAGACCCTATGAATCAGTATGAGAAAATGGCCGAGCTGTTGCTGGGCCATATTGATAAAGAACCCGAATATTACGAAAGCCTTTACCCCGCAAGAAATCTGCCTGAGGGCGCCAGGGTGGTGCGTATTGCCCCCAGCCCTACGGGCTATCTGCACCTGGGTACACTGTTTATGGCTTTGGTAAACCGCATCACCGCCGATTCTACAGGCGGCATCTTCTACACACGTATAGAAGATACCGATAAAAAGCGCGAGGTAGAGGGTGGTATTGACGATATTATCAACGGTCTTATCCGTTTTGGCATCAATATCGACGAGGGCTTCGTTACCCCCACAGAACAGAAGGGTGATTATGCCCCCTATAAGCAGAGCCAGCGCGCCGAAATATACCAGTGCTATGCTAAAAAGCTGGTGCGTGAGGGCCTGGCGTATCCCTGCTTCTGCACTGCTGAAGAGCTGGCCGCTGTTCGTGAGCAGCAGGAAAAGAACAAGATAAGAACAGGCTATCACGGCGAATTTGCCGTTCATAGAAACATTACCGTAGAGGAGGCCGAGGCCAAAATTGCCGAGGGTAAGCCCTACGTTATCCGCCTTAAGTCCCCCGGTAATGAGGAAAAACGCATCTTTGTAGATGACGGTATAAAGGGTAAGGTTGAATTGCCCGAAAACGATGAGGATTTCGTGCTTTTGAAGTCCGACGGCATCCCCACTTACCATTTTGCCCACGCCGTAGACGACCATCTTATGCGAACCACCCACGTTATCCGTGGAGACGAGTGGCTTTCCTCTGTTCCCAAGCATATTCAGCTTTTTACTCTCCTGGGCTTTAAGCCTCCCAATTTCTGCCACGTGGCGCCTATTATGAAGCTGGACGGCGGCGCAAAGCGTAAGATTTCCAAGCGTAAGGATCCCGAGGCCGCCGTGCATTACTTTGCCGAAGAGGGATATGATGCCAAGAGCGTTATCGAGTACCTTATGACCATAGCCTCCTCCGAGTTTGAGGATTGGCGCAGGGCGAACCCCACCGAGCCTCGTCAGAAATTTAAGTTCAACCTTAAAAAGATGTCGGTATCCGGCGCCCTTTTTGACGGTGATAAGCTTAACGACGTTTCCAAAAATATCGTTTCCACTATGAATTCCGAAACGGTGGTTGAAAAGCTTACTGCCTGGGCTAAAGAGTTTGACCCCGATTTCTATAACATTCTCACGGGTGATTTAGCCTATACTAAGGCGGTGTTTGCTATCGACCGTGATTGTCCCAAGCCCCGTAAGGATATTGCCAAATGGAACGAGGCCAAGGACTATTGCGCCTATTTCTTCAATGAGCTTTATACCCCCGCCTATGATTTTCCCGAGCATATTGCTCCCGAAGATATAAAGGCCTTCCTCGAAAAATATATGGAGGTTTATTCGGCAGAGGATACCAAGGAGGATTGGTTTGCCCGCATTAAAGCTCTGGCGCCCGACCTGGGCTTTGCCGCCGAAACCAAGGAATATAAGGCTAATAAAGAGGCCTATAAGGGCAGCGCAGGTGATCTTTCCACCCTGGTGCGTATTGCTGTTACAGGCCGTAGAAACACCCCCGACCTTTGCAGCATTATGCAGGTGCTGGGCCGTGATGAATGTATAAAGCGTATTAAGGACGCTATTTCAAATATTTAGGAGCTTATTATGGCAGACGAGAAAATATTAACCGAAGAGGTAGCTGCTACCCCTTCCAACTTTATTTACGATTTTATTGACGGGGACCTGGCAGAGGGGGTTTATTCCCGTGTGCAGACCCGTTTCCCTCCCGAGCCTAACGGATATCTTCACATCGGCCACGCCAAGGCTATCTGTATAGATTTCGGCACCTCCGATAAATACGGCGGCAAGTGCAATCTCCGTCTTGATGACACCAACCCCACCAAGGAGGATGTTGAGTACGTAGACGCCATTATGGAGGATATTAAGTGGCTGGGCTTTGAGTGGGATAACGTTTACTACGCATCGGATTATTTTGATTTTATCTACGAGTGCGCCCTGAAGCTAATTGATAAGGGCCTGGCCTACGTTGATGAGTCTACTCCCGATGAAATCAGGGAGATGCGCGGCACCTTGACCGAGGCAGGTAAAAACAGCCCCTATCGTGACCGACCCGTAGAGGAAACCCGTGACCTTTTTGCCCGTATGACCGCAGGCGAATTTGAAAACGGCGCTATGGTGCTTCGCGCTAAAATTGATATGGCTTCCTCAAACATCAATATGCGTGACCCCATTATATACCGCATTATGAAGGTTGCCCACCACAGAACAGGGGACAAGTGGTGCGTTTATCCTATGTACGATTTTGCTCACCCCCTGTCCGACGCAAAGGAGGGTGTTACCCATTCTCTGTGTTCTTTGGAGTTTGAAAATCACAGACCTCTTTATAATTGGTTTTTAGAGCAGCTTGAAATCCCCGAGGCACCCCGCCAGATCGAGTTCGCCCGTATGAACGTAAACTACACACTTACCTCAAAGCGTAAGTGCCTAAAGCTGGTTAACGACGGACTTGTATCGGGTTGGGACGACCCCCGTATGGCTACCCTTTGCGGTATGAGAAGAAGGGGATACCCTGCCGCCGCCGTTCGTGCCTTTGTTGATAAAATCGGTGTCAGCAAGGCCTACAGCGTTATTGATTACGCCCTGCTTGAATCCTGCGTCCGTGACGACCTTAATCTTAATGCCGACCGTGTTATGGCGGTACTGCGCCCCTTAAAGGTGGTAGTAGACAACTATCCCGAGGGTAAGAGTGAGGAAATTTCTGTAGAAATTAATCCCAACAAGCCCGAGCTGGGTAATAAAACCGTAACCTTCTCAAAAAATCTTTATATCGAGCAGGATGACTTTATGCTCAATCCTCCCGGTAAGTATTTCCGTCTTTGCCCCGAAAAGGAGGTTCGTCTTAAGGGCGCATATTTTGTAAAATATGCTTCCCACGAGGAGGACGAAAACGGCAACATTACCTGCGTTCACGTTACCTACGACCCTGCCTCCTACGGCGGAGAATCTCCCGACGGACGTAAGGTAAAGGGAACCCTGCATTGGGTAAGTGCCGACCACGCCGTAAAGGCCTCGGTGCGCCTGTACGACAGACTTTTCAACGTTGAAAATCCCTCGGATGAAGAAAATGTCGGCTCCTTCACCGAAAACCTTAATCCCGAATCTCTCACCGTCCTTTCGGGCTGTATGTTAGAGGCCTCCCTTGCCGATGCAAAGGTAGGCCAGGGCTTCCAGTTTATGCGCCAGGGCTATTTCTGCCTGGATAAGGATTCTACTGCGGATAACCTTATTTTTAACCGCACCGTAGCCCTTAAGGATTCCTTTAAAAAGGGTTAAGCTATGATTACTGTTAACGACGTATATACCTTGCTGGATGAAAAATATAATTTTTCGTTGGCACTACCTTATGATAATCCCGGTCACCTTGTAGGCTCCCTTACCGATAAGGTGACAGGTATTCTGGTTTGTCTTGATTGTACCGATGAGGCCGTCACCCAGGCCGCAGAGGAGGGGGCAAACCTTATTATCACCCATCATCCCGTTATATTTGACCCCTTGAAGTCGGTAACCGACGAGGGCCTTGTATACCGCCTTATCAGAAGCGGTATTTCGGTAATTTCGGTCCACACAAATCTGGACCAGGCCGAGGGCGGCGTTAATGATGCCCTTTGTGAGGCGGTGGGTCTTGTCAACGTGGAAAAGGTGGCTGACAGTGAGGGCTTTTTATACCGTATCGGTGAGCTTTGCGAGGCTCAGACTGCCGATAGCTTTGCCAAGGAAGTATCTGCGGCTCTTTCATATCCTGTAAAATATGTTGGAGATAATACCTTCATTAAACGGGTTGCCGTCTGCTCGGGCAGCGGCGGCAGTATGCTGTACGAGGTAGCAGGGCAGGGGG
This sequence comes from Clostridia bacterium, assembly GCA_017623235.1. Taxonomy (GTDB): domain Bacteria; phylum Bacillota; class Clostridia; order Oscillospirales; family Acutalibacteraceae; genus SFWF01. The sequence continues at coordinate 14,368 of JAGAPN010000038.1, read as the reverse complement.
TAGATGCATATCTTACCGCCGATATTAAGCACGATGTCTTTATGGATGCCCATAGCCTGGGTATCACCCTTATTGACGGCGGACATTTTAATACGGAGGATATTATTGTGCCCGTTCTGGCCGGGGTTCTTCGTTCGGCATTCAGCGACCTAAAGGTAGCTGAAAATCATTTTTCTCCTATAAAATTCGCATAAAAAACAGCATCTAACAGAGGTTAGATGCTGTTTTATTATTCTTTGCTTTCACGGTATTTCTGGGGAGAAAGTCCGGTTATCTTTTTAAAATAACTGCTGAAATGAAAGGGGTCCTTAAAGCCTACCTGGTTTGCAATTACCGCCAGGGTGCAATCGGTGGTTTTAAGCAGGGCTTTTGCCGCATCAATGCGAAGCTTCAGCCTGAAATCGTGGGGTGAGGTGCCCGTGATTTGCTTAAAAAGTCTCATAAAGTGGGAAAGACTTATACCGCACTCCTCGGCATAAACCGATGCGGGGGTATTCTTGTTGTATTCAAGGCCTATCTTTTTAATTGCCGATTCAACACCCGCCGCAGGCTCCTTCAAGGCACGATTCTGGGCGGTACGGGCCAGGGCCTGGAGCAAAAGGGAATTGAGCAGCTCGTCCTGATATATGTTGGCTTCGGGCAGCTCCTGCATAAGCTGTCGGACTATTGGAGTAACGGTATCGCCCGAAAGCCTGCCCGCTGTTGTTCCGTCAAGGTTAAGCCCTGCAAGTATTTCAGAGGCTCGGCTGCCTGAAAAGACTATCCAGGAGGCCTCGGTAGATTCATCTTTAAGAAAAACCAACTCTTGGGCCTCTTGCGGGTGATATAGCAAAAGGGTGTTCTTTTCGGCCCAAATTTCCTTTTCACCACGGCGTATGTAGGCAAGACCTTTCTTTATAAAAATCAGAAGATAATGGGGTATGCCGTTGGGCTTCTGAAGGGCTATATCGTAATCCTCGGTGGAAAAGCAGCCTGCCTCTATTACCCCAAGACGACAGCTTGCGACCTTATCGAGAGAATATCGGGGATTTTGGGCAAATATGTACATATAATCAACGCCTTTAGCTTAAATTTCTTCTTTTTTTGCGCCACTCAAGAGGCGGGCAGCCTTCTTTTTTTACAAATTCCTTGTATAGATTTACATAGGAGCCGAAGCCTGTGGCCTCGCTGATTTTTCCTACCGGCATATCGGTATCATAGAGCAGCTGTATTACCCTTTGCATACGCATATCGAGTATGTATTCATAAGGGGTTTTGCCTGTCTGGGCCTTAAAGATATTAATAAAATGATTTTTGCTGTAACCGCTGTCGGCGGCCAACTCATCCAGGCTGTATTTTCTTGTAAGGTCGGCTGATACGGTGGAAATAACACGGCTTACAAGCTTTCGTCCATCGGTCTGCTCGGCCCCGCTTTTAAGCAGGGAAAGCACGGTGTAAAATGCGGCTGACAGCTCTGTTTTGGTGACTTGAGGGTCGGGGTAGCCGAGTAGGGAAGAAAAGGGGACCTCAAACCTTTCTACGGAGGTCTTACCATAAAGAGGCAGACAGTCCTGTCGGTGGTCGAAGCTGCCGTGAAAATGCAGGTAATAATATTCGGCATCGCTGGGCTTTACCCCCTGCTGAAATAGGCCGCTGCGCTGTATGTAATAATCTCCACGGGTCAGGGTAATCTGACGTCCTGCTTCGGTAAAATTAAGATTACCCTTTACAACTATCAAAAGCACGTCCTCATTACAGATGCGGGTAACGTGAACCTCTCCGGGCAGAAAAACTTTATACCCCGCCCAAAGAAATTCAGGCAGGCAGTTAAGGTCCAGGCCTGTCATAGCTATCACACTCCGATTAAACTATAACATAAAACTGTGATATTTGCAATATATTGCTTGATTTAATAAATATACACGGGTATTTTAATGTGATAAAATAAATAAAAAAGGAGGATGAATTATGAAATACAAGCTTTTTAACAATAAAATAAAGCCTACGGGCTGGCTGCGTCGTCAGCTGGAGCTGGAGGCTACGGGCCTGGCAGGCAACCTTGATAAAATATGGCCCGATATAAAGGACAGCGCCTGGATAGGCGGCGGCGCAGAGGGCTGGGAAAGGGTGCCTTACTGGTTGGACGGCTTTATACCCCTGGCATATCTCCTTGAGGATGAGGATATGATAGCCCGTGCCGATAAGTACATAAATGCAATTATTTCCCGCCAGCAGGCCGATGGCTGGATTTGCCCCTGCAGCCGGGAGGAAAGGCCAAGGTACGATGCCTGGTCCTGCTTCCTCATCGGCAAGGTGCTGGCCCTTTACTGTGATTTTACAGGCAGTAAGAACGCCGAAAAGGCCCTTTACACCTCCCTTAAGTGCCTTTATGAGCTTATGAAGAAGGGAACAATAGAGCTTTTTGAGTGGGGTAAATTCCGTTGGTTTGAGTGCTTTATACCCCTTAAATGGCTTTATGACCGTCAAAAAGAGGAGTGGATAATCTCCTTTGCAAAACTGCTCAGACAACAGGGTGCGGACTATCCATCCTATGCCGAAACCTGGAAAAGACCCCTCAATAAGTGGACCTTTCACACCCATATTGTAAACCTTTGTATGATGATAAAATACGAGGCTCTTACCTCAGAGCTTTTAGGGGAGAAGTATACCAATTTGCCCGAAAAGCTCTGGCAAATGCTGGATGAAACCAACGGCACCGCCGTGGGGACCTTTACGGGTGACGAGTGCCTTTCGGGTAGGGCCAATAACCAAGGTACCGAGCTTTGCGCTGTTGTAGAGCTTATGTATACCTGCGAGGTGCTTTTTGCCGCTACGGGAGATGCTGTATGGGCCGACAGGCTGGAAAAGCTGGCCTTCAACGCTTTACCTGCCACCATAAGTGACGATATGTGGACCCATCAGTACGACCAGCAGGTAAATCAGATTGCCTGCGAAAAGTTCCCCGGACGTTCGCTTTTCCGTACCAACGATTCCGAGGCCCACCTTTTCGGATTAGAGCCTCATTTTGGCTGCTGTACGGCCAATCACGGCCAGGGCTGGCCCAAGCTTGCGATGAACGTTTTCCTTGAAACCGATAAAGGTGTGCTTTGCGGTCTTATGCTGCCTTCACGGCTGGAAACCGAGATAAAAGGCGTAAAGGTTAGTTTGGAAACGGTTACCGAATATCCCTTCCGTAACACCTGCAAATATGTGGTTACTGCCGCCACTCCCGTAGACTTTGAACTGAAAATACGCATACCTGCCTGGGCTCAGGCGGTGAAAATAGACGGAAAACAGGTAGAAAGCACCGAATTTTACTGCATAGATAAGGTTTGGGAGGGCTGTGAGGAAATCACCCTGGAGCTTGTCCGTACCCCCCATATAGTTGACCGACCCCTGGGCCTTAAAGCGGTGGAATACGGACCGCTGGTTTTCGCTCTGCCGCTGACTGTAGATTACAAAATGCACGAGTATGAGAGAAAGGGAGTAGTGCGTAAATTCCCCTACTGCGATTATGAGCTTTCCACCAAGGACGAATGGCGTTACGGCCTTGCAGACTGTGATTTTACGGTGGTTGAAAGGGAAGGGGACAGCGTGCCTTTTTCCTCGGTAAACCCCCGTATAGCCTTAAAAACAAGGCTGGCCCGTGTTGAGTGGGATTATGCCGATGGCTTCGATACTGTATCCGATTGGACCCCGGTGTCCTCTGTAGCCCTTGCCCCCGCCGAGGATAAGGAGCTGGTGCCCTACGGAGGCGCAAAGCTGCGTATAACCGAGATGCCCGTTATAGAATAATAGCATAATATGGTAACTTTAAAGGAGACCCTGCCGACTGATTATTGTCGGCAGGGTCTCTTGCTTTTGATAATTTTTCATTTTACGCAAACCTTGGTAATATAAAGGAGTTTAGCCAATTAAGATATATTAAAATGAGAATGTTACACAAAAAAATGAGAATTTTCCATATTGTAATATATAGGCTTTTCAAATCTATAATTTTGAGATATTTATCGAAAGTAATGGAGAGTATTTTTTATTGTCAAGTGATACAATAAAATAAACAAAAGTTTAAAAAATACTGTGAGTTTGTTGTGACAAATTACTAATGGTTATAAATACGGAGAGAGGAAGATGCTTGTGCCGGAGGTAACCAGATATCAACTACTTAAGGATTGGGGCCTTGTAGATAAGTACGGCGACGTGCTTATTAATCGCTATGAAGAGAATTTGACGGGCAAGCCCCATTGGCATGACTGCTATGAAATTGAAATTGTTATTCGCGGCGAGTTTGAGCATATTGTAAACGGGGCCTCCATCTTTGCAGGCGCAGGCGGTGCCTCCCTTCTTACTCCCAATGACTTTCACGAGGTCAGGATGACACCCAACTCGGCGGTTTATAACATTAAGTTCCACGAGAACATTATTGAAGAAGATTTTCGCACCTTTATTCTTGCAAAGAACATAAATCAGACCTTCCACGCCGACTTTTCTCCCGAGGAAATGGAATACGTCACCGTAATGCTTGAGTACGCCCTTAAGGAGTACCGCAAGCAAAGCGTAGGCAATAAAGAAATCCTTTACCACACGGTTAATATTATTATATCCCTTATTTTGAGACAGAATTATGAGGAAAACGCCGGTTCCATGGATAAATCGGTTCAGGTTGTAATGAAATATATGCGTGAGCATTTTAAAGAGCCCCTCAGCCTTGTGGACGTTGCCAACGTTGTAAATCTTAACCCTTCCTATTTCTCGGTGTGGTTTAAGAAAAACGCCAAGATAAGCTTTAAAAGGTATCTGAACGAGCTTCGTTTAAACTATGCCCGCCAGCAGATTATAAAAACCAATCGTTCAATAGCCGAAATCTGCTTCGAAAGCGGTTTCGAGGCACTTTCCACCTTCCACCGTGAGTTTAAGAACACCTTTGACCTTTCTCCCGTGGAATTTAGGAAAAAGAATAAAAAGTAGTTATTATAAATAATAACTAAAATAATGAAATATCAAACAATAAAGATGGTAAGAAATTTATTGCAATATATTGTAGAATATTTTGTGTAAAGTGCATAAGTGTTGTTTGCGCTATATACAAAATTTGGCTAAAAAAGAAGAAGCCCGCATATTAATGCGGGCAAAAACTGATTTTATATGGCTATTTTGTAGTGTCGTAAAGGGAGGTCCAGTTGCCGTCATCAGACGAGCTTTGGGATGATGAATCTACAGGGTCGGTGTTACCGCCGTCCTTGCCGCCAAGACACAGCACAAGCACCACGGTCAGTATAACGGCCGCCGCAATAGCGGCAATAATCGCGATTTGCTTTTTGGTCATAATTGACACCTCAACTTCTTTTTGAATTTGAGTTCATTATATTTGACAAATCACAAACTGTCAACCAACTAATTTCTAAAAGACTCTTTCAGGAGCTGACTGGAGAATGAAAATGAGAAAACTTGTTAAAAAGAGTATAGCTTCATTGCTGGCCCTGCTGATGGTGGCTACCACAGCGGCGGTGGCGTCTGCTCAGCCTACGGCTGCAACCCCCACGGCAGGGGAAACCACCGGCTCGGTTTCCTCCTTCCTCGGTACGGATTATGATACCTATAAGGATACCGTTAGTCTTACTCCCGCCAAGGAAGATATCACCCTTCAGGCTGAAGAGATTACCTTGGAGAAGGACCAGCTTATTAATCTTAACTTTGACGTTGCTAAGGCCGGCGCTTACAGAATAGGCTTCGACTATCTGGCTCAAAACGAATCAAAGAACTCTATTGAGCTGGATATCGCCATAGACGGCGAGGTTCCCTTTGACGAGCTTTCTAATATCGTACTTGCCAGACTTTGGAAGAACGACCCCGACGTTGTTTCCTATATCGAGGGAAAAAACGACAGACGTCCCACCCTTATTGAGGACCTTAGTTGGCAGTCGGTTATGGCATCCGATGCTGAGGGTCACACGCCCTATCCCTTTGAGATTTATTTTTCCGAAGGTCAGCACACAGTAACCCTGACAAATACCAGCGATGCCTTCAAAATCAAAAATATTTTCCTTTGCGGTAGTTACTCTCCTGCACCTGATTACGAGACCTACCTTAAAAATCACAGCTCTGCTACAAAATACAAGGGCGAGACCGTTAATATCCAGGCAGAGAATTTTGCAACCGTAAATTCACGCTCGCTTATAGCGGCCAACGATATGTCCGATGCGGCTACCTTCCCCTCGGACTACAGCTACATAAAACTTAACACCCTGGGCGGCACCAACTGGCGCTACGTAGGAGACACCGCCACTTGGAAGGTAGAGGTTCCTGAAAGCGGACTTTATCAGCTGGTTATCCGTTTCAGACAGACCTACTACAACGGTATCTCCACCCACAGACTCCTCCGTATAAATGGGCAGGTTCCCTTTAAGGAGGCTGAGGATATCGCATTTGATTACGATATCAACTGGCAGCTGAACGACCTTGACGGCAAATACGTTTACCTGGAAAAGGGTGAAAACGATATCGCGCTTGAGGCTGTTCTTGGCGACAACTCCAACATTCTGGGTGACCTTGAGGACCTTATTTATAATCTTAACACCCTTTACAGAAAGATAATTACCATTACAGGCACCAACCCCGATATTTATCGTGATTACGCCCTTGATAAGGAAATTCCCGATCTTATTCCCAACCTGAAGCAGTATCTTAAGGATACCCAGGCTGTACTTGATTACATAACAAGCGGCGGAAAAACCGAAGGTAATGAAACTGTAACCTTAAAGCAGATTATGGTGCAAATGGAGGATATGCTGGATGAACCGGCCTCCATCACCAAGAGCTCCCGCCTCAACCGCTTTAAGTCCAATATCAGCTCCCTTGGTACCTGGGCCAACAAGCTGCGTGAGCAGCCCCTTGAGATAGATGTTATCGCCCTTGTGGGTGAAGACGGCGAAAAGCCCAAAGAAAAGGCTGGCTTCTTTGAGGGTATCGTATACCGCACAAAGCGTTTCTTTGCCTCCTTTGTAACCAACTACAGCTCTATGGATTCGGGTGAAGAGGGTTCGGCAGAAAAGCTGCTTCACGTTTGGGTATCCACCGGTCGTGACCAGGCTCAGCTTCTTAAAAATATGGTTGAGGATACATTTACTCCCACCTACAACACCGCCGTCAGCGTTGAGCTGGTAAGCGGTGGCCTTATAGAGGCTATCCTGGCAGGTCGAGGCCCCGACGTGGCACTTGACAGAGGAGAAACCGACCCGGTTAACTACGCAATGCGTAACGCGCTTATTGACCTTTCACAGTTCGATGATTTTGAAGAGGTTACATCCTGGTTCTGCGACGGTAGTATGATTCCTTTCGAGTATGAGGGTGGCTACTACGGTATTCCGGTTACCCAGGGCTACGAAATGATGTTCTACCGTACCGATATCTTCGAAGAGTATGGTATCCAGCTTCCCGAAACCTGGGAAGACCTCATCCTCTACGTATTGCCTGTGCTCCAGGCAAACAATATGCAGGCCGGTATAGGTGTACTTACCGATTGCACCCTCTTTAAAACTCTGCTTTATCAATATGGCGGAGATATTTACAGCGACGATTATCTGTCGGCCGCCCTTGATACCCAGGTTGCCTACGAGTCCTTTAAGGTTGCGGTAGATTTCTATAAAGACTACGACCTACCCCAATCTTATGATTTTATGAACCGTTTCCGCACAGGAGAGATGCCTCTGGCAATAACCTCCTATTTGTCCTACAACACCTTGAAGCTGGCAGCGCCTGAGCTTAACGGCGTGTGGGAAATGGTTTGTATTCCCGGTGTCCGCAGAGAAGACGGCACCATAAACAATACACAGATAATGGGCGCTACCGCCGCAGTTATCACCAAAAACAGTGCTGACCCGCAAAATGCCTGGAACTTCCTCAAGTGGTTTGTTTCAGCAGACGTACAGGGTCGTTACGGCGCCGATATCGAGTCTATTCTGGGTGCCGCAGGCCGATATAACCCCTCTAATATGGAAGCTATGACACAGCTTTCCTGGGGTGCCAAACAGCTGGCCCTGCTTGAAAAGCAGCGTTCAACCGTTACCTGCCTGCCCAACCTTCCCGGAAGCTACTTTACAGGCCGTGCAATTTCCAACGCTTTCGTTTCCACCGTTCTTGACAGCACAAACCCCAGAGAGTCGCTGCTTTATTGGAACGAGGAAATAAATTTTGAGCTTGAGCGTAAGCGTGAAGAGTTCAACTTCGATCCCACCAAACACATTAAGTAAAGGAGGCAAAAAATAATGGCTTTAAAATCCAAAAAATACTCATATACCCCAAGAGCCGTTAAGGAATACGCAGTAAGCTATTCTATGTTGCTTCCTTTCCTTATCGTTTTCTGTGTTTTTACCCTTATCCCCATAATCTGTGCGGTGGTTTTAAGCTTTACAAACTTCAATATGCTTGAGGTGCCCACATTCACCAACTGGATGAATTATCGCCGCCTTTTCTTCGAGGATGACGTTTTTCTCACCGCCCTTAAAAACACCCTTATTTTTGCAGTACTTACGGGCCCCTTAAGCTACATATTCGCATTCTTCTTTGCCTGGCTTATTAACGAAATGCCCACAAAGCTTCGTGTGTTTATGACCATACTGTTTTATGCTCCCTCGGTTTCGGGTAACGCATATTTCATTTGGCAGTATATGTTCAGCAACGACAGCTACGGCCTTGTAAACGGTCTGCTTATCTCCTGGGGAATACTTGATGAACCTGTTCTTTGGTTCACCGATCCTCAGTACAACCTCACAATTATTATTATAGTTCAGCTGTGGCTGTCGCTGGGTGTTTCCTTCCTGGCATTCATAGCGGGTCTTCAGTCGGTAGACGCTTCGCAGTACGAGGCGGCTGCCGTCGACGGCGTTAAAAACCGTTTTCAGGAGCTTTGGTATATAACCCTGCCTAATATGAAGGATATGCTTCTTTTCGGTGCAGTAATGCAGATATCCGGTGCCTTCTCTGTAGGTGATATTACCCAGGCTCTTTCGGGTGGATATAACTCGGTACAGTACTCTACCCTGACAATTATCAACCATATGACCGACTACGGAACGGTCAGATACGAAATGGGCTATGCCTCGGCAATCTCCGTAATACTGTTTATTATGGTATATGCCTCAAAGAAGCTCATCTTTAAGATTCTTAAGTAAGGGAGGGAAAATGAATGCCCGCTGCTGCAGCACAACCTAAAAAGATAAAGACTAAAAAGAGTAAGCGTATAAACCGCTCGCTGCCAACTACCATTTTGCTGGGTGCGTTCCTTTTCCTTCTGGGCGCTTTTATGGCACTACCGCTGGTATATGCGGTAGTTTCGGCCTTTAAGCCTATGGAAGAGTTCTTCCTTTTCCCGCCCCGCTTTTTCGTACAAAACCCCACCACAGACAACTTCGTGCAAATGGTACAGGTTATGTCTTCAATGTGGGTGCCTTTTGAAAGGTATCTTTTCAATACCGTGCTTATAAGCTTCGGCTCTACTATAGTTTACGTGGTTATCGCCTGTATGGCGGCTTACCCCCTGGCAAAGCACGATTTTCCCGGTCGCGGCCCTATAAACAGCGTTATAGTAACCGCCCTTATGTTTACCGCCGCAGTTACCTGCATAGCCCGCTACATAATCCTGGCTATGATGCATATGATCGATACCTATTGGGCAATGTTCCTGCCCTCTCTGGCAACCACCCTTGGCGTTTTCCTCTGTGTTCAGAACCTTCACTCCTTCCCCACAGAAATATTGGAGTCGGGCAAGCTTGACGGAGCAGGGGAGTACAGGATTCTCGCACAGCTTGTTATCCCCAACATCAAGCCGGTTGTTGCCACAATGATCATCTTCCAGTTCCAAAGCGTTTGGAACATTAACGGAAGCGACCTTATATACGACGAGGCCCTGAAACCTCTGGTAACCGCTCTTTCGCAGATTACCAGCGCAGGTATATCCAGAGCGGGCGCAGGTTCGGCCGCATCCCTTATCCTGCTTATCCCCCCGATATTAGTGTTTGTAATATCTCAAAGTAACGTAATGGAAACAATGGTAAACTCGGGAATCAAAGACTAATTGTCCGCAGTTTAGGAAAGAGAGTAAAAAAGGTGAAAAAAAGATTACTGACAATTCTTTTGCTCATAGTGTTTATATTTACGGCCTTCTCTCTGCCTGCCGCGGCAGAGGAGGGTACAGGTAAAGCCTATACCTATGACCATAATCAAAACGCAGTAGCCGTTCCCGACCCGTACAGCGTCACCACCGTACTCTACGGTGAAAATACAGGCTTTAATAAGCCTGCCGACCTGGTACATAAGGACGGATACATTTACGTACTTAACTCCGAAAGCGAAGCCACCGTCACGGTGCTCAACAAGGACTATACCTTTAATAGGTATATATACCTCACAAAAAACGGAGAGCCCTATCAGCTGGGAATACCCGAAAGTATATGGATAGACGTTGACGGTACCATACTTTTTGCAGATTCGGGTAAAAAGCTTGTTGTCCGTGCCACTATGGAGGGCGAGGTAATAGGTGAATACGGCGGTCCCAACAACGAGGCCTCCCTCACCAGTGAATTTACCCCTTACAAGGTGCTTACCGACTATCTGGGCAGGCTCTACGTGCTGTCCCAGGGTGAGTATCGTGGTATCCTCCGCTTCACGGCCGATGGTGAGTTCGTTTCTTACTTCGGCTCCAAGCAGGTTCAGGCCACCGCCGCCGTTCTGCTTGATATGATGTGGCGTAACTTTATGAGTGACGAGCAGATTGCTAACTCGGTCCGCTACCTGCCCACTGAGTACAGCAATATGACCATTGACGAGCTGGGCTTCCTCTTTGTAACCAGCGGTTCGTCCTCAGCTAAAAACGAATATATTGTTAAGCTTAACAGTAACGGCTCCAATGTTTTGGAGGGTGAAAAATACGGTGATTTCAACCTGGGTAGCTACAATCTTAAGGGCTACAGCACCAGCTTTAACGCCGTGACAGTTGATGAGGATGGCTTCATCACCGTTGCCGACAAGACCTGGAACCGCCTTATGCAGTATTCCTCCGAGGGAGAACTTCTTTACATCTTCGCAGGACAGGGTAGCGCAGTAGGTACCTTCAGCGACAACAGCCAGATAATCTCTATCGATAAGGAAATCGTTGTTGCAGATTCTGTTACCAACGCAATTACCGTAATGCAGCCCACCCGATTCGGCCTTGACGTAAGAAACGGTTATCTGCTTTATCAAAAGGGCCTGTTTGAGGAATCTATTCAGCCCTGGCAGAACGTACTTGATGCCGCCGGAAACTACGAGGCCGCATATATCGGTATCGGAAAAGCCCTTCAGCTTAAGAAGGACTACAAGGGCGCTATGGATTATTTTAAAATGGGTTATTCCCGTGCAGATTATTCCGCAGCATACCAGCGCTACCGTTCTCAGGTAATGCGTGACGTTTTCCCCATAGCTATGACGGTTATTATGGTGTTGGCTGTGCTGGCAGTAATCGCCTTCAAGGTATACCGTAAAAAGCATCCCAAAACCGAAAAGCCGCCCCTTGATAAGCGTGGCAAGCTGGCGTATCTATTCTATACCCAGATACATCCCTTCGACGGTTTTGCCGAGATGCGTTACAACCATAAGGGAAGCGTTACAATATCCACCGTGCTGGTATTCCTCTGGTTTTTGCTTGAGGCCGTAAAGTTCAATTATAAAGGCTTCATCTTCAATCAGAATGAGCCTCAGGATTTCAGCATAATCGCCCTGCTGGCTACCACCGTTGGTCTTTCTGCTATGCTTTGCCTTTCCAACTGGCTGCTTTCCACCTTCTTTGAAGGTAAGGGAACCCTTAAAAACGTGTGGATTCACTTTGGCTACGGCCTGGTTCCCATGCTGGTGGCAGGCGTTATAGAGGTTATCCTGTCCAACCTTCTCACACAGGATGAAAACTTCTTCATCTACTATATCGGCATCTTCGGCGCTATCTACTCGGTATTCCTTATATTAATAGGTAACGGCGAGCTGCATCAGTATTCCTTCAAGCGCAACATCTTCTCTATGCTTGCTTCCTTAGTCGGCGTGCTGATAATGTTGTTTGTTATATTCCTCTTCTTCAACCTTATTATGCAGATATCTGAGTTTGCAACCAGCGTTATTGAAGAGGCGTTCTACCGCTTTAACGTGGGCTTTTAAGGGGGTGCAGTAATGAAATCAATTAAACTTTTATCACTTGTTACTGCCCTTTGCCTGGTGTTTACCCTGGCAGGCTGTTCTTCGGGCGGCTCGTCAACCGATACTACCGGCGGCCCCACATACGAAAAGGGCACCCTTTGCTCTAAGGATGCCCCCCTTACCGCTACCGACGGTAAGCTTACCTTAACCCTTGACCCCGCAACCTGTGCCGTCAGCATTACCGAAAATGCCAGCGGCAGGGTGTGGAGCTCAAACCCCGATACCTCTTACGAGGACTCCTATGCTGCGGGAGCCAATAAAACAGGCATATTCTCACAGCTTATGGTTACCTACGGTAAGGCTACCGCATTGGTTACCACCAACTCCTACGCCTCCTCCATCAGGAAGGACACATATAATATATATAGCATCGACGGTGGCTTCCGTGTTGAGTACACCTTTAACGAGGGCTTTACCGTACCCGTTGCCTATACCGTAAAGGACGGCAGCTTTTATGCATCCATCCTGTATAGCGGTATCACCGAGGACGAGTTCAAGATTTCTACAATAAGCCTCCTGCCTTACTTCGGTACTGCAGGTGAGCAGGACGACGGCTTCCTCTTCGTGCCCGACGGCTCAGGCGCTGTAATCAATTTCAATAACGGAAAGCTTGGCGCGTCGGCCTATACAAAAAAAGTATACGGCAAGGACGAAACCCTGCCTAATGATATTGAGTCCTCCCGTGAGGAAAAGATATACATACCCGTTATCGGTATGAAGAAGAACAGCGGCGCATTTATTGCCCGTGCCATCTCTGCCGGGGCAGAGTCCACGGTAAACGCTTCTATAAACGGTGTTGGTTCCGGCTTTAACACGGTTTATTTCGATGCTATCTACCGTGAAACCCAGAACATCTCGGTTATGAACGGCTCTCTCGGTACCGCAGGCCTGGTACTCTACGCTGCCAAGCATCCCTCTCCTGCAGAGGAGTTTACGGTTGAATACACCTTCCTTCAGGGTGAAAATCACACCATCGGCAGTATGGCAACCGCCCTGCGAGATAAGCTGATAAAGGAAGAAAGCCTGGTAAAGACAAGCGATACCGCATCCCTTTACGTTGACCTTTACGGCGGCATAAATAAACAAAAATCCTTTGCAGGCTTACAGTATACCGGCGTTGAGCCTCTTACAACCTTTACCCAGGCACAACAGTTGCTTGACCGCCTGACAGATGCAGGAGAGCTTACCGTTGGCGTCAAGCAGTATTCGGAAAGCTTCTTCGGCGGCAAGACTCAAACCGACCTTAAGCCCGCTAAGGCAGTAGGCGGCAAGAAAGGCCTTGCGAAGCTGCAGGCCTATGCCGAGGAAAAGGGAATTGACCTCTTCCTCTTCACCGATTACTACAAGTTCTACTCCACGGGTAACGGCTTCTCAAGGTTCTTCAGCATTACTAAGGAGCTTGACCTGGGTGCCGCAGATATATTACCCAAAAAGATTAATACAAACTTTTAAAATCCCAATGCCGACCCCTATTATCTCCTCAAGCCCACCCTTTACGGTGAGGCCGCCGAGAAAATAGTGGCCTCTGCCGACAAATATTCGGCAACAGGCCTGTATTTAGGCCAGGCCTCGGGCACACTCCCGGGCGATTACGACGACAGCGGCGCACAGCGCAGCCTGGGCGTCACCCTGGCACAGTCGGCAGCCGAAATCTTAAGCGGAAAGAAGCTTATGCTTTCTTCCCCCAATGATTATATGTGGAAGTATATGGATAAGGCTACCGACCTTCCCGTATCCTCCTCCCGGCATCACCTGTTCGATTACGACGTACCCTTCCTGCAGATGCTGCTCAAGGGCAACGTTTCAATCTCGGGTTATGAGCTGAATATTAAAAACTCGGGTGACGACCTCTGGCTCAGGCATATTGCCGCAGGCCAAAGCATCCACTACGGCTTTATGAGTGACCACCCCTCCGACCTGCTTACCACCGATTACGTAAGTCTCTACGGACTGTCTGATTCTCAGATAGATACCGCCGTAGCCAAGGCAAAGCAGTTCGCAGAATTCCACACATATATAAAAGACCTTACCATTACCGATTACTCGGTATCGGGCGACCTTTCGACAACCGCCTACAGCAACGGTACCAAGGTGCTGGTAAACTCCGGTGACGCGGAAGCCACAGCCGAGGGTGCAACGGTTTCCGCCCGAGGATTTACCGTTGTTAAGG
>JAGAPN010000037.1 GCA_017623235.1 Clostridia bacterium | reverse complement strand
ATTTGTATTTTTATTCAAAGGATGTTATAATCATTATAATGATAACAGGAGGTGCTTTAATGTCTATAGAATATACCAACAAACTCATAAGTGAAATTGATTTATATATTAGTAACCTTCATAAGTTTTTGAGTTATGATACGGAGCACTTTAGACTTACAAAAACCTTTTTAGAAAATCCCGAGAAAATGTTGCATTATTTGTTGGAAAATAAAGATATCTAAATCGGTGCAACTTGTCGAAAAAATCCCAAGTCAAACGACTTGGGATTTTTTAACCATTGCGAAATGCAACTCTTTTATTTATGGTCAAACTTTAAAATCGGGCCGAAAAACAATAAAATTGAAATGCAACGCATTAGGTGTTAAGCTATAATAAAATCGCCGAAGGGAGTGTACTTTATGAATACATTTATAAAAAACGGCGAAAAAATGTGCGATATCGAGGGCAAGCCTATATGCGTGCAATTTCCTCATATTATTTTCCACAATAATAAGTATTATCTTTACGGAAGCAACAAAGAATTTTCCAATGGCAAAACGGGTTTTTGGCATTGGGGAATAAAAATGTACGAGTCAACCGATTTATATAATTGGAAGGATTTAGGGCTTATTATTCCACCTGATACAGATGATGAGAACTCACCCCTAAACCCCCGCAATATGATGGATGCCCCGCGCATTATATACAATAAGAACACGAAAAAATGGGTTTGCTGGATAATAAATATGAACGTAGCGGCATACTCCTTCGTGTCAGATTCATTATTAGGCCCCTATGAAATGGTGGGTGAGGGCTTTAAACCCTTCGGGATGGGTGTAGGAGATTTTGACCTTGCCTGTGATGACCAGGGACAGGGCTACGTTTTCTTTAACCGTCCTCACACCGAAATTGTTTGCGGACGGCTGACCGATGACTATACAAGGGTTACAGGGGAGCCCAAGTCTTTTTTTAAGCACCCCGAAAGCGTTCCCTTTAACCGAGAGGCCCCAACCTATTTAAGAATAAGCCAAAAGCATTACCTGATTACTTCGGGAACGACCACCTTTTACCCCAATCCCTCACAGGTTGCCGTTAGTGATTCGATTTGCGGTCCTTTTGAAGGCGCGTTAAATCCCCACGTTGACGACGACAGCAATACCTCCTTCCATTCCCAAATCAGAAGCGTGTTTAAGGTTCCAAATAAAAAGGATTTGTATATAGCCTTAGCCGACAGATGGCTGCCCGATTTTATGAATATACCCTACGAAAAATGTGAGGAATGGCATTTAGCCCTATATAATAACTCCACAGATGAAGATAAAGAGCGCGCCCTTAAAGAGGAACGGGAATATACAGGCACCAACGACCTTTTTAGTCTTGATATTTCAAAAGCCCAATACGTTATTTTACCCATTGTTTTCGAGGGGGATATACCCCGTATTTATTGGAGAGATTCCTGGTCCCTTGATGAGTTTGAGTAATAAATGAAAAACGGACAGTTTGACTGTCCGTTTTTTGGCTTATATGCAGCATATAAACTGGGATATGTTGTGAACGGTGGCGGTTACGGTGTGGGCATCTCTTCCTAAAATATCATCGGCGGGGTGTTCCGCCTCAATACCCATTTCCCTAAGCTGTAAAAGATATTTTGCCGCATCCTCGGTTCGCTTAAAGGACTTTTCAAGGGTGGCGGGGAAGGAGCAGGGGATAAGTGGCATTTCTGTATTTATAGCGGCTGTTATTTCCCGCTTGATTTCGTTAAATAAGAGGGTATTATCCTTGTATACGGCCTCATTGCGGGAAAGCTCCTGCTTGGTAACAACGGTTACCAGGTGGGGGAGTACCCGTTTAGCCTGGGCGCAGGTAATGTCGCCCCCTGCAAAGAATACCGCGGGTATTCGGTGCGAAGCGGCAATATAGGCATCCATATCCACCTCACCTATATGCTTTCCGTTCAGCTTATAATGCTGAATCATAGAGCTGTTCATAGTATGGGCCAGAACACCCCCAAGGGTGCCTTCCATAGCGTGATAGCCGAAAAAGCAAATACAGTCAAAGGCGCCGTCTGCGGCAAAATACATTCTGGGCTGTGCGGTATCTACCTCAATAAGCTCAATACGAGGGTCGAGCTGGTCGGGAATAATGTTTTTGCCGCTACCGTGGTTATCCCATACCGCCACCCGCTGAGCCCCTGCATCAAAAAGGGCGCGGGCGGCGCAGTTTACCTCGTCGGCCGCCTGGCGGCGGGCGGCATCCCACTCAGCAGAGCCGTGGCCCAGCCCCGAATAGGCAACACCGCAAACATTGTTGACACCCTCAAGGTCAAGAGCGATAAGGATTTTTTTATACATAAGCATCCCTCTGATTTAATGAATTTTAAATTAAAAAAAGAATACTATATTTTTTGGCACCTGTCAATGTAGTTTTGAGTTTTTTTAATTGAAAAGAGGGCTTAATTGTGGTACACTATACCAAAATAAGGGAGGCGCAGGATTTGTCTAAGGATATTTTTATTTCATACAGAAACGACGGCTGCAGCAATCAGTTTGCCCACAGACTGGCAAGTGACCTGACAGGGCTGGGCTACAGCGTTTATTTTAACCCTAACGAGCAGCATAGTGACTGTTTTCCCGACAGACTGAAAAATGCGGTAAAGGAATGTAAGGATTTTATTTTGGTGCTGTCACCAAACAGTATCCAGCGCCTTTGCCGAAACGATGACGTCGATTGGGTGAGGGAGGAGATTCTAACCGCCAAGGCCAACGGCAGGCATATTATCCCCGTTTTGGTGGATGGCGCCACAATGCCCTCACGCCCTGAGGATATGCCCGAAAACCTGAGCTTTTTGCCCTACGTTGACGCCATAAAGTTGCCCGATGAATATATGGATTCACCCTTTACCGCACTGCTGGTGGGGTTATACTCTAAGCAGGACGGAAAGGATAGATATAAGGATGCCTTTAACAGCAACCCCGATTATCCTGTAAATGATGTATTTGCCCGACTTACCGAGAAGGCAGGAGCAGGGGACGTAGAGGCTATGTACGAGCTGGCTATGATGCACTATTACGGTGTAACCTCTGCCGAAGGGCAGTCAAGCTTTGATTATGAGCAGGCGGTTTATTGGCTGCGCCGTGTATCGGAGGCCGACCATCCTCTTTGTCACGAGGCGGAAAATATTCTTGCCAGAATGTATTATAACGGTACCGTTCCTGCAGAGCCCCAATCTTATGAAAAGGCTATGGAATACATAGAGCGCGCCGCACCCTACAGTGAGTATGCCAAAGGTCAAAAGGCCTACCATTTAAGGGAGGGCATAGGCTGTGAATTTGATTTTCAGCGATATTTGGATTTTCTTAAGGAGGGTATGGAAAACGGCGATAATATGAGGGCTATCGGCCTTGCCAATTTCTATATCAAATACGGAAAATACGATGAGGCTATGGCGGTTTACGATTCTATAGAGAATCTCACCCCGGATATGAATTATCAGATAGGTATGCTTTACAGAAACGGTGTCCTGACCGACCCGCCCAAGCCCGATTTTATGCAGGCGGCCTATTATCTCAGAAGTGCCGCAGACGATAATCACATTATGGCGGCCTACGAGTACGGTATGCTTTGCTTCCGCCCCACAGGCAGATTCCGCAAGGATTTCCGCAGCGCCCAGAAATATCTGCAGATAGCGGCCGACGGCGGTTTGGCCAACGCACAGTACGTGCTGGGCTTTATGTATAAGTCTGGCCACGTAACCAGGGACCTGCCCAAGGCGGTAGAGTATCTGGAAAAGGCAAGGGCCCAGGGCCATTCCTTCTCGGCTATGGAGCTGGCATCTCTTTACCAACAGCCAGAGGTGCAAAACTATCAGCGAGCCTATGAGTGCGCCACAATGGCGGCAGACCACGGTATCGCCGAGGGTGAGTTTTTACTGGCGCAGCTACTCTTTTTGGGCCGAGGCTGTGAGCCCGATATAAATAAGGCCTACGTGCTTTACTCCCGCGCTTATGACCACGGTATTCACTATGCCTCGGTAATGAAGTCCCATATAGACCGCCTTAAAAGGGAAGGCAGGGTACAACTGTAATTAATCGCACAAAATAATGCTAAAAAAACAGAGCTTTAATGCAAAAATTTACCGTAATTATGATTGTGCAAAGGCTATATTGATGATATAATGTTGTCGTCTTAAGGAGGTTTTATGAAATGATTTCTTTAAACATTGATACAAAGGAAAAGCATAGCATTTCACCTTATCTTTATATGCAGTTTATGGAGCCGCTGGGTACAGCCGACGCCTCGGTAGATGCCGCCTGGGATTTCACCGAGAAGGATTGGATACCCTGCGTTATGGACAAAATTCGTGAGTTGGGCCCCACCATGGTGCGCTTTGGCGGTACAATGATAGATTACTATCATTGGAAGGAGGCTGTTGGCCCCAACCGTATTCCTATGATTAACCATTGTTGGGGCGGCATCTACCATAATCAGGTGGGCACCCACGAGGTTATAGATTTCTGCCGCAAAATAAATGCCGAGCCGCTGATGCTGGTTAATATGGAGTCCGACGGCTTTGATAACTGGGCTCACCCCAAGAACGACGGTGACCGCCTGGGTACCGCAGAAGAGGCGGCAGAGTGGGTTCGCTACTGTAATGACCCCGATGCCCTCCGCCTTGAGCACGGGGTAGAGGAGCCCTATAACATAAAATATTGGCAGATTGGTAACGAAACCTCTTATAGAATAAGGGATAAGCTGGGCTTCAGCCTGGACGGCTGCTATGATGCAACCAACCGTTTTGTTGAGGCTATGCGAAAGGCCGACCCCGACATAAAGCTGATTGCCTGGGGAGATAAGACCTTCACGGGAGAAAACTGGATTAAGAAGATGAGCACCGTGGACGGTGTTGAAATGCTGGCCTTCCACCACCATTTTGGCTCGGGACTGCCCGATTCACCCCTTCGCGGCACCGCCTATCGTGATGATATTGACCTTACCTGGCTTCACCTTATGAATGCCCACAAGTCGCTGGATAAGCACATTCGTGAGCTTCGTGCCGATTGCGGTAACAAGCGTCTTGCTATGACCGAGGGCCACTTTGGTCTGCCCGGACGCAACCGCAACGAGGTGCTTTCCTCCTGGGGCGCAGGTGTGGCTTATGCTCGTTGTCTTAACGTTATTATGCGCCACAGCGATATTATTGATATTGCCACTATGGCCGATTTCTTCGGTAACCTCTGGCAGGTTAACGCCGTTATGATTCCTTCTCCCGTGCCTTATTACGGTATGCCTTATCTCCAGCCTGTAGGCGCTGTTATGAGCCTGTTCGGTCACCACCAGGGCGAGAAGGCTCTTGATATAAGCTATGAGGGTGACGTTGACGCCGTTGCCTCTAAAACCGGCAACACAGTATACCTGCATATTGCCAATACAGATATGCACAATGCCAAGCAGCTTTCCCTTAATATTGGCACTAAGGGCACTATGTACGTAATTGCTGCCGACCCCAAAACCGAGATTACACCCGATAATCTTGATGTTTTTGCAGTTGAAAAGGTGGAAATTGATACTGCCGATTTCACCCTGCCCAAAGCCGCCGTTGCCGCAATTGAAATAGAACTAAAAACTTAAGAAGGAATAAAAATGGGATATTTATTTTTGGCAATTGCTATTGCCGCAGGTATGGTCAAGGGCTTTTGCGGTAAAAAAACCGGCAACCTGACAAGGGAAGTATCAGACGCTATGTCGGTGAATATTATCCGAATGGTGCTTTGTATAATTATTGGCTTTGCTCTTATTGTGGTGCAGGGTAACCTGCCCTTAATGGCTACCGATATAAGCGCATTACTTATAACGGCGATGTCGGGTATAGCCACCTCGATTTTCGTGGTGACCTGGCTTCTGTCGATAAGACAATGTGCCTACCTTATGGTGGAAATATCTATGATGCTAAGCGTACTGGTGCCGATTATTACGTCAGCGGTGTTATTCCACGAAAAGGTGGAGCTTAAGGATATTTTAGGAATAGCCCTTCTGGTGGCGGCCGCCGCTATAATGAGCTCCTATAACAACACCCAAAAGAAAAAACTTACGGTAAAATCTGTGCTGGTGCTGGTGGTCTGCGGTTTATCTTATGGTCTGTCCGACCTTGCGCAAAAATTCTTTGTAAAAACGGCTATCAATACTCCTATCTCCATATTCAATTTTTACACCTACGTTTTTGCGGCGCTGACCCTGGTACCCCTGCTTTTAGCCTTTTCCAAAGGCTCGGTGTCTGCAGCAAAGAACAACCTTTTGGTAGTGGGCAAAAAGGCTTTTGGCTTTATTGCGGTTATGTCGGTTTGTCTGTTTTTAAATTCCTATTTTAAAACAACAGCCGCAATCTATCTTGACGCCTCACAGCTTTACCCCCTTAACCAAGGCTTGGTAATTGTCTTGTCAGCCATAATGGCGGCAATCTTTTTTAAGGAGAAAATTACAGCAAGATGCCTGCTGGGTATGGTAATCGCATTTGCGGGACTTATCTTTATAAATGTGCTTTGATGTTAAGGAGATTAATTTATTCGGCGGTACGGCACCGACCCCGTGGGCTGTGTCGCAGAGATAAAAATATAAAAAAGAAGCGTTCGAGATTAAACTCGAACGCTCTTTTCTTTTCGGTATTTTATAGGAGGTACACCCATTATTTTTTTAAAGTTGACCGTAAAATATGCTGCAGAGGAAAAACCGGCCTGCTGGGATATCTCCTCTACCGACAGGTCGGTGCCCTCCAGCAACCGCAGAGACCGCTCAATTCTCTTGCGGGTAACGTATTCGCCCACCGTACAACCAAAAAGTCGGCTGAAATTTTGGTACAGCACGCTTTTTGAAACGTAGGCACTCTTGCAAATATCCTCCACCGAGAAGGGATGATGCAGATTCTCCTCGATGAAGGCGAGGGCCCTTTCGGTGCGGTCGCTGTAATTAGGTTGCACCATATTTTCCAGCAATATGTATTTAGTCAGCATTTCGGCAAGCCTTGCCACACCCTGTACACGGTAAGGGTCGTAGATCTGAAGGGCGGCATAATCGTCCTTGGATACCTTAGCCCCAAGCTTTAAAAGATAGTCCTCAAGTCCCGCCACGTCCTTTTCGGGTCGCAGCTGTCCAAGTATAATGTAGCTGATTATCTCGCTGTCGTATATTATAGGCACAGCCACGTCAATAAGTCCTGCGTGACAGACGTTGGTGGCTGTCTTTCTGCTGCTTTTGCACAGCTCTAAAAGCCTGGCGTCGGATGCCCTGCAGGCCGCCTTTCCGCATTTTGTGGCTTGCACCGCAGTACAGTAGGGGTTGCTGAAAAATTTAATATTAAGAGACGAAAAATCCCTGTCCAAAAGCTGGATGCCAATACCCGTTGCGGCGTAAAAAGCCTCCAGCGCAGAGGAAAGCTTTTCTATGTCATAATTTATTATCATACCGTCACCTTCTGTTTACAGTATAATGCCACAGACAGCGGTTTGCAATATATTTCTAAAAAACGAAACATATTTAAGAAAACTAAAACTTTTTCGAGTAGAATATCAGTGCCGGAGAGATTAAAATTTTATCATTGAATATAATTGGAGGAGATTTTTTGAACGGAGTGTTGCTTGCGGCCATATCTGTCGGTATCTGTATACAACAGGTTGCTAAAAAAGCATACAATAAAAAGGGTGGGGGAGCCTTCACCTTTTCGGCGGCAGGTGCAGCCTTTTCACTTATAATATATCTTTTGACCGGCGGCGGAAGCCTTAATTTTACAGGAGAGATAATCCCCTATGCGCTGGGCTTTGCTCTTACCTACAGTATGGCGCTAATTGGCTCCTTCCTGGCGGTAAAATACGGACCCCTTTCCATATCCTCCCTTGTGATGCAGTATTCTCTGCTTATTCCCACGGTTTACGGTCTTACGGTGCTGGGAGAGCCCATAAAGCTAACCCTCCTTATAGGTCTTGCTTTGTTGGGAATATCTCTGTTTTTGGTTAATAAAAAAAGCAAGGAGCAGGGGGTGCTGCTCTCCTTTAAATGGGCAATATGCGTGCTTGTGAACTTTGTTGGAAACGGCGGCTGCTCTACCATACAAAAGGTTCAGCAGCTGGATTTTAACGGCGCTTACAAAAGTGAATTTATGCTTATTGCAATTGCAATATCGGTGGTGGTGCTGTTTGTAGCGGCCTTATTTACCGAAAAGGACAGGGTAGGGTATAACCTCAAAACGGGTCTGGGCTGGTATGCTCTTTGCGGCCTGGCCAACGGCGGCGTAAATTTTGGTACTATGGTGCTGGCAAACCGAATGTCGGCATCGCTTATGTTTCCTATTATTTCGGCAGGAGGCATCATTGCTACGAGCCTGGTGTCGGTATTCTTCTATAAGGAGAGGCTGTCTGCGCACCAGCTTGTGGGCCTTATTCTGGGCATAGTGGCGATAGTTGCTATGAATATGTAAAATGCAGGGCTATGCCCTGCATTTTTTATACCTTTTTTCTGTATTCGGTAGGAGATAGACCCGTTAGGTTTTTAAACTGCTTGGAAAAATGATATTCGTCGTAAAAGCCCAGATTGTAGGCAATTTCCTTTATCTGCATTTCGGGGAAATTTTTAAGGTATGATATAGCCTGCTCTACCTTAAAGGACAGTATGTAGCGGTGAATCGTCACACCGAATTGAGCTTTAAACTTGTTTTCAGCAGTTTTTACCGATACTCCCAGCATATCTGCCAGGGCTTTGTTGCTGTAAAATTTTTCGGGACTTCGGTGGATAATGGTTTTGATTTTTTCTCCAAGCTGGTCACCGTCACCCTTATCCTGAAGGTCGAAAAGCTCGCAAAGCAGCAGGTCAAAAAGCAGGTCAGCCTTGCGGTCATTATCGGATAACTTGGCGCTGACGATTTCGTGAAATATCTTCCTTATATTACGGTTAACAGAGGCATCTGTAAGGCTGTTCAGTAAATCCTCACCCTCAAGGGTAGGGGATATAAGGTCACCGTCATTTCGGCTGACGTGAAAGTACATAGTTTTGGTGCCTGCGGCACAGGAGGCCAGGCCCTTGTGTGTAAGCCCTGCGCCCAAAATCAGAAGACTGTCCTTTTTCAGGTCGTAAATCTCGTCATTTTGTCCTAATTTCCATTTTCCGTCCAGCATATATATGAAATCGTGCTCACCCATTTTTCTTTCGGGGTGAATAAAAGGGGTGGCGTAATAGTTAATATTAGCCTCGGTTACCCTGTGACGGGTCTGAATGTTAAAATAATGCTTCATACAGACGTCTCCGTTCTCTTGATTTTTTCTTTATTTTACATCTCGTCTTCCTTTTTGTCAATTCAATAAATCTTTGCTATGCTTTATATTATATTCGGAGGATGATGCTATGAGGATATTCGGCAAAGGCTTCAACTTTTCCCAGGACGGCCCGGGTAACCGACTCGTCTACCATCTTTCGGGATGTAACATGGCCTGCATCTGGTGCTCTAATCCCGACGGTATGAGTCATACGGCAGGTAAAGACTATTCGGTAAAAGAAATTGTTGATGAGTGTATAAGCTGCCGCCCTATGTTTTTCTCAAACGGTGGGGTGACCTTTACGGGAGGGGAGGCAACCCTCCAGGCAGATGAGCTGATAGAGGTGCTTACTGCCCTGAAACATGCAGGTATACACACCGCAATAGAAACCAACGGCACCTCAAAGCGACTGCCGGAGATAGCCGAGCTTGTGGATTATCTGATTATGGATTTCAAGCACCACGACAGCGAAATTCTTAAAAGCTTCACAGGGGTTGGCAACGAGGCGATAAAGTTAAATTTTGAGCATTTTTGCGGTATTGGGCGTCAGCTCCACATCAGAATACCCCTTATAAACGGTGTAAATGCCGATTCTCCGGAAAGCTTCGCCAAATATTTTTCCCGCTTTAATACTCAAAACGTTGT
Organism: Clostridia bacterium; assembly: GCA_017623235.1. Classification (GTDB taxonomy): domain Bacteria; phylum Bacillota; class Clostridia; order Oscillospirales; family Acutalibacteraceae; genus SFWF01. The sequence goes on along the minus strand of JAGAPN010000037.1, from coordinate 18,011 downwards.
TTTTGAGTTTCTGGCCTACCACGAGTACGGTAAAGAAAAGTGGCAGGGAGAGTATAAAATGGAAAACGGCTTTGTTACCCCCGATACAATAGCAAAATTCAAATCAGTTTTTAAGGAATACGGTCTTAACACCGTAATTACATAAAAGGAGAGATACTTATGAAAAACGTTTATGCACCCGGTAAGCTTACCGAAATGGCTAAGGCCCTTTACAGGGAAGAGAGAGAAATAATGCGCCTTGACGGCTGGTTTCTTGCAAAGGAAACCGAAATGCTCCACGATGCCGAGTATAGCGGATATTCCGACGAGGTAAAGAAGGCCTATCTTCTTTGTGAGGTATTAAAGGCTCTGCCTCTGACCCTTAGTGAAAATGCTGTTTTTGTAGGCGCCCAGCGTGACGCCTTTGCCCGCAGCTACGCCCTTATTAATCCCTCCTTCACCGTCGAGGGCTTTTCGGGCTACTGTGACCCTATGGCTATTTATAACGATATTGAGCCTAATGAGGAGTTTACGGCAGAGCGTATTGATAAGGTACGTGCCTTCACCGCCAAAAGTAAAATGGTTGAAATGCTTAACACTACCTATGGAAAAGCGGAGGATTATACCAAGGAGGTTATCTTCTTTGTTGAGCAGGTAACCGGCCACGTCATACCCGATTTCAGGACTGCCCTGCGTCTGGGCATTGATGCCTTAATATCAGAGGCAAATGCCAAGCAGGGAGATTTCTATACCGCCGCCACCGTGGCTATGGGCGGTGTGAAGATTCTTATCGGCCGCTATCTTGACCTTATTAGCGAGCAGAAAAAGACCTGCAGCGCCGAAAGGCTTACTCAGCTCACCCTGCTGGAAAAATCTCTCAATCAGATAAACGGTGGTCCCGCTACCAACCTTTATGAGGCTCTTCAGCTTTATCTGCTTCTCTGGGAGGTTATGTGTCTTGAGCAGGCTCCCAATCCCTATGCCTTCTCTCTCGGTAATGCCGACCGTATTTTCGAGCCCTATCGCGGTCAGCTTACCCGTGCCGAGGCGGCCGAGCTTTTCCGTCACTTCCTGGTATTTTATAACGTAGGTGACCGTAGCTGGGCTATTTCCCAGAACGTTCTTGTGGGTGGTCGTGATACCGACGGTAACGACCTTACAAATACTATGACCTACGCCATAATGGATGCATATTTTGATATGAACCTGCCCCAGCCCATTCTGTCGGTTAAGCTTCACAAAAACACCCCCGAAGAGCTTTACGGGGAAATGGGTCGTTTCTTCTTTACCCCCGGCGTTCTCACACCCTCGCTTTTCAACGACGATTCTCTCTTTGAGATACTGAAGAACAACGGTGTAGCCGAGGCCGATATCCCCGACTACAGCGTTGCAGGCTGTCAGGAGCCTCTTATTATGGGTAAAGACAATGCCAACACCACCAACAGCTGGCTCAGCCTGCCCAAGGTGCTCGAAATGGTACTGCTGGACGGTGTTTCGGCCATTACGGGCGATAAGCTTATGGAGGCCGAGCCCTACGAGCTGGATAACGTCCGTGAAGCCTTCTACAAGACCCTTGATAAGGTAATGGATGAAATGGTATCTGCCGCAAACGGCGCATCGGTGGCTCTTTCGGAGCTTAAGGTGCCCTTCCTCAGCTGCTTTATGGGTGGTCTTGAGTATGGCGCCGATATGCGTGACACCAAGGTACAGGGTACCAAATATAACGGAAGCGGCTGTCTTATCCACGGTCTTACCGTTCTGGCCGATTCCTTTATTGCCATAGACGAGTACGTTAAAAAGTTCCCCGAGGGTAAGGATAGACTTATAGCCGCACTTAAGGCTAACTTTAAGGGCTATGAGGACGTGAGAGAGTTCCTGCTGGCCGCCCCCAAATTCGGTAATAATATTGCCGTGGTTGATGATGAGGCCGCTGAAATTGCCAATAAGGTATCCGATATGCTCAGCTCTAAAAAGAACTATCTGGGCAATCCCTTCCGTCCCGATTTCTCCAGCCCCTCTACCCACCTTACCTACGGCTACTGGGTAGGCGCCACCCCCGACGGTCGTGCCGCCCGTGATATGCTGGGCTACGGTGTTGACCCCCTCTACGGTGAGGCTTCCAACGGCCTTGGCTTCCGTATGCTCTCTAATATGAAGCTTCCCTTTGAAAAGTTCTGCGGCGGTTATGCCTCTCATCTCGGTATTGACCCCAAGTATTTCACGGGTGACGATACTGCCGTAAAGGGCGTACAGTTCTACAACAACATTATTCGCCCCCTCTTCTTCAACGAGCTTAAGGAGGGTGTATCTCCCTTCTACCTCTACGTAAACGTTACCACCCCCGAAACCCTGCGCAAGGTGCTGGCCAATCCCAAGAAATACGCCCCCTCCGGTGTTTATATTATGCGAATTCACGGCACCTTTGTTAATTTCCTTGACTTATCTCCCGAAATACAGCAAGATATAATTACCAGACTTGACCTGCAATCTACCACCATTGGCTGTTAGGAGGCACTATTTTGATTAAAGAACCTATTTTTTTCGAACGCAACCGTGTAGGTCGTGTTTATACGGGCGGTAAGCTTTTTGCCGACCTTTTCGGCGACCCCGCAGTAGATAACTACCTTCCCGAGGAATGGATTGCCTCGTCGGTAAGAGCCCTTAATAAAGGCTCTACCGACCCCAAGGAGGGTATTTCAAAAATAAAGGACAGCGACCTTTATTTTGATGACCTTTTAAAGCAGTATCCCGAGGAACTGCTGGGCAAGGGTAATACCTTCCGTATATTGGTAAAGGGACTGGACAGCGCTATAAGACTACCTGCCCAGGCTCATCCCGATAAGCCCTTTTCCAGAAAGCACTTTAATTCCAACTACGGCAAAACCGAGTGCTGGCTTATTTTAGGCACCCGCCCTGATGCCAAGCTTTATTTCGGATTTAAGGAAGGGGTTACCCAGGCCGATTTTGAGGCTGCTATCGACCGTAGCGAAACCGAGCCCGATGCTATGGAGGAGCTGATGGAGTATATCTATCCCCAGGTAGGCCAGATGTATTTTGTTCCCGCCAAAACCGTTCACGCTATAGGCAAGGGCTGTCTTATTTTAGAGATTCAGGAGCCCAGCGATTTCACCATTCAACCCGAGCATTGGTGCGGTGAGTATAAGCTCTCGGATAAGGAGATGTATTTGGGCCTCAGCAGGGAGGATGCTGTTTCTTGCTTTAACTTCACCCCTGCCGACGACCCCCAGCTTCGTCCCACCCCGATTTATTCGGGCAACGGTGTTACCGTGGAGGAAATGGTTGGTCCCAAGGATACCGATTGCTTTATCATTAATCGCATAAAGCTTGCAGGGGGCGAATTTACCCTGGATGTCAAGGGTAGCTATGCCGTTTATATCGTTACCGACGGTAATGGCAAGGTAAGCGGTGACGGCTATGAAAAGGCCGTTAAAAAGGGTGATTACTTCTTTATGCCGGCCAGCCTTATGGGTAGCTTTAAGGTGTCGGGCAATATTGAACTTATAGAAACCTATTAAAGGAGAGCTATATGCAGGCTATAGGAATTGATTTAGGTACCACAAGTATATGCGGCGTTGTCATTGATACCGAAACGGGCGCCGTGCTGCGCTCCCGTACCGAAAACAGCGATGCTTTTATTCCCACCGATAAGGCCTGGGAGAAGATTCAGGACCCCGAGAAAATTATATCTAAGGCTTTGGATATTCTCGAGGACTTTATCACCCCCGATACCGCCGTTATCGGCGTTACGGGTCAGATGCACGGTATAGTTTATACCGATGAAAAGGGTATGGCCGTAAGTCCCCTTTATACCTGGCAGGACGGCAGGGGAAATCAGCCCTACGGTGATACAACCTACGCAGGCTATATGAACAGTCACAGCGGCTACGGTAACGTTACCGACTTTTATAACCGTGAAAACGGCTTGGTCCCTGCCGAGTCTGTGGGCTTTTGCACCGTTCACGACTACCTGGTGATGCGTCTTTGCGGCCTGAATAAGGCTCTGGTGCATATCAGCGATGCCGCCAGCTTCGGCTGCTTTGATTTGGAAAAGGGTGGCTTTACCTGTCCCTGCGACGTAACGGTGGTAGACGATTACCGTATTGCAGGAAACTACAAGGGCATCCCCGTCAGCGTGGCTATAGGTGATAATCAGGCCAGTGTATTCTCCAGCCTTGCCTCCGACGAGGATATTCTGCTTAACGTTGGTACGGGCAGTCAGATTTCCATTGTATCAGACCGCCCTGTCTGGGGTGAAGGCATTGAAACCAGACCATATTTCGAAGGTAAATATCTGGTTGTGGGCGCCGCCCTTTGCGGTGGTCGTGCCTATGCCGTGCTTAAGGACTTTTACAAGTCCGTGCTGAGCTATTCGGCCGATATTGACGATAAAACCGTTTACGACATTATGGGTAAAATGCTGGCAGACGGTAACGATGCCCTTACCGTTGATACCCGTTTTTCGGGTGTCAGGGGCAGGGAGGATATACGAGGCAGCGTAACGGGAATTTCTACCGAAAACTTTACCCCCTCCGCCCTTACCCGTGGTCTGCTACAGGGTATGGTGGATGAGCTTTACGGTATGTACAGCTATATGAACGAAAGCCGTGTCGCCCTGGTAGGCTCGGGCAACGGCATCAGAAAAAATCCCCAGCTTATAGCTGCTGCCGAGGCTAAGTTCGGTGCCTCGCTTAAAATTCCCGCCCACACCGAGGAGGCCGCCTTCGGCGCCGCACTTTTCGGTCTTATCTCGGCAGGAATTTTCACATCCGACCGAGCCCGAAAGCTTATAAGATTTATCTGATAAAAACCGAGGTGCTTTGGCACCTCGGTTTTTGCTTATCTTTTTTTGCCCTGTTGCTGACATATCCTGCTATGAGGGGGGTATTTTCTTGACAATGAGAGGAAATTGTTTTATCATAAATCTATAATTCATAAAAGGAGTTGTTTGCCTTGAAACAACCTAAAATATTAGTTGTAGGTAGCTTTGTAATGGACCTTATCGTGGGCTGTGAGCGCTTCCCCGAAGAGGGTGAAACGGTTATCGGCACCTCCTTTTCCACCGCCGCAGGCGGTAAAGGCGCCAACCAGGCAGTACAGGCCGCAAGACTCGGCGCAAAGGTTACTATGGTGGGTAAGGTAGGCGATGACGATTTTGGCAAACGCCTTATAGCCACCGCAGCCGAGGCAGGCGTAGATACAAGTAAAGTGCTTGTAAGCCGCACCCAGCCTTCTGCCGTCGGCAATATCCAGCTTGAAACCAAAAATGGCCAGACCAATAACCGCATCTGCGTGGTGCCCGGCGCCAATATGGATATTACCCTTGACGATATAGCCTTCCTTGAAGAGGAAATAGCCGAGTATGATATGGTAATTATCCAGTTTGAAATTCCTATGGAGATAAATATTGCCGTTGCCAAATTTGCCGCCGCAAAGGGTGTGCCCCTTATGGTTAACGCCGCCCCCTTTGCCCCCGTACCCGAAGAATTGTTGCCCTATATAACCTACATTTCCCCCAACGAGCATGAGGCAGGGGAGATGACTGGAATAAAGGTAACCGACCTTGCCTCTGCCGAGGCAGCTGTTAAAAAGATTGTTTCTACAGGTATAGATAACGTTATTATTACCCTGGGCAGCCGTGGCGCCGTTATCGGTGACGGCAAGGAGTTTGTATTTTCTCCTGCCGCAAAGGGCGTGGTATCGGTTGACCCCACCGCCGCAGGGGATAGCTTTGTAGGCGCCTTTTGTACCGCAATTTGCCACGGTCTTTCAAAGGAAAAGGCTATGGAGTTTGCCAATCAGACCGCCTCTGTCACCGTAACGGGCCTTGGAGCAATGCCCAGCCTGCCCACTCTGGAGCAGGTAAGAAAAATTATGATAGAACGAGGCCTTGCCCCCGAATTTTAAAGGAGAATATTATGCTTAAAAATTTTCTTGATATAACAAAAAGAGAAACTCTGAATTTTATTGATAATGTAAACGAGGCCGAATACAGGGCCGCCGCACAGCTTATCTGGGAAGCCGAGGCAAAGGGCGGCAGGGTACATATTACGGGTATCGGCAAGCCCTCTCACGTGGCAAACTATATTGCCTCTCTCTGGTCCTCGACAGGCACCCCCACATATTTCCTCCACGGTACCGAGGCCGTTCACGGCTCCTGCGGTCAGCTTATGGAGGGTGACGTGGTGGTGTGTATCTCCAACAGCGGTGAAACCGCCGAGATGAAAAGCACTGCTATTGCAGTTAAAAATAACGGCTGTAAGCTTATAGGCCTTTCGGGTAATAACGAATCCTGGCTGGCAAAATTTGCCGATGCACACATCTTTGCAGGTGTAAAGGAGGAGGGCGGCCCCTTAAACCGTGCCCCCCGTGCCTCTATTATTGCTGAAACCATTGCCCTGCAGATCCTTTCCATAATCCTGCAGGAAAAGCGTAATATTACTCCCCGGGAGTATGTTCTCCGTCATCCCGGCGGCGCCCTGGGCCAGCTTCGAGAAAATGAAAAATAAAAAAACAGGTCTATTGACCTGTTTTTTTATTTTTGCTGCTTGTCTAGGGTTAGGTAGAAGCTGTCGATATATTCCTTCATAAAGATATTGACTTCTTCCATATCGAGGGAGTCAATTATCTTTCTGGTGGATTCCTCGGCGTCACGGAACTCCATATTCCCCATTTTAATTTCTTCAATGCATTTTATCAGGGCGGATATTTTATCGGCTGCCTTGACTATTTTCGTAATCTCCTCATCGGGATGATATATTTCCTTAAACTCATCACGCATAACCTCGGGCAGCATATTTATAAGCTGGTCCTCAGCTACCGCCTCTATTTTTTTATATGCCTCTTTAATTTCGGGGTTGTAGTACTTTATGGGGGTGGGCATATCTCCCGTAATTATTTCGGAGGTATCGTGGAACATAGCCACCACGGCGCATCTGTCGGGGTCAATAGTACGGCCCAGCTGTTTTTTTGCAATAAGGGCCAGACTGTGGGCAATAAATGCCACCTCAAGAGAATGCTCGCACAGATTTTCGTTTCTTGTGTTTCTCATAAGGCCCCAGCGGTTAATGTTTTTCATTCTGGAAAGCATAGCGTAAAAATGGCTCATTTTAATAACTCCTCGACAGTATTTGTATTGATAATTATACCATTAAATGTTATAATATCAACAGTATTTTTTAAAAGGAGGATATCGGCTTGACCTTTTCTGCCGCTAAATCCCGTCTGTTAGGAAAAAAGGAGGGGGGCGCCCTTGCCGTATTTTTGACGGCTCTTCTCTGCGCCGCCTGTCTTTTTGTACCCTACATTATATACGATAAGGGCTATTTTATATTTTTTGGTGACTTTAACGTCCAGCAGATACCCTTTTATCAGCTTTGCCACCAGGCTATAAGAAACGGCGAGCTTGGCTGGCATTTCGGCACCGACCTTGGCGCAAATTTCATCGGCTCCTATACCTTTTATACCATAACCAGCCCTTTTTTCTGGCTTACTCTTCCTTTCCCGAATTCCTGGGTGCCCCATTTTATGGGACCTCTGCTTATCTTAAAATTTGCCTGCGCCGCCCTGACCTCTTATCTTTTTATCAGCCGTTTTACAAGAAGACCCCTTACCGCACAGCTGGGCGCCCTGCTTTACGCCTTTTCGGGCTTCTCGGTTTACAACATATTCTTTAATCATTTCCACGAGGCTATCGTATTTTTCCCCCTATTGCTTTTGGCCTTTGAACTGCTGGTTACCGAGAATAAAAGGGGAGTATTCGCCCTTATGATAGCCCTCTGCGCTATCGTTAATTACTTCTTCTTCGTGGGTATGCTGGTATTCGGCGTAATATATTTCGTTATCCGCCTTGTCAGCCGTGCAATAAAGCCCTCCGGCGCTGTGATTTTTGCAGTGTTTTTTGAGGCCGTGCTGGGTATTATGCTGGCGGCGGTTATCCTTTTGCCTTCCTATCTGGCTATTGCCGACAATTCTCGTGTTTCCAATATTGATTTGGGCTGGAATTCCATTCTCTTCGGCAAGGAAAGCATTTATGCCAACGTGTTTACGGTGTTTTTCTTCCCGCCCGACCTTCCAGCCCGCCCCGTAATGTTCCCCGAGGCCAATGTGAAATGGTCATCCCTGGGGGCCTGGATGCCTGTTTTCAGTATGGTGGGTGTATTTGCCTATTGCGGCGCCAAGCGTGGCAGTTGGCTTAAGCGAATTATCATTACCTGCGCCGTTATGGCCTTTGTGCCTGTGCTGAACTCGGCCTTTTACGCCTTTAACGATTCCTACTACGTGCGCTGGTTTTATATGCCCATACTTATGATGTGTCTGGCCACCGCTATCGCAATTGAGGATAAAAACATTCCCTGGGATAAGGGCTTTATAAGGGTGGCGGGAATTACCCTGCTTATCACCCTTGTTATTGGCTTCTTCCCTCAAACAACAGACGAGGGCCTGCTTTTCGGCCTGTACACCAATCCCAAGGAAGCTATGTATATAGCCCGATTCTGGGTGACCTGTGCTATTGCCCTTGGCGGCCTTGTGACCCTGGCCTTCCTGCTTCCCTCTAGAAAAAAGGAGCTACAGCGCTTTCTTAAGATGTCGATACTTTGCGTGGCTATTTTTTCGGTTGGATATTCCAGCTTTTTTGTAGGAAGCGGCAGGTCCCACTCTTATACCCACCAGGCGGTGGTAAACGACCTTATAGAAGGGGACCTTCAGCTTGAGGGCGACCCCGATACCTTCCGTATAGATACCTTCGACTGTATGGATAATACGGCCATGTTCCTCAATTATTCAGGTATTAATGCCTTCCATTCGGTAGTGCCCTCAAGTATTATGGAGTTCTACGATTTTATCGGCATTAAAAGGGATGTGGCCAGCCGACCCGATACCGATTACTACGCTATACGCCCTCTGCTTTCGGTAAAATACCTTATTCAAAGGGAGTCGGGCGACAGCTTTGCCGATGAAAACGGCACAACCCAAATGCCGGGCTATACCTTCCTGTATAATGATAGCGGCTTTGACGTGTATGAAAATGAGAACTACGTGGGCTACGGCTTCTCCTACGATACCTACGTTACCCTGCAGGAGTGCGAGGACTACAGCAAAGGCGACCGTGCCAAGCTTATGCTCAGAGCTATAGTGCTTAACGAGGCCCAGGCCCGTAAGTACGGCTATATGTTTGAAAAGCTTGACGCTTACTATGATAACCCCGAAAACAGCGCAAGCCTTTCTTATTATGAGCTTACCAAGGAGTGCCGAAATAGGGCCAAAACTGCGGCAACCTCCTTTGAAATAGGAAAAAACAGCTTTACCGCTTCTGTTACCCGCCAAAAAGATACTCTTGTGTTCTTCTCCATTCCCTATGATAAGGGCTGGACCGCCTATGTAAACGGCAAAGAAACGGTGATAGAAAAGGTAAATGCAGGCTTTATGGCGGTGCCCGTAAGGGGCGGCACCAGCGAGATAGTTTTTAAGTACACCACTCCGGGACTTGCCACAGGCGGAATTATCACCCTTGGTGCCCTGGCGGTGTTGGCGGTCTATCTCGTTATAACTCACCTCATAAGGAAGAGAAAAACCGTGTCCGTGGTTTATCCCGAGGGTGAGGATATGCTGGCTATGTGGGAGCTTCAGTTATCCGAAGAGGAGGCTGAAGAGCTTATTTTAGAGGTCCCGGACGAGGAGGAAACCCATGAATAGGCTGCAGCTGGTACTCGCTACCTTCATATTCGGCACCATAGGAATATTTGTAAATTACATTCCTCTGCCCTCGGCGGCAATAGCCTTTGCCAGGGGCGCCCTTGGCGTGCTGTTTTTACTGCTTTTTGGTCTTATTTTGAGGATAGAGATAAACCTCCAAAATATAAAGAAAAATTTGCTGTTGCTCCTGCTGTCGGGCGGGGCTATCGGCTTTAACTGGATATTCCTTTTTGAGGCCTACAGACATACCACCGTTGCCACCGCCACCCTGTGCTACTATATGGCACCCATATTTGTTATGGCGGCATCCCCCTTTGTTTTAAAGGAAAAAATCGGGGTAAAAAAGCTTATTTGTATAGGTGTTTCCCTGGTGGGTATGGTTTTTGTAAACGGCGCTCCTACAGACGGCGACCCATTGGGTATAATTTTTGGAATTGCAGCGGCGGCCCTTTACGCCTCGGTGATTCTTATGAATAAAAAGCTGGGTGAGGTGTCTGCCTTTAACCGCACCCTGGTACAGCTGGCTGCGGCGGCCCTGGTGGTTTTGCCTTATACCATTTTGGTGGAAAAGCCCGACCTTACCGCCCTGGACGGGCAAGGTATCGGTCTTCTGCTTTGCGTAGGCCTTGTGCATACAGGCCTGGCATATTTTATGTATTTTGCCTCGGTGCAGAAGCTGCCTGCCCAAACGGTGGCGATTATCAGCTACATAGACCCCGTAGTGGCTATAGTCCTGTCGGCATTATTGTTGTCCCAGCCCTTAACGGTGGCTTCGGCTACAGGTGCTGTGCTTATTCTGGCGGCATCCCTTGCGGCGGAATGGCCTGCTAAAAAATAAAAAATCTGTGATGGGAAAACCATCACAGATTTTTTTATATTTTTATAAATCCTGCCAGGGAGCCGAAAATAAGACCGCTTATAAATATCAGCAGGGTGATGCAGAGGTTGGCCCTGCGGTCACGGTTTACCCGGTAAAGCACCAGCAGACCTACGCCACCGTTGGTCAGAAGTCCACACAGCAGGGGAGATAGACCTAAAGCGCCGTCAATGTAGAGCTGGGTCAGGGTTACCGATACGGCACAGCTGGGTATCAGGCCCACCAGAGAAGCCGCAACCTGGCTTATTATCGGGAAATTAAGTACAGACTTTATAATATCCTCTGGTACAAGCTCCACAAGGAAGTGGAGAGCAACCGATACAATGTAGATTATTATTAAAATTTTAAGGGTATGCTTTAGGGCCGAGAGCCATACTCCGTCCTTGCAGGAGCAATTTTCCTGCTCGCAGAACTCGTGAATATGCTCTTTTTGTTGGCGGTGTTTCGCCTTCATATAAAGGTCGGTCAGAAAACCTACTACAAGACCTGTAACAAGCTTTACGCCAAGTAATGTGAGTATCAGCAGGGGGCCCACGTTGGCCGATAGCAACATAGGCAGCATCTCGTCGCTGGTGGCAAGGATTACAGCAACCAGAGTGCCCAGGGTAACGGTGCCTGCGGCGTACATTCCTGCAATAGCCCCCGAAAATCCGCACTGGGGGATAAGGCCCAACAGCGAGCCGAAAAGGGGGCCAAACTGCTGTGATTTAGTTAAAAACCCTGTAAGTCTGCTGTTTCCATTATGCTCCAACCACTCCATAAACAGGTAGGCTAAAAACAGCACAGGTGCCATCTTAAGTGTTTCCACCAACGGATGCTCCAGGGCGTGCAAAAGGTGATGTAAAAGTTCCATTTAATACTCCAAAAAATTATTAGCCTGGATATTCTAACACAAAATAATGAAAATATCAATTATTTTTCATTTTGCCGATCATTCGGTCCAGCTCGGCCTTAAGGCCTGCATTTTCCGGCGCCTTGAGCAGGGGGTCGCTCTCCAGCAGAGTTTTGGCCCGGGCGCCTGCGCTGCGTAGTACCGAAAGGTCGGCGGAAAGGTCGGCTATATGAAGCTCGGGCAGGCCGTGCTGTCGGTTGCCGAGGAAATCACCCGGGCCACGAAGGGCCAGGTCGCGGTCGGCTATCTCGAAGCCGTCTATGGTGTCGCACATGGTACGGAGTCTGGCGTTATCCGCCGCCGAGTCGGATATAAGTATACAGTCGGAGCTGAAGCCGCCACGACCAATGCGCCCCCTTAGCTGGTGAAGCTGGGACAGACCGAATCTTTCGGCATTCTCAATTACCATAATTGCCGAATTGGGTACGTCGATACCCACCTCAATTACGGTGGTGGCAATAAGCAGGTCGATTTCACCTGCGGCAAAGGCACGCATAACGGCATCCTTGTCGCGGGGTTTCATCTTACCGTGAAGCAGACCCAGGCGGTAGTCCTTAAACTCGTCACACGCCAAAGCCTCATAATATTGCTCGGCAGGAACAAGGCCTGTATTTTCCTCACCCTCCTCTACCAGGGGGCAAACAATGTAGCCTTGACGGCCTTCGGCTATAAATTTCTTTATATAGTTATAAATTCTGGGACGCAGACTGCTGTTTACCGCATAGGTGCGGGTGGTCTGCCTGCCTTTTGGATATTCGTCGATAATCGAGATATCCAGGTCACCGTGGATGATAAGAGCCAGGGTGCGGGGGATAGGGGTGGCCGACATTACCAGCACGTGGGGTGTGTTTCCTTTGGCCGAGAGGGTGGCCCTTTGATCTACGCCGAAGCGGTGCTGTTCGTCGGTTACCACCAGGCCCAAGGCCTTAAAGTATACGTTATCGCTGAGCAGGGCGTGGGTGCCCACAACAATATCTATTTCACCATTTTCAAGGGCGGCCTTTACGGCCTCCTTTTTCTTTTTTGTAAGGCTGCCCGTCAGCAGAGCCACCTTCATACCGGTAGTTTCAAGGGTGCTGCTAAAGGTTTTAAAATGCTGCTCGGCAAGTATTTCGGTGGGAGCCATCATAGCCGCCTGATAGCCGTTTTTAACCGCATTGTAACAGCAGGCGGCGGCTACGGCAGTTTTACCGCTGCCAACGTCCCCTTGAATCAGCCTATTCATAGGCCTGCTTTCCATCATATCTCGGCAGGCTTCGGCAATACAGCGCTTTTGAGCGCCTGTCATACTAAAGGGTAGAAGTGAGGCGAACTCTGTCGAGTAATCACCCTTCATAACACAGGGGGTACGGCCTCGATTAACGTTTTTTATAAGCAGTAGGCTTGATTGATGGAGGAAAAGCTCCTCAAAAACCAGCCTTTTTCGAGCTTGCTCAAGGGCATCGGCATCCTGGGGGAAATGTATGTTTTTAAGGGCAAATTCTCTTAAACAAAGGCTGTTTTCCCTAATTATGGCAGGTGGTAATATTTCGGGGATAGCCACAGCCGTCAGAGCAGTTGCCACAACCTTTTCAATGGCATTGGAGGTAAGTCCCTGGGTGGTTGGGTATAAGGGCCTTATCATCTGGTAGCCTGCGTCTCGTATTTTGGGAGCCGACATCTCCAGCCTGAAGGATTCGGCAGTTACTCTGCCGTAAAGAAGTATCTCGCTACCGGGATGTACCTTTTGGGCATCGTATTTTGTATTAAATAGGGTAACCAGCATTTCGCCGCTGTCGTCCCTGACCTTGAATTTATAAAGGGTCATATTGCGGCGTATACGATGCTCAGTAACAAGGGTTAAAACCCTGGCTTTTATGCAAACGGGATTTTCAAGCCCCCTTGCCTCGGCAATAGGGGTAATTTTGCTCCAATCCTCATAGCCTCTGGGGTAAAAACGCAAAAGGGCGTCGACGGTGTCGATGCCCAGTTTTTTAAAAAGAAGGGCGCGTTTTTCACCCACGCCCTTCATATATTGAATGTTGTCCAGTATAGTTGCCATATAAGGCGCCTCCCGAACTATAGGTTAATTACTCTACCGAAATGATATAATAGTAAACAGGCTGTCCGCCGTTTACAAGGGTAATCTCAACCTTATCGCCGAACTTCTCGTTCAGCAGGTCGTTCATAGCCTCGGCCTGCTCGTCGGTAACGTCCTCACCGTAGAAAAGGGTAACGAAGGCCGAATCACGCTTGATAAGCTGCTTGGTAAGTCTTACAAGACAGGTATCAAGCTCGGTATCGGTAAATACTATTTTGCCGTTATCCAGAGCAAGAAGCTCGCCCTGCTTTATCTGCTTGCCGTCAAAGTCGGAATCTCTTGCGGCAAAGGTAATCTGACCGGTAGATACGTTATTAATAGCATCCTGCATAGCAATAGCGTTGTCATTGTCAGATGCATCAGGGTCAAAGTTAAGCATTGCGGTAACACCCTGGGGAATGGTACGGGTGTGTATAACGATAACGTTGCGGGTAGCAAGGGGAATAGCCTGCTCTGCCGCCATAATGATGTTTTTATTGTTGGGGAAAACGAATACCGTCTCGGCAGGGGTGGCCTCTATTGCACGAAGAATATCGTCGGTAGAGGGGTTCATGGTCTGGCCGCCGCTTACAACAACGTCGGCGCCAAGGTCGGTAAAGAGGGCCTTAAGGCCTTCGCCTGCGGCAACCGATACAAAGCCAAAATGCTTTTCGGGTGCAACCGACTTAATGGTTTCGGTGCGGTCGGCATTCTTGGCAGGCTTTTTACCCTTGTTCTGGGCATCGTGCTTTGCGCGCTCGTTCTGGTCGCACATATTTTCAATCTTAAGCTTTACGAGTGCGCCGAAGGTAAGAGCCTTCTCAATAGCGTTACCGGGGTGGTCGGTGTGAACGTGAACCTTGATTATCTCTTCATCATCTACCACTACGACGCAGTCACCAATAGATTCAAGATAGCTGCGAAGCTCTGCAGGCTCCTTATCACAACCCTCTGCACGGTTAACTATGAACTCGGTGCAGTAGGGGAAGTTTATATCAAAATCCTCCAGCTCAGCAACGGCACTTCTGCCCTCGTCCTCTTCAGGCTCTTCTGCAGGGGCGTTCTTAGATTCTATCATAACGCCGTTTTTGAGTACCGAGTACATACCCTCGAGAATTACCACAAAGCCTTGTCCGCCTGCGTCTACAACACCGGCCTTTTTAAGCACCGGCAGCAGCTCGGGAGTCTGAGCCAGGGCATCATTAGCGCCTGCCATAGCGGCCTCGAAGACCTCAATGGCATCCTTGCCCTCAATCAGGGCTACCTCTGCATACTCGGAGGCCACACGGGCAACGGTAAGTATGGTACCCTCGGTGGGCTTCATAACAGCCTTGTAGGCAGCCTCAACGCCTGCCTTAAAGGCGGCGGTAAGATTTTCGGGGGTTATTTCGTCGGCATCCTTAAAACCTTTGGAAAAGCCTCTGAAAAGCAGAGAGGTAATAACGCCGGAGTTTCCTCTGGCACCCCTCAGCAGGGCCGACGCGGCTACCGCAGATACCTTTCCTACAGTCTCGTTCTCCAGGCGCTCCAGCTCTCTGGCAGCATTGCCTATACTCATAGACATATTGGTGCCTGTATCTCCGTCGGGAACAGGGAATACGTTCAGGTCGTCAACAGCCTTTTTTTGGTTTGCTATATTATTTGCCGCCGATATAATCGCATCGCGCAGTATATTACCGTTAAACATCAAAACACTCCTTAATGGTGAAAACCGATTTTAAGATTAATCCTTAATTCCGTCTACCTTTACGGTGACCTTGTCTACCTTAATGCCGGTAGATTCGGTAACGGTGTATTCAACTTTATGCACGATGCTCTGGGCAATCGCGTTAATATTCATTCCGTAGGAAACCATAATGTGAAGCTCGATAGAGATCGAATCGGCATCCCCACGGATAATTATGCCTTTGTTTAGATTTTCTTTTTTAGAAAGAAGGTCAAACAGCTTCTGACGGCTTCCGCTGGGGACCATACCCACAACGCCGAAGCAGGAGGTCACAGCCTGGCCAATAAGCTTTGTCAGATATTCTTCTGAAATGTGGATCTTACCAATTCTGGTTTCATAAGCGATCATATAAAAAATCCTCCCGATATTAGTTTAAAATTTAAGCTCATCCAGGGCAATAAACAGATCAAAGGCAGAAACGTTGCCGAAATCCTTTATCTTATCTGAATAAAACACCACGGAACTGCGGTATACAAGCGGGACCACCGGCATTGAAGCCAGCAGAGCAGGCGCCGAGTCGGTGACGGTGTTGGTGCCTGCGGATAAGCCCTGCATTACCGAGATGTAAGAGGTTTCGTCATTGAAGGCCTCGTTTTCCGTTTGAGGGGCTGCGTTTATCATACCGTAGGCGGCAGAACCGCCTGCCAGTACAAGGGGTCCCAGGTCCATATTAGGCAGGAGCTTTACCTCACCCAGATACAGCTGGAAGCTACCGCTTTGTAGCGATGAGAAATACCTGTCCGCGGGAAGGGGATTTACCACAACCTTTATACCTACGGCCTTTAACTGCTCGCAAATCAGATTTGCCGCTGACAGCTTTGAGGGGCTGTCACTGTTTACCAGCAGGGTTAAGGTAAGTGGCTTGCCTGCCGAATTTACTCGGTATCCGCTTACATCCAAACTATTATAACCGATTTCTTCCAAATTCTCAACAGATATTTTTTTATCGGCAGAAATAGGCAGGGTTTGATAGCGTGCGGCAACCTCCCATAAGGGATGATAAAAGCCGGTTGCAGGCAGGGCGTTGGTGTAAAATGCGGTGGTGGCAATCTCGGTGCGGTCTACCGCGGAGGAGATTGCGTAGCGCAGGTTGGCATCCTTAAGGGGACCGTAATTGTGGTTTATGCCTATATACACCATATTATTAATGTTAACCGACGTTTTCTTACCGCTCATTCTGATTATATTTTCAAATGAAGGGTCTGCATAGTAGAGATCGGTGGCGCCAACCTCAACGTAATGCTCCATTGATTCGTTATCGGGGGCGTTTATCAGGTTGATTTTCGTAACGTTGGTGCTGCCACCGTAATATTTTTCGTTGGGCACAAGGACGGTGCCGTCATCACTGAAAACAAATCTGCCACAGCCTATAGGTACCAGTTCAACGTTATCCTCATTTTTAAGTCCGTCGGAGCCCTGCTTCAGTATCGGAAAGGTGAGCAGGGAGGCAAAATAGGGGTCGTGACGGCTGAGGTTAAAGATTATCGACTTTTCATCACCCTCGTAGACCGAAACAACCTCGTATAGCAGAGAGGAATATCGCGAGGAATTTTTTGCCAGGTTGTAGGAAAAGACAACGTCTGACGCTGTGAGGGGACTGCCGTCGGAGAAAAGAACGTTTTTTAGGGTTACGGTACACACCGTACCTTCTACCGTGGCCGTATCTGCCAGGGCAGGGATGGCGTTAAACTGATTATCCACCTTCATAAGAGGCTCAAAAAGCAGTAGTCCCAGCTCGGCGTTAAGTTTGCTAATAGTTTTGTAGGGATTAATTGTGTCATTTGAGCAGTAGAGCAGGGTAAGGCTGCCTTTAGCCTCTGCGGGGGCCGAATTCTCCCCCGTGCTGCCATGGCTGTCGCTGTCGGGCTTATCACCCGAACAGCCGATTAGTGCCAGCATAACCACCGCCAGTAAAAGGGCGGCTATTTTTTTAAGTTTCATTAAATTACTCCAATTATTTTATACAAACAAGCCTTGGGTCTGTGGCCAGCCCCGTTTTTGGGTCTGCGTCAAAAAGCATACCCTGTATTTGAGAGTCACCGTCGGCAAAAACGAATTTTGCCGTGCCGCCGTTTTTAAGGCGGTCAATGATAATATCCTTATCAACGCCTAAAATACTGCAGGCAGGGCCGGTCATACCAAGGTCGGTAATATAGGCGGTGCCGCAGGGTAAAAGCTGGACGTCCGCCGTCTGCACGTGGGTGTGGGTGCCGAATACGGCTGAAACCCTACCGTCCAGGTGGTAGCCAAGGGCCCGTTTTTCGCTGGTGGCTTCGGCGTGAAAATCTACCAGAATTATCGACGCTCCGTCTGCCTTTGCGCGGTCTACCAGCTCGTCGGCGCAGAGAAATGGGTTAGAGGCCTTTTGGTTTTCCAGGTATATCTGACCCATAAGGTTTATTACCGCTACCTGGCAGTAACCCTTGTCCACCAGGCAGTAGCCACCGCCATAATCGGCAGGAATATTGTGTGGACGAAGAAGGCCGGGCTGTGAGTCAAGGTAAGGGTGAAAATCTTTCCTTCTGAGGGTGTGATTGCCGCCGGTAATAACGTCGGCCCCCGCCTTAAAAAGCAGGTCGGCGCTGGTCGGGGAGATGCAGTTGGCATCATCGGAATTTTCACCGTTTACAACTGTGAAATCTACCCCATATTCCCGTTTAAGCTGCGGTAAATGCTTTAAAAGCTTGTTACAGCCGCCGCTTCCACAGACGTCCCCTATGGCCAATATACGCAAAAACTCACCGCCTATAATATAATTATAATT
>JAGAPN010000036.1 GCA_017623235.1 Clostridia bacterium | reverse complement strand
TTTATTCGACTCTAAAACTCACGAAGCGAATAACACTTGGCTGAAAGCCAACTATCACTGCTAAGCAATATAACTCGCCGCAAGGCTAATAAAACTTTTGGGAAATGTTCGCTAAGAACATTTCCCAAACCGATAGCGGCTGTTTTTATACCTCGTAATCCAGGCAGGCCCTTCTTTCGGTGTGGGGCCGAACAAAGGTGTTTGCCACAAATTGGTGGTCGGGATGGGTGGAATAGTTTTTAAGAGCCTCTGCGCTTTCAAAGGTGGAGTCCAGCATAAGGTCGGCGGTGGAGCTATCCAGACCGCAGGTGTTGACCTTAATCTCCAAAAGACCGGGGATTTTACCCTGCAGGCCCTCAAGGTTTGTCTTGATGCCCTGCTTTATCTCCTCCTTCTGCTCTTTGGTGTACTCACTTTTAAGATTCCATAAAATAATATGCTTTACCATAATTTACCCCTCATTCCAATAATCTGTAGCAGCATCAATACCAATGTCCTTCGCCTTGAACACAGGGTTCTTGCCGGCCTTACGCTGGGCGGTATAGTCGTTTAGGCATCTTACTGCGTATTTGCTTAAAATAAGTATTACCGGTATGTTTATAATTGTCATAAAGCCCATTGTGATGTCGGCAAAGTCCCACAGCATACCTGCCGAAAGACCTGCGCCCACAAAGATTATAAGGGAGGCTATCACGTAGTATATATAGCGGAAGGTCTTGCCGGGGAAATGGCCTAATACGTGGGACAGGGCCTTTTCAACGTAGAAAAGGTTACCAAGCAGGGTGGTGAAGGCAAAAAGCACCATAGCCACGGTGATAAACACGGGGCCGAAGTTACCCAGGGTCACCCGCAGAGCCTCCTGAATATAGGGGGCGCCCGAAAGCTCCTCGGTAGGCTCTACACCCGAGCTCATACACATAAAGGCCGAGGCCGAGCAGATAACGATGGTATCAATAAAGACCGACAGCATCTGCACCAGGCCCTGCTTTACGGGATGGGAAACGTCTGCCGAGGCCGAGGCGTTGGGAGCCGAGCCTACGCCTGCCTCGTTACTGAAGAGGCCGCGCTTGATGCCATACATTACGCAGGAGCCCGAAAAGCCGCCGAAGATAGCTCTGAAATCAAAGGCCTCGGTAAATATACGTACAAAAACCTGCGGCAGGGCGGTAATATTCATAGCTACCACCACCAGGGCCACCACAACGTAGGCCACACCCATAACGGGTACCAGGGTACTTGTAACCTTAAGGATACGCTTGCCGCCGCCGAAAAGGCAGTAGGCTACCAGCAGGGCGATTATACCGCCGATTATCCAGGGTGTGGTTTTAGGGTCATAAAACTTGTAGCCCGAAAAGGTGGACTGCAGATTATAGGAGGCCAGCATATTAAAGCCGCCGCCATAGGTAATAGCCAAAGCTATTGAAAAGATTACCGCCAAAGCACGGTTTTTAAGCCCGCCCTCGATATAATAGGCGGGGCCGCCGTAGCTACCCTCGGGTCCACGCTTTTTAAAAATCTGGGCCAGGGTGCTTTCAATAAAGGCTGAGGCGCAGCCGATAAGGGCCAAAAGCCACATCCAAAAGGCGGCGCCAAAGCCACCCAGGCAAATTGCGGTGGCAACGCCGATTATGTTGCCCGTACCCACACGGGATGCGGTGGAAACCATAAGGGCCTGGAAGGAGGAAATCGCCCCCTTGCCCCCCTTGGGCTTTTCCTTTAATACCCTGAACTGCTCACCGAAAAGGCGGAACTGCACGAATTTTGTGCGGAGGGTAAAGAAAAGGCCTCCTGCAATAAGGATGATTATAAGTATGTAGCTGTACAATGCGTTACTGACGGCAGAAATTATGTTTTCAAGCATAAGTTGACCCCTCAAAAATTAATAACACTTCAATTATACCTACAATACCTATTCTTGTCAAACAAAAGCGCAGACCGTTTGGTCTGCGCTAAGGTTTTTATTACGCCCTTCTGCGGGCCCTTACTACGGTAAGTCCTCCAAGGGTGCCGCCGCTTACAAAGAAGAGGGCTATCCAGAGTACCAGGTCGTTGGTGTCGCCCGTCTTGGGAATTTCGGGTTCGATGGGCGGGGTGTAGATGTTGGTAAACTCTACCGCCGCTACCTTATCCAAACCGAGGTAGTACTCATACTGTACCTTTATGGTACCGTCAAGGTTATCGGTTCCCTTTACGGCCACCATATACTCCTTTGCATCGTATGTGATGGTGCTGTCGGGGTTGGAGGCATCCTCGGTAATGAAATAGAAGGTCGTTCCGTTGGTATCCTGCAGCTGCAAGGTCTTAAAGCTGAAGCTTCCGTCTGCCTTGTTGGTGGTCTGCTCTAAAAGTCTGCCCTTTACAATGTTGTTACCGTCAAGGGCTGAGGCGTAGAGGTTAAAGGTGAATTCGCCCTCCTTAAGCTCTCTGCCTGTAAGGTGCTTGAGGCCGCCCAGAATTACCTTTGCAGGGTCGGGGGCATAGCTGTTATTAAAGACAGCCTCTCCACCTGCGGTAATATTCTCAAAGCGGGTGGATTCTACAGGTGTACCTGTAGACTGGTCTATAACGACGGTGGCCTTGTGCAGTTCTTCACGAATGATATTAAGATTTCCGTTTGCATCCTGCTCAACGCCGATAATAACGTGGTAAACCGTTTCGTCATAGGTGATGCCTCTCTCATCTCCCACTACCTCTAAAAGCTTGTAGTGATAGGTACCTGCCTCGGGCAGGGTGAGGGCGGGGATATCAATAAGGCCGTTTGCATCGTTGCTTATATCCTCATAAACCGTCTGACCGTTTATGGCGTTAATAAGCATAAACTCAAACTCTCCGTCCTTAAGAGGTCTGCCCGAAAGCTCCTTGCCCAGCTCATACTTTGCATTGATGTCGTAATCCTTGGGGGAAGGAACAAAGCTGTTATTAAAGAATATCTCGCCCGAGGGGTTGCCGTTCTTCTCCAGGGTATAGCTGTGAGAAAGCTTACCTTCTGAGTTGTCGGTAACGTTAACGGTAAGGGTATAAACCGACTTGTCGTAGGTGTAACGGCTGTCCTGACCCTCATCCTCGTAAACCTTGTAGAGGTATACGCCGGGGGCGGTAAAGGTGATTTCACCGAAGGTAAAGCTGCCATCCGCCTTGTTAGATACGGAGCTGCCTCCTGCAGGCAGGGGTGCGCCCAGGGTTTCTGCCTCAAGGGTAAAGCTGAACTCGTCAGCGGTCATAGCCTTACCGTTTAAATGCTTGGTTCCCGAGAGGGACAGCTTGGTAGGAGCCGCGGCATAACGGTTTTCAAAGACTATATCGTTCACGTTGGTGGTAGCCGCGCCAACCGTCCTGGCAATAGAGATAATATCGGCGGTAAGGGTTGCATCGCCGTTATCCCTGACCTCTACGGTAATGGTATAAAGGGATTCGTCATAGGTGAAGCCGCCAATCGGGTTGGTCCTCTCTTCAACCATAACATATTTATAGGTGCCTACGGTGTCAAACTCAATAGCGTCAAAGGCGAAAGAGCCGTCTGCCCTGTTGGTAAGCTTGCTGACTGCAGGCATAGGAGCGTTGGGGTTGTCGGCGTGGGGTGCCAGACCGAAGGTGAATTCCCCTGCATTTAAGGGACGATTGCCGGTAGAAATTACCTTTTTACCCGAAAGGGTCACGTAGTCGGAGGCCGAGGGGGTATATACGTTTGTAAAGGTAGCGGTGTTGCCGGACATATTTTCTATAGCGGCGTCAGCGGTAATGGTGCCGTCACCCATATCCTTTACGGTTACGATAACCTTATATTTTTCGGTGCTGTAGGTGATGTTGGGATTATCTCCCTTTATCTCGGCCAGATAGTAGGTGTACTTTTCCCCTGCCATAGAGGCGCGGTTTGCCGCGTAGGTAAGGCTGATAGATGCCTTGCCGTCAGCGCCCGTAATACCCGACCTTAAAAGCTCGTTTTCCAGACCTTCATCACCGTAGAGAGCAAACCGGAAGCCTGCCAGAGAGTGGCCGCCGTTTATAGCCTTCTGAATATTTACGGTGGCGGTTGCCGAGCCTGTGGGAGCGTAGATATTATTGAAGGCGGCGGTTACCGTCCACTGACCGCTGACGGTGGTGCCCAGCTCGTTGTTAACGGCGATTATTTCCAGGTCGCCGTCCATATCGGAATCGGCCACCGTTACAGAGAAGCTGCGCTCTGCGGTATCGTAGGTGATGCCGCCACGGCTACCCTCTACCTCAACTATTCTGTAATAGTAGGTGCCGGGGGCGGAGAATATCTCCCTCTCCAGGGTCATACTTGCGGTTTTGTCGGTATTGGTATCGCTAATTGTAAAGCTGCCAACCACGGTAGCGGCGGCTCTGGCTACGTCCAGTCTGTCAACACGGAAGCTGTAGCTCTCGCCCTGCAGCCAGTTGTTGCGGTTTCCGCTGATTTCCTTATTTACAACTACTCTTACCCCTTCACCGTCGGTGGGAACAGGGCCGTAGGTGTTAACCACCAGCGCCTGGTCGTTTGCCGAGGAATCAACTATTCCCGAAAGGCGGCTGAGGTTGCTGTTCAGGGTAAAGCCTGCAGGCATTGTGGCCAGAGGCTCGGTAACGGTGTAGCGGGTTTCCTCGGGGATGCCCCTGAGTATGAAGGACTCGCCGCCCGAAAGCTTTAGGGTGAACTGACCGTTCGCAGGAACAAGGTAGTCTACGCCTGCCTGCTTAAAGGTACCCGAAACGGGGTCGCCATCCTCATCGGTGAGGGCAACGTTCAGAGTAAATTCAATATTCTCGTTAACGGCCACGTTATTGCCTGCGGCGTCAACCACCTGCTTGGTGATAACCAGGTCGCCCTCGCCTACGGCGGTGTTAACGAAGTCAATATCATCAATGAGATAACGGGTAACGGTGCCTGCGGCGGTATTGCCCATAGACTGGCCGTTTAGGTGAACCGACTTTATCTTATAATCCTTATTGTCGGAAATTTCCTCTACGGTGTAGGGGGTGTCGGCATCAAGGCCGGTAAGCCAGAAGGTCTGGTCACGCTTCAGCTCAAACTCATACACGCCGCCGCTGAAGGTTGCGAGGGTGGACTCTCCTGCAGGGGTGGCATCCAGGTCGGTTATCCAGCTTTCAAAGCTGCCCGTCACGGGGGCGGTAATGCGGAATCTGAAGGTGTCGGAGGTGCCCTGTTCAAAAACATCCACGGTTTTGGAGATTTTGATACCCGTTGCAGGGGTTACGGCCAGGCGGCCGTTATTACCCAGGTTCATATCCACGTAAACCAGGTTATTCTGCTCGGTCAGGTAAGGATAGAATATCATATGAGCAGAATCGGTGAGATTATTGGTCTTATCTCTGCTGTACATCTCCAGCTCTCTGGCAGGTGTGCCGGCGGGAACTACCCAAGCGCCTACCGTCTGATGCTGAAGATTTTCAAAGTTATCCTTAAAGCCGTTTGCCAGAGCGGCGGCTACCGAGGCCGCCGACATATCCTCGTAGAAGAATATGGGAGTAGTAGAGTCGGCACTGAAGATATAACGGCGATGATAATAGGTACCGGAGGTATCCAGACCCTCGTTTTCAGTTACGAGGGTGTAGTTATTTTCGGCTACCTTCTTATATACAGCCGAATCAAAGGTGTAGTAAAAACGCTCGTTTTCCTTATTTGGGGTAAATTCCGACACAGCGGTCTTATGCTTGGTGTGGTCGTTACCCTCAATCATAAAGTAGTTATTCCAGAAAAGCCTGGTGTGACCGTCGGCGGCAATATGCTTGCTGTCGGTAATGCGGGTAATGTTAAACTCGTTAAGGTCAGAGCGCAGGCCGGTTTCATAAACCAGGCGGATGGGGGCTACATTTTCGTCCTCCACCGAAAGACGCACGTTCTGTGCGGTGTCGATGCTGGTACCGTCAACCTCAACCAGGTAGGTAACCATAGGCACAAGGGCGGCAGGTATCTTCCAGGATACGGTCTGAATGCCTGTGGCAATATCTGACTTCACCTGTACCGACATATACATCATATCGGAATTTTTAATGCTGCCTGTGGTTTCGCCCAGGAAGCCGTAGGACTTTATTTTATATACCGCTCCTGCAGGTGCGTCCGCGGTAGAGTTTTCATCCCAATGGGCAATATATTTGCCTGCCGCATCGGCGTACCAGCCGATGTAGTTGGACCATTTTACTACCCTTTGGCCGTCTTCCTTATAACAAATCTGCTCTGCGTTATAGGCCGCCTTTACCAGGGCGCGGGCTTCGTTTACGTCGGATATGCCCAAACGGGCCTGAACTGCCCAAATAAATTCGTTACCAAGGTCTGTGGGACTGTCGGGAGTGCCCAGACCGTCGGAGGTGCTGTCATTGAGCTTGGAGGCCATAGCGTGGCCGTCAAAAAGGACGTTGCCCAGCAGAATTCCCTTAATCTGCTTAACCTCCATATACTCGCCCAGAGTATCGGTAAACTCTACGTAGCCCGAGAAATCGGGGCTGCCGCCCTCCAGGTGGGTGGGATAGTAGCGGGACTGAAGGAGAATTTCCTGCACGATGTCGCCGAAGGCTCCCTCAAGGCCGGTGCCCGAGGCGGCAAAGTATTCGTCAACGTAAGACTTGCTCGTAGCATAGGAATTTTTATAAACGCTGACATCAATATAGTCGTTGTTAGAATATCTGTCGCGGGACTTGACCCTGACCGATAAGGCAGAATTATTCTGCAGTCCGTTATAGGAATTCCAAAGATTATCGGTAATGGTGGAGGAATCGGGGTCTAATACGCTTCTTGCAATATTTCTTGCGTTGGAGGTTTCAATACTGTCAATATTGAAGCCCAGGGTATAGAAAAGACTGCGTCCTGCGTGCTTCTCCTCGTGAACCTTGTACTTTCTTTCAATTTGATTCTTAACGTAGGAGGCGGTAAGCTGTACTAAAAAGCCCTGGCCTGCGGTGATGTTGGTATCGTTTCCGTTACCTGCGTTGGCCTTGCTGTTGTTGGAGCTGCCGTAGCCGTAGGTAGAGGAGGGCACGTTATCATAATAGCTGGTGCCAAGGGTGGGTGCGCCGTCGGACATAAGCACGACGATGGGCATTCTTGCCTCGCCTGCCTGCCAGTTGCCATGGGGGATAATTATATCGTTGTCCGGGACGTCGTTAAACAGCTCAAGGGCTTCCCAAAGGCCTGCCTGGATGTAGGTAGCGCCTCCGTGGGATTTGGACTCCGACTGAATGGAGTTGCCTGTGCCGCTGACGGCAAGGCTACCGCCCTGTCTTGCCAGGCGAACGGTACCGCCCGAATACTCAACGTAAACCCCTATGGTGACCCTCTCCCTGGTCTGAGGGTCGGTTATCTGGGTGGTTCTGGTGGTGGTGTAGCGGTCGATGGGCATAAGGCTGGCCACCGAATCGTTATAGGTACGGTCATCGCTGGCGCCCGAATAAAGCACAACGCCCACACGGTTGTTGTTATTCATCTCCTGCAGCCTGGTAATAGCCTGGTTGGTGGCGCTTACAAGCTGGGTCACCGCATTACTCGACATTGAGGTGGAAAGGTCCAGGATAAACACCGTATCGGTGGGGACGGTGGAATAACCTACAATTTCCTTATTAGCGGCAATGGCCGACATAGCGGTAAGGAAATTTTTGTTGCCGTCCAGCATAGTGATGGCGGTATTTGCTCCCTCGGGGTCCTTAAGCTGGCCAAAGGCCTCGGCCCCTGTGAATACCGACTTATCGGTCCATACACCGCCTGCATTAACGGTGGTGAGGGGGTTGTTCTGAGTGCTTTCTGTGGGGAAATACTCCTTCCACAGGTCTAAGGTGCCGCCATCGGCAACACGGCTATAATAGTCTGCCGTAGCGGCGCCGGCAAAAAGCCCTGCGGTAGGCAGGGTTACTGCAAACACCGTAAGGGCCAGCAGCAGGGCAATTGTTTTTTTAATGGCTTTTCTAATTGTCATAATTCTGTTCCTTTCAGGGTTAACCCTCGTTTGGTGGGAATATAATGTCTACTATCTGTTTAAGGTCGCTATTGTCGGGGTCGTGGCCTGCGCAATACCTTGCCTGCAGGCTGTAGCCCTGGGCCGCCACCTCGTCGGAGCCCAGCAATATGAGCTTTACCTCGGGTTTTCGTTTTATAATACTTTCGGCCAAAAGCAAATGTCGCGGAGCCTCTGTATGAAGCACCACCGTGCCTATATCCTTTCTCTCAAGCTCGGCCAGGAACTCCTCCCCTGCGGGATAGCTTAAAAAGGTGCTGTAGCACCCGTTTTCCAGGCTTAAATCCAGCAGCCTATCTCTTGTGGCTGTGGCACGAGTCGGGCTTGAGGCCAGTACAGCTACATACATACTCCACTTCCTTTCGGTTTGCATTATCTTATGTCTACACTATATCAGAATTTTTTGAAAAAATTCAAAACCTTGTTCGAAACGCAATTTTCTTGTCTGAAATGCAAATATTCCCTTTCACCTTGCAAAATCTGCCGAATAGTAGTATTATATAATCAGTATAAGAGAAAGGCGATGACAGGCTTGAGAATAGTTATTTGCGATGACCTTATCGAGGAACGCAAAAGACTTAAAAACTACATACGCCGCCTTGAAAAGGACGACAATTTAGAGCTGGAAATTACCGAGTTTTCCGCCGGGGAGGAGCTTATTGCCTTCTTTAAAAACGGTGGCTCAGCCGACCTGCTCTTTCTTGACATTTATATGAACGGAATAAACGGAGTAGACACCGCCCGTACCCTTGGGGATATGGGCTACAGCGGCAGTGTGGTTTTCTGCACCACCTCTCTGGACCACGCCGTTGAAAGCTACCGACTGAAGGCCGACGGATACCTGGTAAAGCCCTATTCCTATGAGGATTTTCTGGATGCCATCTGGCGGTGTCGCCGTCATTTCGAAAAAAGTAAAAAAAGCCTTAATTTCGTATCAGAGCGCATAGATTATGCCATCCCCCTACCCGAGGTCTGCTTTATCGAAACCTCGGGCAGGCAGGTGGATATCCACACCGCCGACCACACCTATTCCACCTATAAAAAGATAGGTGATTTCGAAAAGGAGCTACAGGGTGAGGCCTCTTTTCTTAAAATCGGGCGTTGCTATATAGTTAATATGAACCGCATTACCAAAATTTCCGACGATACCCTTACTCTATCGGATGGCACCACCCTGCCCCTGCCCGTAAGGGAGAAAAAACGCCTTCAACAGCTGATAAACGACTGGTTCTGGCAGAAGACGAGAGGTGAGCATAATGGATAACATATATCTGCTTCCCGTGTTTTTGCTGGACAGCCTGCCCTTTTCCTACTTTTTGTACAAGGCCCTTCGCCGTCACCTTAAATACAAGCGAAGCGCTTTAACCTTCCTGGCCTGGCTGGGGGTTACCGCCGCAGTAGCCTGCTTCTTTTTCTTTCTTACTTACCTACCCTTTTTCACCCACGAAACCCTGCGGCTTTACAGGCTGGGGGCCTCTATGACCCTGCTGGCTCTGCTGCTGTTATCGGTAAATAAGGCCAAGGGCAAGACCGCCTTTGCATTCTTCCTTATAATGCCCTTTTCCCTGGGTTTTTCGGAGCTTGCAGCCTTTATCTCCCAGTACATTGAAACCGATGCTCCCCCCTATGCCATAACCTCCCTGGTACGCTTTATTACTATTGCCCTGCTTTACCCGATTATGATATTTATGTGGGAAAAAATGGATGTACAGGCCCGTCGCATTACCGACCCCGTCACCTGGAACTACCTGTGGCCCATCCCCTTCTGTTCCTCCATCTCCTCAATTCTGCTTATGGACCGCAACTTTGAGTTTTCTCCCCCCAACCTTTCCGACCTGCTGGGTCGTGTTGCGGTGTGGGTAGGCAACGTAGCTATATGCTGGCTGCTTTTCCATCTGGCCAACAGATTTGAGCAGAGGGTACATCTGCAGGACCTTTCGGAGCGCAGCGATATGCTCCTTACCCTGCAGGCCCAGCAGTATGCTGACCTTGCCGCCAGCGTGGAGGAGGCCCGTGCCGCCCGCCACGACCTGCGCCACCACCTTGGCGCTCTTAAGACCTTAAGTGAGGATGGGGAGCACGCGCAGTTAAGGCTCTATATAGACGAGATTTCCGAGGGTCTACCCTCCGAACGTCGAATAAAGGTCTGCGAAAACTATGCCGCCAATGCGGTGCTTGACCACTATATCCGCAAGGCAAACTCCCTTGATATACCCATAAAAATTAATATGCGTCTTCCAAACGCTGTGGGCATATCCGACGCCGACCTCTGCGTAATTCTGGGCAACAGCGTGGAAAACGCCCTTGAGGCCACCGCTATGGTGCCCGAGGAGGAGAGATTTATCTCCATCAGCGCCCTTAGCGAGGGTGACAGGCTTTACATCACCGTTGATAACAGCTTCGACGGCACCCTTAAAACCAACCGTGACGACGGGGTTTACCTCTCCCGCAAGAGGGATTTCCGCCTGGGCGGTGTGGGTATAGGCTCCATAAAAGCGGCGGTAGCAAAGTACAACGGACAGATGAAAATCGAGGCCGAGGACAAGATTTTCCGCCTCTCCCTTATGCTTAACAAACTATAAAAAAACAGGCTTTGAGATTTCTCAAGGCCTGTTTTTATTATTATTTCAACTCCTGCCGCATATAATCGTACTGTACAATTTTTAAGGAGGAGTTTTATGAATCCCTTTGCACACCGTCCCTCGCCTATTGTGGCAGGATTTAGAAATTTTAAGGAGATTTACCCCGTCAGCTACAATAAAAACGATGTTGACCCCTACACCCGTTGCCGCATCATCCTTATGAACGGCACCGAGTTTGAGGCAAACTGGTTTTCCCATAATTTTTCCCGCCACGTCACCGATAACGACCTGCGTCGGGACCTGGCAATGACCCGTTACGTGGAAAAACAGCAGCAGCTGAAAATATCCCTGCTTAAGCCCTGCAACGAAAACCAGCTTGAGCATACCATAGGCTACGAGCAGTTAGCGGTAGACCTTACCGCCGAGCTTGCCAAAAGAGAGCCCGACTGCTACGTAAAAAAGGCGCTGGATTTTGCCCTGCTGGAGGATTTTGACCACCTCTACCGCTATGCCAATCAGCTGGAGATGGAGCAGGGTCTACGGGCCGAGAGGCTGGTGGGTCGCTACACCGAGATTATGCCCGGCAGGCCCACCATAGCCCACCACCGCTGTCCTCTTGACAACGTAAAGCATCACATAAATTCTAAAAAGGCGGCAAAGCAGACGGTACTGGCTACCCTTATAATCACTGCCGCCGAGCAGCAGACTATGAATTATTATATGAACGTGGCCACCTTTGCCACCAATGATGCCGCCAGACGGCTTTATGAGGAGATTGCCCTGGTTGAGGAGGAGCACGTAACACAATACGGCTGTCTGACCGATTCCTCCGCCACCTGGCTGGAGATGCTGCTGTGGCACGAATACACCGAATGCTACCTCTACTGGTCCTGTCTGATGACCGAAACCGACAGCCGCATAAAGTGTATCTGGGAGGAGCATCTGGAGATGGAGATAGCCCACCTTCACCGCGCCGCAGAGCTACTGCAAAAGTACGAGGGCAAGAGCTGGCAGCAGGTAATTCCCGACGGCACCTTCCCGGCCCCCTTATCTCTTCACGAAAACGTTTCCTACCTTCGTAATGTTTTGGGCAGTACGGTACAGTTTACAGGTCACAGGGAGGACTACGAAAGGGTTGAAAGGCTGCCCGAGGACGCCGATTTCTTCACCTTCCAGAAGAGGGTTGCTCCCTCTCCCGATATGGTGCCCTCTCACTGTGTTATTGACACACATATCCGCCGAATGGGCAAGGATTACCGTTTTGAAACAGGACCTAACCCCGTTTGCGAGCTGAGAAACCGCTGTGTCGACAACACCGAGGTAGGCAGGGTTAAAAAGGCCGCCGACTCCACCTGCTTCACCTGCAACTCGGATGCTCCGAGCGCCAAACGAGAAATGTAGCTTTAATATTATCCACGGCCTGCAGACCCGACCGACAGAATTTATTAAAAATTCAACTCGGATGCTCCGAGCGCCACATAAAAAATGCAAAATGCAAAGTGCAAAATGCAGAACTTCGGTGTCTGCGACGCATATATAGCGGACGCTTCGTGAAGCGTCCCTACAACGGTTGCTGTAAATTTTTATATATCCGTGCGGCATTGCCTCACACCTTTTTTATTCTTTATTATTTATTATTTATTCTTTATTTTTCTATTTCTGCAGTTATAAAGGGGACGACATCTTCCTTTTTTATATCGAGGACCAGAGAGAATTCCTCATATATAACCCTTTCGGCACGGGAAAGCATCATTTCATCTGCCGAATGCAGCTTTCTACCCCTTGCCTCTAACTCCTGTTTACGGGTAAAGAGGGTCTTTATCATCAGCATAATTTCCCTGCGGTCGCCTCTATCCATAATCTCCTTAAAGGCTACTGCCCTTTCCTTATCCTCATCTATCCAGGGGGTTTCCTCTCGGGGTAGGGTGGCAATAAGAGCCTTTATCTCTTCGGGGGATAAAATTTTCTTCATTTTCGCAATAAGATTTTCATTATCGGCGGGAACGAAAATCGCATTCCTCTCATCGGATACGGGGGTAAGTACGTAATAATCCCTTGTTACCTTGCCGAAGGTGCGTGGGGCCTTATCGGTTATTCTGCACACCTGTGTACCGTAAATTATTGTTGAGCCGATTTTCATTTCGTTCTCCTCCAAAAAAATAAAAAGCGTGCAGTCAAAGGACTGCACGCCTATTAGCCGGACTTACATCTCTATAACGTAATTATAGCACAGATTTTTGAAAATTTCTAATGTTTTTTACTATCTTTCCTCACGGAAATATGAAAGGCCCAGGCTCTCGGGAGGCTGATTCTTCTTGCGGCTTCTCATACTTGTAAAGATAAGCACGATAATGGTAACCACGTAGGGCAAGAGCTTAAACAGCTCCTTGCCTGCGAAGGAAACGCCCACAATGTAGCTGGATGCAATATAAAGGGCGCCGAAAACGATAGAGCCGAATATTGCAAGGTTGGGCTTCCACACGGTAAATATTACCAGAGCAATAGAGAGCCAACCGAAGGCGTCTATACAGTACTCCCAGTTACCGTTAAGGTAGTCCATAATAAAGGTAAGACCGCCAAGACCCGAAATTCCCGCACCGACACAGGTAGCAACGTAGCGGTATCGGGAAACGTTTATGCCTGCCGCATCGGCGGTGGCGGGGTTTTCACCTACCGAACGAAGGTTAAGGCCGACCCTTGTTTTAGATAAAACGAAGGAGCAAACGATAGCCACGGCAATAGCAAGGTAAATCATAACACCGTGGGAGAGGAAAAGCTCGCCAAACCAGCCAAGGTCATCCGCAAAGGGAAGAGAGGCGGAGAAAAACTTGCTTGCTCTGCCGAAGGAGGTGCCGGCCTTGGCAATCATATAGTCGGAAATACCGATACCGAGGGTGGTAAGGGCAAGACCCGTAACGTTTTGATTGGCCCTGAGGGTTACGGTAAGGAAGCTGAAGAGCAGGCCCATTAAGGCGGCGCCTATAAAGGCCGAAACTACCGCAACCAGAATTGCCAGCACGGGAGAGGCGTAGGGGCCTACAGATTTAAGATAGAGATATTCGGCAAAGCAGCCGCAGGATGCGCCAACGCACATAATACCGGGGGTACCAAGATTAAGGTGTCCGGATTTTTCGGTAAGGATTTCACCCGTTGAACCGAAGAGGAATACCATACCAAGTCTAATTGCACTAACAAGAAAGGCTAACATCAGTCGTTCTCCTTTCCGTTTTTACTTACTACGATTTTGTAGTTAAGGAAGAATTCGCAACCGATTATGAAGAAGAGAATAATTCCCGTTACGATATCGCTGATTGCCTGGGGGAGTCTGAAGTCGGTAGAAACCTGCTGGGCTCCCTTCTGCAGGAATACGATAATAAAGCTTGTAACCACCATAAAGATGGGGTTAAACTTTGCCAGCCAGGAAACCATTATGGCGGTAAAGCCGCGACCGCCTGCGGTTTCGGTATTTATGGTGTGGTTGGTACCGCCAACCAGCAGCAGACCCGCAATACCGCAAAGGGCGCCCGACACGATAAGGGTTCTGATTACAACCTTTTTAACGTTGATACCAATATAGTTTGCGGTGTTCTGACTTTCACCTACAACCGAGATTTCATATCCCTGCTTGGTGTATTTCAGATAGATGTAAACAACTATGGTTAAAACCGCTACGATAATTATATTAAGCAGGTAGGGCTGACCGAATATAACGGGGAAGCCGTATTCGGGCATAGGGAACAGCACGCCGGAGCCTGTTTTTACGAAAACCTTAAGGAACCAGGCCACCAGCTGAATAGCCACGTAGTTCATCATAAGGGTAAACAGGGTTTCGTTGGTATTCCAGTAAGCCTTAAATATGGCAGGAATAACCGCCCAGATAATGCCTGCCACTACCGAAGCGGCAATCATAACGATAATAAGCAAGGGCAGGGGGATTTTTCCGCCCAGGAACATCATAACCGAAACGGTGGCAAGGCCGCCGATAAGCACCTGACCCTCTGCGCCGATATTCCAGAACTTCATCTTAAAGGCAGGGGTTACGGCCAGGGAGATACAGAGCAGAATGGCAACGTCCTGGAAAAGGCTCCATACACGGATATCCATTCCAAAGGCGCCGTCAAACATCGACTTATAAACCGCAAGGGGGTTTTTATCGGTAAGCAGGGTGATTACTATACCCGAGAATACCAAGGCTAAAAGCACGGCGGCGGCACGTATGGCAAGACCTATGTACCAGGCCGTTTGCTCTCTCTTTACTATGTGAAAGGAGAGAGCCTTTTTTGTTTTCTTGTTATCCATTATGCCTCTTCTCCTTTCCCCTTGGTCATAAGAAGACCGATTTCTTCTTTAGTGGTGGTCCTGGCATCAACAAGGCCTGTTACACAGCCCGAGCCGATTACCAGAATTCTGTCGCAAAGCTCCAAAAGAACGTCCAGGTCCTCGCCTACGAAGATTACGGCGACGCCACGCTCTTTCTGCTCGTTAAGCAGGTTATAAATGGTGTATGAGGAGTTAATATCAAGACCTCTTACGGGGTAGGCCGCCATTAAAACGGTAGGTGCGGCGGCAATTTCTCTGCCAACCAGAACCTTTTGAACGTTACCGCCCGAAAGTCTTCTTACGGGGGTTTCGGTGCCGGGGGTTACAACCTCAAGCTCGGAAATTATCTTCTCGGCCAGGTCGTGGGGGCCCTTTCTCTCAAGGAATACTGTTTTTCCCTTACGGTAGGACCTGAGCATCATATTATCGGTAATGCCCATATTGCCCACAAGGCCCATTCCAAGTCTGTCCTCGGGCACGAAGGAAAGGCGGACGCCCAGCTCTCTTATCTGGAGGGGGGTCTTATCCCTTAGGTTTTCTTCTTCTCCCGTTTTGGGGTCGTTATAAATAATTTTTCCGCTGTCAATATGCTGAAGGCCTGCAATAGCCTCTAAAAGCTCTCTCTGGCCGCTGCCCGCAATACCCGCAATGCCCAGAATTTCTCCGCTTTTTGCGGTGAAGGAAACCGAATTAAGCAGCTTTGTTCCCTCACGGCTTACGCAATTAATATTCTCTATTAAAAGCCTGTCCTCGCAGCCCTTTGGCTCACTTCTGTGAATATTGAGGGAGATTTTCTTGCCCACCATCATTTCGGTAAGCTCACCCTCGTTGGTTTCGGCGGTGTTAACGGTACCTACGTACTCGCCCTTTCTGAGAACAGACACCCTGTCCGACAGAGAAAGCACCTCGTGAAGCTTATGGGTTATGATGATAATGGACTTTCCGTCGTCACGCATACGGCGAAGAATGGCGAAAAGCTTCTGTGTTTCCTGGGGGGTTAAAACGGCAGTAGGCTCATCCAGAATGAGGATGTCAGCGCCACGGTAAAGCACCTTGATAATCTCAACCGTCTGCTTTTCGGAAACACTCATCTCGTGAATCATCTTATTAGGGTCAATATCAAAGCCGTATTTATGGCTGATTTCGCTGACCTTTTTAGCCGATTCCTTAATATTAAACTTATCCTTACCCTTAAGACCCAAAATAATATTTTCGGTAGCCGAAAAAACATCAACAAGCTTAAAATGCTGATGAATCATACCTATTTTATGGTCAAAGGCATCCTTTGGAGAGCGTATAACAACCTCCTTACCGTCTATGAATATCTGACCGCTATCGGGGAAATAGATGCCGGAAATCATATTCATAAGGGTGGTCTTGCCGCTTCCGTTTTCGCCGAGAATTGACAAAATCTCTCCACGGTTAACCGTAAAGCTGACATCTCGGTTAGCAACGACGCTACCAAAGGTTTTGGTAATGTTTTTTAATTCTATAGCTGCGTTTGCCAAGCCTTTTCCTCCTATACCGTTTTAAATCTTAAAAAAGAACGCCTTTAAAAGACATTCTTTTTTAAAAGTTAAAGAACATTAGGGCGGTGCAGAAATGCCCCGCCCTAAATTTTATTTTAGAACTTCTCGTTCAGACGAGTAATTCCGTCAACCTTAAGATCAAAGTAAGGTGCAGAACGCTTTACAGACTCATTGAATGAGCCGTCTTCAACAACCTCGGTATCGGGAGCGTAGTCGCCCATATCGTCAACGTCAGCGGTGTAGGAGGTAAGCTCCTTGCCTTCTACGGTAAAGGTCTTGGTGTCGAATACCTTAATGGTACCGTCGGTAAGTCCCTTAACAACCTCCTTAATCTTATCAGCGGTTCCCTCAGCAGCAACGTCCTGGTTGATGCCGGTAAGAACTACGGAACCCTCAGCGATGCCGCCGCACCAGTCAGCGTCAATCTTCTCGCCCTTTACAACGCACTTAATGATGTAGTTGTAGTAAGGAGTCCAGTCAATTCTGGAGGAAACGATAAAGGTTTCGGGGCAGGATTCGTAGGTAGCACCGTTGTAGGAAACGTTGGGAACGCCTGCAGCCTCACAAGCGCCGGGAGCGCCCATAGAGTCAGCGTGCTGAGAAATAAGAACGCAGCCCTTATCAATGAGAGCCTCTGCGGCATTCTTCTCTTCGGTGGGGTCATACCAAGAACCGGTGAACTGAACGTCCATGGTAACCTCGGGAACGATAGACTTGGCACCGAGATAGAAAGATGTGTAACCGGAGATAACCTCAGCATAGGTGAAAGCGCCTACGTAACCCATCTTGGGAACGATGGTGCTGTCCTCTGCCATCATTTCCTTAAGCTTCATTCCTGCGGCAACGCCTGCAAGGTAACGGCCTTCGTAGATGGAAGCGAATGCATTGTGGTAGTTGTCAAGACCCTCGGTATGAGCCTTAGTACCGGTAGCGTGGCAGAACTGAACCTCGGGGAATTCCTTTGCAGCCTTAATCATGAAAGCCTCATGACCGAAGGAGTTTGCAAAGATGATGTCGCAACCCTGGGTAGCAAGGTCCTTAGCGGTGTTGTAGCAAGCGTCGTCTTCACCGATGTTGGTCTTAACGATAACCTGCTCGTCCTTAAGTCCGGTAGCCGCCTGGATGGCGTCAACAGCGTTGAGGAAGTTAAGGTCATAAGTAGAGTTTTCATCGTGTAAGCAGATGAAACCAATCTTGAAATCATCGGGGATTTCATAATCGACCTTTACTTCTACCGCAGCGATGGGAGCATCGCTCATGCCGAGAAGCTTGTCGCCGTTTGAGCCGCAAGCTGCAAAGCTTAAGAGCATAACAGCCGCAAGAACAAGTGCAAGTAACTTTTTCATTTTCTTTTCCTCCTGAGTAAAATCTTTTTTTACTATATTGAAAGCCCTTTGGGCTTTACAACCTAACAGAATTCAATGCCCTCTTCCACCGACATTGATTTGATTTTGGCCAGGGACTCGATACGCATACCCTCGGCACGGAGCTTGTTGCCGCCGCCCTGGTATTCCTTCTCGATAATGATACCCGCACCTACAATCTGGGCCTTGGCCTGACGGCAAAGCTCTCTAAGTCCCATAAGGGCGCAGCCGTTAGCCAGGAAATCGTCAATAATAAGTACCCTGTCACCCTTATTTAAATAGTCCTTGGAAACGATAATGTCCGAAACGTTACCGTGGGTAAAGGAGGCCACCTTGGCAGTATAAACACTGTTTGAAATATTGGAGCTTCTGGCCTTCTTGGCAAAAAGCACGGGCACACCGAAATGGCGGGCAACCAGGCAGGCAATACCGATGCCCGAGGCCTCTATGGTGAGTATTTTATCTATTTGCTCATTGGCGTAAAGACGGCGCAGCTCTTTACCGCATTCGTCCATAAGTTCAACGTCAATAAGGTGATTGACAAAGCCCGAAACCTTAAGCACGTCGCCCTGGGCCACAATGCCGTCCTTAAGTATACGCTCTTCAAGCATTTTCACAGGCTTGTCCCCCTAAAATTTGCTAAATTGAAACACAAATTTATTATATTACATTCAACGACATTTTTCAATGATAAAAATTTATTTTTAGCGGTTTTTTTTAATATATATAAAAAATTTCTTAACTTCTATAAATTTGGTTGATATTCGCGAAGAATATAAGTATAATAAAATAAATATATCCAAAATTATATGTTAAGGAGGAATTGTTTTGGACGTCAGACAGTTCTGGAACAACATTTCATCTAAAAAAATAGCTATGTGCGGTATTGGTGTCAGCAACACCCCCCTTATTTTAAGCTTTCTTGAAAAGGGCGCCCGTGTTTATGCCTGCGACCGCAGGGACAGGGCCCAAATCGGTGAGCTGGCCGACCGTCTTGAGGAGGCAGGCGCCGAGCTTAGGCTGGGGGCAGGCTACCTTGATAATTTAGAGGTGGATATTATCTTCCGTACCCCAGGTATGAGCTTCTATCTGCCCGAGCTTACTGCCGCCCGTAAAAAGGGTATCGCCGTTACCAGCGAGATGGAGGTTTTCTTTGACCTTTGCCCCGCAACCATTTTTGCGATAACAGGCTCCGACGGCAAGACCACTACCACCACCCTTATTGCCGAAATGCTGAAGGCCCAGGGCAAAACCGTCCACATCGGCGGCAACATCGGCAATCCCCTGCTGCCCATTATCGACGACATAAAGCCCGAGGACTTTGTCGTGGTTGAGCTTTCCTCCTTCCAGCTGATTTCTATGAGAAAGAGCCCCGACGTGGCGGTGGTTACCAACGTAGCCCCCAACCATCTGGACGTTCATAAGGATATGGACGAGTACGTTGAGGCCAAGAAAAATATTATTCTTCACCAGAACGCCTTCTCCCGCACCGTACTTAACCTGGATAATGAAATCACCGCAGGCTTTAGGGATTTTGTCCGTGGACAGTCCCTGGGCTTTTCTATGGAGCGCAGGGTTAAAAACGGCGCCTGGCTGGACGAAAAGGGCAATCTGCATATGTCCTATCGCGGCATTGACGCCCCAATTATGAATAAGAAGGATATTACAATTTTGGGTGACCACAACGTGGAAAATTATCTCACCGCCATCGCCGCAGTATGGGGCTTTGTCAGCGCAGAGAATATCCGTAAGGTGGCCAAGGAATTCACAGGTGTTGAGCATCGTATTGAGTTTGTAAGAGAGCTTGACGGGGTTAAGTATTATAACGACTCCATCGCATCCAGCCCCACCAGAACTATTGCAGGCCTTAAGGCCTTTGACAGTAAGGTTATTCTGCTGGCAGGCGGCTACGATAAGCACATCCCCTTTGAGCCTATGGCGCCCTACGTGGTAGATAAGGTAAAGCTGTTATTGCTCTGCGGCCCCACCGCCGAGGCTATTGAGGCGGCAGTAAAGGCCGACCCCAACTACCGTGAGGGCTGTCCCGAAATCATCCACACCAACAACCTGGATGAATCTATAGACCTGGCCCACAGCAGGGCGGTTGCAGGTGATATCGTCACCCTCTCCCCTGCCTGCGCATCCTTCGATGCATTCCCCAACTTTGCCGCAAGAGGCAGATTCTTCAAAGAAAAGGTTATGGCGCTTTAATGATAGAAAAGATTTTAAAAGAGCTTTCAAATGCGGTAACCCTCGGTCACCTTAAGGGTGCCACCGAGGCGGCCCGCCGTCTGCTTACCCCCTACGCCGAGGTTTCCGATTTCGGTCAGACGGGCCTTATAGCCAAAATAGATAAGGGTCAGAAGAAGACCCTTATGCTGGACGCCCATATCGACGAGGTGGGTTTTATCGTCACCCACGTTTTTGACAGCGGCTTTGTAAAGGTTGCCCCCGTTGGCGGCAACGACCCCCGCATTTTGCCTGCCACCCCCGTGGTTATTCACGGCAAGACCGAACTGCCTGCTGTTTTTGCCTCCAATCCTCCCCACCTGAAAGGTGAAGAGGAGGTAAAGGCTACCACCGACATCCTCCTTGATACGGGGCTTGGTACGGAGGTCAGGGAGCTTGCCTCACCCGGGGACCTTATAAGCTATGAAAAGGACTTTACCCTACTTTCGGGCGGCAGGGTCTGCGGAAAATCCCTGGACGACCGCGCGGCTGTGGCCTGTCTTGTTGAGCTGGCAAGCCGCCTGTATGATAAAGACCTGCCCGTAAATCTCATTCTCTGCCTTGCCGAGCAGGAGGAGCTGGGCACCAGAGGGGCCGTTACCGCCACCTTTGCCCTTTCCCCCGACGAGGCGGTGGCCATCGACGTCAGCTTTGCCGACGGCCCCGACATTCCCTCTACCAAGTGCGGAAAATTGGGCGGCGGCGCTATGATAGGCATTTCCCCCATCTTAAACCGTAAAATTTCCGACCTGCTCACCGATATTGCAAAAGAGAACAACATCCCCCACCA
This sequence comes from Clostridia bacterium, assembly GCA_017623235.1. Classification (GTDB taxonomy): domain Bacteria; phylum Bacillota; class Clostridia; order Oscillospirales; family Acutalibacteraceae; genus SFWF01. The sequence continues at coordinate 6,506 of JAGAPN010000036.1, read as the reverse complement.
GCTTGAGGTTATGGGAGGAAAAACAGGCACCGATGCCGACGTTATTACCATATCGGGGTCGGGTGTTCCCTGCGGTCTTATATCCATTCCTCTTCGCAATATGCACACCCCCGCCGAGGTGGTAGATATGGCCGATATTGCCGCTGTTTGCGATATATTGGAGGCCTATATTCTTAAAGGAGGCGCACTATGAGAGAGCTGCTGAAAAGGCTTTGCGCCATTCCTGCCGTATCGGGAAGAGAGGAAAGGCTGGCCGACTTTATTTTAAAAGAGATTGACGGCTTTTGTGATGCGAAGGTAGATGCAAACGGTAATATCATCTGCCATAAAAAGGGCAAAAAGCCTGCCGCTCGCAGGGTGGTGCTGGACGCCCACATGGACGAGGTTGGCATCATCGCCACCTCCATCACAGGCGACGGCTTTGTAAAATTTGTCACCGTCGGCGGCATAGAGGCCGCCGTTATGCTGGCCCGTGGGGTCACCTTTGAAAACGGAGTTCGTGGTGTTGTGGGTATGAAGCCCGTCCACCTTTCCACCCCCGAAGAGCGTAAAAAGTTCCCCGATAAGGACAACCTTTATATAGACGTCGGCGCCGCCGACAAGACCGAGGCCGAGGCCCTTATCCGCCTCGGTGATACCGCCGTATTTGACAGCACCCCCACCATTATGGGGGACCGTTTGCGTGGTCGCGCCATTGACGACCGTGCAGGGGTTGCGGTGCTGATTACCCTGCTGAAGGCCGAGGCCGAGTACGATTACTACGTCACCTTTACGGTGCAGGAGGAGGTTGGCACCCGTGGCGCCGCCACCGCCGCATTTGCGGTAGAGCCCGATGCGGCCATCCTGCTGGAGGCCACCACCGCCGCCGACCTGGAGGGTGCCCCCGAGGATAAAACCGTCTGCCGCCTGGGCGAGGGTCCCGCCCTCTCCTTTATGGACAACGGCAACCTTTATACCAAAAAGCTTTATGATGCCGCAATTTCCTCCGGCCTTACCTGCCAGACCAAGCAGTACGTTTCGGGAGGCAACAATTCCCGTGGCTTTGCCTTATCTAAAGGCGGTGTGGAAACCCTGGGCATCTCCCTGCCCTGCAGATATATTCACTCCCCCTGCTGCCTTGCCGATATGAGGGATTTTGAGGCTATGCTGCCCCTGGCAAAATATATGCTGGACGCACTTTGCCGTGGTGATATAAAGTGATTACCCTTACAAAATTTTTACCCTACAGCCTGGCCAAAAAGGTATCGGCGGCATACATTTTAAGTCTTAAATCCGCCTTTGGGGGTACCCCTCTGGAGGAGGATTTCTGGGTACAGACCGACGAGGAGGGCTATTGCGCCCTTATCTCCCGATGCGGCGGCAGGCTTTACCTCTGCTCCAACGGTATGCATATAGAAGAGCTTAAAAGCTTTTTAAAGGTTATCGGCTACTCGGAAATTTTCACCGAAGAGGACACCGCCCGGGCCCTGGGTCTTAATATCGTCAGCCGCTTTAACGTGCTATACAGGAGGGCCTCCCTTGAGCCCTCTCCCCTTCCTGCCCCCGATACGTCTCGGCTTTACGCCGCCCTTTCCCTTGGGTCCGACGGGAATATAGCCCTGCCCGATTACGAGGATTTTGCCCCCGATATTTCCCATAGGCTTCGCCACGGCGCCGCAGCCGCCATAGCCGAGGAGAACGGCGGCGGTCTTGCCTTCCTGTACGAGGGAGGCGGCATTATAAACGGCATTTCGGTGGCCCCCGACCACAGAGGAGAGGGACTGGGCAGTGATATTTTAAACCGCCTGTGCGGCAGTATTTTATACGAGGTTTATGCCTGCGCAGGTGACTCTGCCAAAGATTTTTACATAAAAAACGGCTTTGCCCCTAAGGGCACCGCCGTTATAGCAAAGGAAAATTAAAGTGAAAGAATTTTTTAACATCCACCCTACCCTGCTCGAATACGATAAAAAGGCCCGTGAGCTATGTAAAGAGGCCTTCAGTGAAATAGACCGCATTTCTATGCACAACCAGCACAAGATGCTGGCGGCATTTATTGATAACGGGGTTAGTGAATCCCATTTAGGCTTATCTACAGGTTATGGCTACGGTGACCGTGGCCGTGACACCTTGGAGCAGGTGTTTGCCCAGGCGGTTGGGGCCGAGGATAGTCTTATCCGCCACAATTTCGTATCGGGCACCCATACCTTGACCGTAATGCTTTTCGGCGTGCTGCGCCCCGGGGATACTATGCTTTGCCTTACAGGCCGCCCCTACGACACCCTTATAGGTGTGCTGGGAATTGATACCCCTACCGAGGGTTCTCTGGCCGATTTCGGCATAAATTACGAGCAGGTCGAGCTGGACGACAAGGGTGAGCCCGATATAAAGGAGATAAAAACCCGTCTGGCACAGAAAAAGTACAAGGTGGCCTACATACAGCGCTCCCGTGGGTATTCCCTGCGTCCCAGCCTGACTATTGATAAAATCGGTGAGCTGTGCAGGGCGGTTCGTGAGGTATCCCCCGATACCCTCATTTTAGTGGATAACTGCTACGGCGAGTTTGTGGACACGGTAGAGCCGTTAAGCGTAGGGGCCGACCTTATAGCAGGCTCCCTTATAAAAAATCCGGGCGGAGGAATTGCCCCCACAGGAGGATATATTGCAGGCCGTAAGGACCTGGTTGAGCTTTGCGGCTACCGCCTCACCGCTCCCGGTGTGGGCCGGGAGGTCGGGGCCTCCCTGGGCCATAACCGTGAGCTTTATATGGGTCTTTTTGCCGCCCCCCACACGGTGGGAGAGGCCCTCAAAACCGCCGCTTATGCCGGGGCCTTGTTTGAGCTTTTGGGCTATGAATCTACCCCCAAATACGATGCCAAGCGGGCCGATATTATCGAAAGCGTTCTCCTTCGCACCCCCGAGGCCCTTATAGCCTTCTGCCAGGGTATGCAAAAGGGCGCCCCCGTGGATTCCTTTGTAACCCCCGAGCCCTGGGATATGCCGGGCTACGATGACCGGGTAATTATGGCGGCAGGCGCCTTCACCCTGGGCGCCTCTATCGAGCTTTCGGCCGACGCCCCCCTTCGTGAGCCCTATGCCGCATGGCTGCAGGGCGGTCTTAACTTTGCCAGCGGCCAGGCAGGAGTATTGCTTGGCGCCCAAAGTATGGTTGATAAAGGTATTATTAAACTATAAAGTAGGAAGAATATGGACAGATTAACAAATCATAAGGCCCTCTCTCTCCTGGCGCTGCCCGACGGCATTATGTACGCATACTGCATTGAGCAGCAGGAGGAACAGTACAAAATCGGCTTTAAAATGATTTCCTTTGATACGGGAAAAATCTCCAGCGTTACAAAAAGCATATTTATGCTTACTAAATTCGGGGCCGATTACAAGCATTTTATCGGCAAAATAAAAAACTACCTTACCTGCTTCTCTATCCTTATGGAAGACGGACAGACCTTTGTTGTAGAAAGGGACGGCTCCGCCACCCTTTACGGGGCAGGCGGTACCGAGCTGTGGGAGGGCAAAATGCTCTACCAAAACACCGCTCCCGGCGGTATTGCCGTTATCGGCGATACCCTTTGGGTATCCTACCCCAAATGCAACGTGCTTATCCGTTACAACCTCCGCACCCTGCGTGAGGAGCTTCGCATAGGCGGCACCAATTCCCCCTTTACCGAGGCTGAAGGTCTTTTCCCTGCAGGCAGTAAGCTTTTTGTCTGCAACACAGGCTCCTGCTCTATTTGCAAGCTGGACACAAGCTCCTACCTTACCGAGCCTTATTTTGAATTTACCGAGCCTGTTTACGATTATAAGTTTATCAATAAATATGAAATAGCCTCCCTGGAATCGGGGCTTTACCTGCTGTGATGGGGGAGAAAAAAGGCCGTCTGCACCTGCTTGACAGCATAAGGGGCACGACCCTTATAAGTATGATGGTCTACCACGCCACCTGGGATGTTGTTTATCTTTTCGGCGGCAGGGGGTTATCGGGCTGGAGCTGGTTTAACGCTCCCATAGGCCGCTTCTGGCAGCAGAGCATTTGCTGGACATTTATATTGCTTTCGGGCTTTTGCCTGGGGCTGAGCCGACACCCCGTAAAGCGCGGTCTTATAGTTTTCGGCGGCGGCGCCCTGGTATCGGCGGTTACGGCAATTTTTATGCCCTCCTCCATTATAATCTGCGGCATACTTACCCTGCTGGGCAGCGCTATGATAATCTGCGGCCTTGCCCGCAAGCTTTTAGAAAAAACACCCGCCGCTTTAGGGCTTGCCTTTAGCTTTTTGCTTTTCGCCCTGACCCGTGGTATAAACGACGGATATTTAGGTCTTTTCTCCTTAAAGCTTATAGACCTGCCCGATTTTCTTTACGCCAACACCTTTACCGCCTTTTTCGGTCTGCCGCCAAGGGGCTTTTTCTCTACCGATTATTTCTCCCTCCTCCCCTGGCTGTTTCTCTTTTTGTGCGGATATTTCCTCTACCGTCTTATAGGCCAAAAGGAGTGGGCACAGAAAATTATGCAGGGTGGCAAGCTTCCTCCCCTGGCCTTTTTGGGCCGCCATTCCCTTATAGTTTATCTTATTCACCAGCCCGTGATTTACGGCTTGTGTCTGATAATAACAAAACTCATTCATCAGTAGATGAATGAGTTTTTATTTTTATAAAAGCTTTTCTGCTATTATTTCGGCGGTTGTCTTAAGGCAGTTGGCCTCATAGGGCAGGGGCATACCTGCACCCTTTACCAGCTCCTCAAAGGTTTTGGTGCCTGCCCCCTTTACAAAGGCCAGATATTTTTTAAAGGCGGCATCCCAATTTTTCAGAGATTCGGCATAAAACTGGAAGGCCACCGTCTGGGCCATACAGTAATCAATATAATAAAGGGGATAAAGATAGATATGCAGCTGTCTTTGCCAGCCGCCTCCCCTGCTGTAAAAGGGAAGGTCGGAAAGCTCTAAATGGGGGCGGTATTTGGCCTCCAGCTCCAGCCAGACCTTGTTACGCTCATCGGGGGTAAGGTCCTCGTTTTCATACATAATATGCTGGAACTCATCCACCATACAGCCATAGGGAATAAAATTAAGGGCGTCGGCGGCGTGGTAGTATTCATACCTGTCGGTATCCTCCCCGAAAAAGGCCTTGTGCCAGGGTGCGGTCAAAAACTCCATAGACATAGAGTGTACCTCGCAGGCCTCAATGGTGGGGGAAATATAGTCGGGTATAATGCCCTGCCTGGCGGCGGTGTAGTAGGCAAAGGCGTGGCCTGCCTCGTGGGTAAGAACGTCCACGTCCCCCGAGGTGCCGTTAAAGTTTGAGAAGATAAAGGGAGCCTTATAGGCGGCAAACTCGGTACAGTAGCCCCCGGGAGCCTTGCCCGACTTGGAAAGCAGGTCGTAAAGGCCGTTCTCCTGCATAAACTCTATAAATTCGGCGGTTTCCCCGCTCATAGCCTTATACATATCTATGGCGGCGGCCAGCAGCTCATCCGAGCTGCCCTTGGGGGTCACGTTGCCCTCCTTAAACATAACGGTATCGTCGTAAAGGTGAAGGGCTTCCACCCCTATACGCTCCCTCTGGGCCTCCTTAAGCCTTGAAACTAAAGGCACGATATGCTCCTTTATCTGCTCTCTGAAGGCGGCCACCTTTTCGGGGCCGTAGCAGTTACGACCCAGGCGGTCGTAGCCCATTTTAACAAAGTTTTCGTAGCCCAGCATCCTGGCCTGGCGGTTGCGGAGCTTTATAAGACGGTCGTAAAGGCTGTCCAGCTCCTCCCTTTTAGAGTCGAAAAACTCGGCATCCTTTAAAAAGGCCCTTTGTCTTATCTGCCTGTCGGCCGACTGCTTATGGCGGCCCAGCATCGGCAGAGGTATTTGCTCCCCCTCCCATTCAATGGTGGCAGAGGCAATCAGCTTCTGATACTCCGACTGCAGGCGGTTTTCCTCGGCGGCAAGGTCGATAATTTCAGATGAAAAGCACCTGACGGAAATTTCGGTATTAAGAAAAAGCAGGCTGCCGTAATGGGCCTCAAGCTCGGCCCTTCTCGGGGAGGCCAGCATAGCCCTGCTGACCCCTTGGAAGGCATCGGCCACAGAGGGGCCCACTTCATCAAAGAAATCGTTTTCCTTATCGTAAAACTCATCCTCGGTGTTAATGGTGTGGCGAACGTAGGCCAGTGACCCCAGGGTAGAATATTCCTCACTTAATGCGCAGACCTCATCATAAGCGGCAATAATCTCCTCTACCTCTGACGCCTGCTGAATTTTTTCCTGTAATTTTTTAAGCTTATCCTGAAGCGCCTCGATATCGGGGCGGCTGTAGGGCATATCATAAAATTTCATAAAATCACCTTTCCTATTATACCACCTCTGCCCTGCTTTTAAAAGATTTTATTGTTTTTTTTAGCGGTTTATGGTAAAATGGCCTTGCTCAGTCGGTTGGACGGCTGCGGGCGGCGGGGTTACCCGACCGTCTGAGGAAAGTCCGGGCATCGCAGGGCAGGATAACGGCTAACGGCCGCCGAGGGT
>JAGAPN010000003.1 GCA_017623235.1 Clostridia bacterium | reverse complement strand
TAATGCAGGGCGTTGACAATATGTTCGAGGTAGATACCGTTCGCAAGATTCTTGATACCGTTTGCGCCATCTCGGGCAAGACCTACGGCGCAGACAAGAATAACGATATTTCTATCCGTGCTATTACCGACCACGCAAGAAGCGCCACCTTTATGATTTGCGACGGCGTTGTTCCCTCCAACGAGGGTAGAGGCTACGTGCTACGCCGCCTTATCAGAAGAGCCGCCCGTCACGGCAGACTGCTGGGCATTACCCGTGCCTTCCTGCCCGATATGGTCGAGGTGGTAATTGAAGAAAATAAAAACGCTTATCCCGAATTAGTTGACCGCAAGGAGTTTATCTTAAAGGTTATCTCCAACGAGGAAAAGGCCTTTGCCAAAACCATTGATACGGGTCTTTCTATGCTTGAGGAGCTTACCAAGGAGGGCGGACAGCTTTCGGGTGAGGATGCCTTTAAGCTTTATGATACCTACGGCTTCCCCTTTGACCTTACCGTTGACATACTTGCTGAAAAGGGTATGACGGTGGATGAGGATAAGTTCAGAGCCCTTATGGAGGAGCAGCGCCAGCGTGCCCGTGACGGCAGAAAGGCCTCCGACGGAGAGAGCTGGAAGAGCGACGGAATTTCCTTCGAGGGCGTAGATAAAACCGAATTTGTCGGCTATGCCGACAACACCGCCACCGCCAAGGTGGTTGCCATTGTAGTTGACGGCGAGCTTTGTGATATGGCTGCCGAGGGCGCAAAGGCAATTATCGTTCTTGATAAAACTCCTTTCTACGGTGAAGGCGGCGGTCAGGTAGGCGATACAGGTGTTATTACCTCCGCCACCTGCAATATGACGGTTACCAACACCACCAAGGCTAACGACATCTTTACCCATATGGTAGAGGTTGAGTCGGGGGCAGTATCGGTGGGTGATACCGTTACCGCCACCATTGATACGGCTCGCAGAAGCGCCATCCGCAGAAACCACACTGCCGCCCATCTGCTGCAGGCCGCCCTTCGCTCGGTGCTTGGCACCCACGTTGAGCAGGCAGGCCAGCTGGTAAATGATGAGGTTGTTCGCTTCGACTTTACCCATTTCTCGGCCCTTACCGATGAGGAAACCGCAAAGGTTGAGGCATTGGTTAACGAAAAGATACTTGACGGTATCACCGTTATGAATGAGGAAATGCCTATAGAAGAGGCTAAAAAGCTTGGCGCAATGGCCCTCTTCGGCGAAAAGTACGGGGAGCGTGTTCGTGTAGTTGCCGCCGATGATTTCTCTATCGAGTTCTGTGGCGGTACCCACGTTGATAACTCTGCAAAAATTGGCCTTTTCAAGATAGTTTCCGAGTCCTCGGTTGCCGCAGGCGTGCGCCGTATTGAGGCTGTAACAGGCGCCAACGTTTTAGGATTGCTGAATAAATACAAGGCTACCGTAGTTGATACTGCCGCCGCTCTTAAGAGCACCAACGTTATGGATATTGCCGCCAAGGCCCGCCAGGTTTCCGATGAGCTTAAGGAAACCGCCAAAAAGGTTGAAGCCTTAGAGGCTAAGCTGGCAGGCAGCAAAATTACCGATATGCTGAATAACGCCTACGATAAAAACGGCGTTAAGATAATTACCGCTCAGATGGATGGTATGAGCCCCAACGAGCTGCGCTCTATGTGCGACCGGGTTAAGGGGGACAACCCTGCCGCCGTTTGCCTCTTTGCCGCTGTTAACGGTGAAAAGCTTACCTTCTGCGCCGCCGCAGGTAAGGATGCTATTTCAAAGGGTGCAAATGCAGGCAACATCGTGCGTGAGGTTGCAAAGCTTGCAGGCGGTAACGGTGGCGGAAAGCCCGACAGCGCAATGGCAGGCGGCAAGGATATTGCCAAGGCTGCCGAGGCCGTAGCTGCCGCCCGTGATATTATCGCCTCTATGATTGGAGAATAATATGGATTGCTTATTCTGTAAGATAATAGCAGGGGATATCCCCTCCACAAAAATATATGAGGATGAATGGGTCTATGCCTTTGCGGATATAGACCCCCAGGCTCCTTTTCACGCCATTGTGGTACCCAAGGAGCATATTGCCTCCGCCGCAGAGATAACCGCTGATAACAGCCACCTTATTGCTAAAATTTATGAGGCTGTGGCAAAAATCGCAAAGCAGGAAAACCTGGAAAAGGGCTTTCGCGTGGTAAATAACTGCGGTGAGGACGGCGGTCAGACGGTGGGTCACATTCATTTCCATTTACTGGCCAGAAGAAATCTCCAGTGGCCTCCCGGTTAAAACTTGTTTAAAAATGTAGGGCGCGACGTCCTCGACGCGCCGCAAAGAAGGTAAAATATTATGTCTGAATTTTATAATATGAAAATTGCAGGGCTCCAGAGAAGCCTTAAAAAATTTCCCGTATCCGATAGCCTCGATATTGCGGCCTTCATTCTTTTCGGCGATACCGAAATTACTGTTGCCGCCGCAAAGGAGCTGCTTAAAAAATGCCCCGAGTTTGATTACATACTTACCCCCGAGGCAAAAAGTATTCCTCTGGCCTATGAAATGTCCCGTCAGTCGGGTAAGCCCTACGTAGTAGCCAGAAAGGGCGTTAAGGTTTATATGGGTAACCCCGTGTCGGTAACCGTTCGTTCAATTACCACACAAAAGGAGCAGACCCTCTATCTCGGTGAGGATGAGGTAGCTCTCATCAAGGGTAAAAGGGTGCTTATTGTAGATGACGTTATCTCTACGGGAGAATCGCTTGCCGCTGTCCGTCAGCTGGTGGATACAAGCGGTGGTATTGAAGCGGCAGCCTGCGCCGTTCTTGCCGAGGGCGACGCCGCCGACCGCACAGATATAATATTCCTGGAAAAGCTTCCTCTTTTCTTTAAGTAAAAAATTATCCCCGTTCGGGAGCTGCTGTTAGGGACGAAATCGGTTTATCCCTAACTGCAACTCCTTTTCTACGGGGATATATTTGTTTTATGAACAGACCATACGCTTATATCGGCCTGGCAGCCCTTGCAGGCTCATTTATTTTAAGGGACTCTGTCTTTCTGGCCGTAATATCAGTGCTTGCCGTGACCCTGGCGGTGCTTATAGTGCTTGTACGAAATAAAAAGAGCCTGTGGGGATGTATCCCCACAGGCCTTGTGGCGCTGGCTGTAGCGGCAAGCTTTATATTTGGTGGCTCGAGGTGTGAGCTTGCCCGAGAAAGGGTGGGTACGGCCGCCAACATAGCTGTAGTAGTGGAGGAAACCGACCACGAATCACCTTTATATCACAGGTATCTGGCCAAAATAAAGGCCTCATCTGACAAAGAAATAGTGGGTATGAGGGTTAGAATTAATCTGCCCGCCGACATCTATCTCTCACCCGGAGAAGAGGTAAACCTTGCGGCCGAATTTGAGGACGGCGGCAGCGGTGCCGAGAGCTACGGCTCCGAGGGAGTTTATCTTTTTGCTACCGCCAAAGGCATCAGCGGAGTACCCCAAAGCAGGGTCACCATATATTCTCTGGCAGAGTCCCTTCGCAGTAAAATAGCAGAGGCCTTGGAAAGCATTGGTATCACGGAAAACACAGGGGTTATGAAGGCCCTGCTTATCGGTGATAAGAGCGGCCTGCCCGACAGCCTTGAGGGGGCGGTCAGAAATGCAGGGGTCAGCCATATTCTTGTAGTGTCGGGTATGCACCTGAGTATTATTTGCGGCGCTATGCTGATACTGCTGGAAAGGGGAGGCCTCAGCGGCAGAACCATTACCGTAATATCAGCGGTAATGACGGTGTTTATTATTATGGCCTCAACCTTCCATATTTCTATTTTAAGAGCAGGCCTTTCCTACGTGATTTACCTCATAGGCAGGCTTATTTTCCGTAATGCCGACGGGCTTAATTCCCTGGGTCTGGCCACGGCTCTGCTTTGCGCTATATTCCCGATGCTGGCCTATAACGTGGCTTTTCTGCTTTCGGCCTCGGCCACCTTTGCGGTAGTTTGGACCGCAAGACTTATATCGGATAAGATACCCTTTTACAGGCTGCGAAAGCCTTTAAGGGTGGCGGTGGTATATCTGTTCGGTGTAATATGCGCCTCGGTTTGCGCAGGCATTTGCACCCTGCCTATAGTAGCCACGGTTTTCGGCTGTGTTTCTCTTATCGCACCCATTACCAACCTCGCGGTGGATATTTTGGTTTCTGCCGCTCTGATTCTTGGCGTTCTGGGCGTGCTTATATACTGTATCCCACTGGTGGGAGGATTCTTCAGTTTTCCCTTCATACTGCTCTTTGAAAGACTGACGGAGGCCTTTGTTTCGGTGGTTGAATTCTTTGGCCGAAGCAGTATCACCCTTATAGAAATTGAAGGGAATAAAAATATTTATTGCTTTTTCATATCAATAGCGTTTATACTCATAGTATGGTACTTTTGCAAAGTAAAGGAGGGCGTGGGCCGTGCTGGATGACAGAGCCTTAAAATCTTCATTGGAAACAGGCGTTACCCTGCCTGTTTATATAATTGCGGGCGAGGACGTTTACCTTAAAAAACAGGCCCTCGACCGCATAATCGCCGCCACGGTGGAGCCGGGTGACGATATGAACCTTATACGGTTTGCCCATAACGTAGAGCTTCAACAGGTTTATGATGAGCTTAACGGTTTTCCCATTATGGCTGATAAAAAATGCGTCGTTTTGGTTGATTACGATATTAACGATACCGATAAAAGCGATTTCGAAAACCTTCTTGAGCTGGCAGGTGACCCTGTTGATACCTCGGTTTTTGTGATTTATTTCGGTAACACAGAGATTGATTTTAAAAAGTCCGACCGCTTTAAAAAGCTTGTGGCCGCCGCCGAAAAGGCGGGGGGTGCCTTGGTAAGGACCGACCATAAAACCTCGGGCGAGCTGGCCCGTTGGTTGGTGGCTTCTGCTAAAAAGAGGGGCTGTAATATGTCCCCCAATGTCGCAACCTATATGGTGGAGGTATGCTCGGCAGACGTCAGCACCCTGTCGGGCGAGATTGAAAAGCTTTGCTTTTTTGTCGACGGAGGAGATATAACCAGGGAAACGGTAGACAAGGTCTGCGTCAAATCTATAGAGGCCTCGGTAAACGACCTGTCGGCCAAGATAATGGCAGGGGATTCTGCCGCCGCTCTGAAGTTTCTTGACGAGCTGTTCTTCGCCAACGTTGAGCCCTATCTCATATTTTATAATATTGCCTCCTCGCTTATTGATATGTTCCGTGTACTGGCCGCTAAGGCGGTGGGCAAACGCCCCGAGGATATTGCGGGCCCCTTTAAATACGGTAAAAGGGAGTTTCTGCTCAGGCGCGCCCAGACTAACCTTAAAAAATTCGACGCCAAAAAGCTTGACCTGGCCTTTGACGCCCTTATAAAGGCCGAAGGCGAGCTGAAAAGCTTTGGCGGTGGGGAGAGGCTCATTCTGGAAAAGCTTATCGTTCGTATTATTTATATTATGAAAACGGGTGAGGCCCTTGATTAAGCTGAAGCAGACCATTATAGTAGAGGGTAAGTACGATAAAATTCGCCTCGCCAATATTATAGACGCAACTATAATTACTACCGAGGGCTTCCGTATTTTTAAGGACAAGGAAAAGAGAGAGCTTATTCGCATTTTGGGGGATAAAAACGGTCTTATCGTTATGACCGATTCCGACAAAGCGGGTCAGCTTATAAGAAATCATATTAAAAATATCGTCCCCAAGGCCGAGGTGGTTAACGTCTACCTCCCCCAAATAAAGGGTAAAGAAAAACGGAAAACCTTCCCCTCGGCAGAGGGTGTCCTCGGGGTAGAGGGCACCGACGACGGCATTATAATTTCTGCCCTCAATAGGGCAGGGATTACGGGGCAGGAGGTATCAAAAACAGGACCTGTCGTTACAAAGACCCACCTTTTTAATCTGGGCCTTTCAGGATGGGAGGACTCGGCCGAAAGGCGGGCCGACCTTTGTTCCTTTTTGGGACTACCCGATTTCTTAAGCGCAAATGCCCTGCTGGAGGTTATAAATTCCCTTTACGGATATGATGAATTTTTAAATGAGGTGACACGGTGGAAGCAAGAATCGGCGGAAAGCTGAAAATACTTTATATTGTAGATATACTTCGTAAATATTCCGATGAGGAGCATCCTCTTAACGCCTCGGAAATATGCGGATATCTGGCCGATTATAATATTAAGGCCGAGCGCAAGGCGATTTACGACGATATAGAAAATCTTATATTTTACGGCTACGATATTATTAAGACCCGCACCCCGAAAAACGGTTTTTTCCTGGCCTCCCGTGAGCTGGAACTGCCCGAGATTTATCTGCTTACCGATGCGGTGCAGGCGGCAGGCTTTATAACCCCTAAAAAGACCCGTGAGCTGGTAGGCAAGCTGGAGGATATGATGTCGGCGCCCCAGGCCAGGGCCAGGCAGGACAGTATTTATATCGACTATAGCCGTAAATGTGATAACGAGGAAATATATTTAAGCATTTATACCCTGCGCCACGCCATAGAGCAAAAGAAAAAGGTCACCCTTAAATACCGCACCCGCAGGCTGGACGGCCGCAGTATGGCCCTTCGGGAGAGGGAGCATAAGGTAAGCCCCTACGCCCTTATCTGGATGGACGACCACTATTATCTGGTGTGCAATAACGAAAAGTATGATAACCTTATGCACCTGCGGCTGGATAGAATGAAATCGGTTACTATGACCGAGGAGCCTTATCGTCATTTCAGTCAGGTCAGCGATTATAAGGAAACCTTCGATACCGCCGACTACGCAGGCCGAGCCTTTAATATGTTCGGCGGCGATATGGTTGAAATGGAGCTTAATTGCAGTGAAACAATCCTCGACCAGGTTATCGACCGCTTTACCGATAGGATACATATTATCGGCAGTGAAAACGGCCGATTCAGCTTCCGTACCAAGGGTATGCTCAGCGAAGGCCTGGTGGGCTGGCTGATGCAGTTCGGCGGGGATATTGAGGTGGTAGCCCCCGAAAGACTCCGTGATATGATGCAGGAAAAAATAAACGACCTTATTAAGGTTTATAAAAAACACCTAATTGGAATTAACAAAAGGGGATAACAAGGGAGAAAGTAATATGAAAAAAATTATAGCAATCGCCCTCATTCTACTGAACGTAATAATGCTTGTGAGTTGTACACAGGGTAATGCGGCGCAAACACCGTCTTCTGATAGCCAGTCAAATGAAGATATAGAACAAATTACATATGCTGAAACGGATACGGTAGAAATAAAAGGAGCAAAAGGCTCTTTTTCTAAAAATACAAAAGTGAATGTAGAATACGTCCTTGAGGGAAGGTTGTATGATGTTGCTGCAAAAAGTCTTTCTGATATTTCAGAGAAATTTGTAGTATACGATATAAGCGCACGGGAAGATAATGTTACTGTGCAACCTATTGGAAAGATAGAGGCACAATTTGAAATTCCCCAAGAATTCAACATATATATGACGAATGTTGTGTATATAGCAGATGATGGGCAAATTGAATATATTCAGTCAGAAATAGATGAGTCTTCAAGAACGATAACGGCTACGTTGTCGCATTTCAGTACATATGCTGTTATTAATGTAAAAAGTGTACAGGCACAGCTTAAATATTATATTACCGTAACGCACAAGCCCGGAAAACCAGGTGGTGACTGCTATGATTTTGTTGATATGTTGTGCCAGGACATTTTTAAACATAATCTGTATGGAATAAAAGCTGTTTATGGTAACAACGGAAAAATGGAGCTAGTGACTACAAATAAAAATAAGGTTTATTTTACGCAGATAGGAGACACATTATCTTATAGGAAAAATAATATAACTGAAGAAAACCTACACTCTCTTTTTTTAAAAGCTAAACCTGGCGATATTGTTCAAATGGATTATACACGATATAAACCCAAGAAAGGGGATTGGGATAGTCTTCACACGATGATGGTTTATGATGTTTCAGATACGGGTGTTTGGCTATATCATAGAGGAACGAGCGGTAGATATTTTGGCAGAGGTAGTGAAAGTCAACCTTTATGGGGAGTTAATAAGAATTTGGATTGCCAGCCTGTTACATGGGCAGATTTGGCCGATATTCTTACGAGTGAAGATGATGGTATTAGCATTTTCCGTTCAACCCGGGTAGGATGTATAGATGGGCATAAGTTTTCAAAAGCTACTTGTACGGAACCCAAAACTTGCATTGATTGCGGCTATGTTTCCGGAGAGAGTTTAGGACACGATACATCTAAAGCTACATGCACAAAAGGTGCGACCTGTAGTAGGTGTTCGGCAACTATAAGTGCATTGGGACATAGCTATTCCAGTGCCACATGTGTAACACCTTCTACTTGTACACGCTGCAAGCTAACAAGAGGTTCTGCATTAGGACATGATTTTTCTGGCGTTTCCTGTACTAAAGGCGGCTCGTGTAAACGGTGTTCAGCTATGAAAAATGCTTTAGGCCATAAATTTTCAAATGGACTTTGTACAGTATGTGGCGCTGATGACCCCACTTGTTCCATTATAGTGCCTGCAAATTTGAGCGGAGAGTTTGAAGCAATAACGACTTCGTCCAGTCAGACCTTGAATAACGATGACCTTTCCGTATTTGTGCTTAAAATTAGTTCCAATTCGGGCACTAATGAGTTTAATGGTCAGGTTACATACACAGGATATCAGTTGGCAGAAAAGCATTACAATACATATTTCAAAAATCAATATTCAACTTATAATGAATTTCTAAAAAATACTCCTGACAAAAGATTTTATGGAAATCAATACTATGTGCCGACTATCGGAGATGGGGATATAATTACAGATTACGAAAGCACCACACAAAACATTTCATTTGATTGTTCTTTATTATCATATAAGACAGTGAAGATGTCTTATATGAGAGAAGGCAGTAGTGAAAGATTGACGGTCGTAAGCGGTGATTCAAATATTAAAGGACTTGTTTTTAAAAAGATAACAACAGCACTTACATAAGAAAACAGGTTATCACTTTATTGATAAAAAAATTTAAAAAAACACTTGACCTTTTAGCCGATGTTATGTATAATAATCTTCGGCTGATACGGAGAAGTCGCGTAGTTGGTCGAGCGCGCACGATTGGAAATCGTGTAACCATTAAAAGTGGTTCGAGGGTTCGAATCCCTCCTTCTCCGCCAAAACAAAAAAGCACCCTTAAGGGTGCTTTTTTGTTTTGGCGGAGAAGGAGCTTGGGGTCAAACATTTTTTGCCGAAGGCAAAAAAGTTCGGCGACGCAGCCGCAGCAGACGGTCGAATCCCGTCCCACGAGGTCAAAACTGTGCCGACGGAGAGTACTCCGACCGTACTACAGCAAACACCTGCCGTACAGAGTTGACCGAACCCTATTGGTATGATATAATTAAAATAACAAAACCAAGGGAGCAGTTATATGTTGGCATTAAAAATAATTGCCGTTATAACAGGCTTGGCCTTTACCTTGTCTGGCTATTTTATTTTCTTTAGAAAAAAGTATAACCTTATTAACGGCTTTGAAGAGGATTTCAGGGCAGGAAGAAAGACCGAGGAATATGCCAAAAGGGTTGGCTTTACCGAGCTTGTTATAGGTATCGTCATATTGGCAGCGGCAATAATTCTTCTTATATTCGCATAAACTTAATTGTTACAAAATTATTAAAAATTCCCACACCCTATTGACAGGGTGTGGGTTTTGTTGTATTATACAACTGTACTAACCGTTATAGTACAGTTAAAACACAAAAAGAGGGTGATGCAGATGAAAACGGCAAAGGCAAGGGGAGCCCTGTTAATATACCTCCTGACGGCGGTAATGCTGGGGGTATACCTGTTTGCCGAATTTGGTAAGGGTATATCTATGCCGCCCTTAACCAGGCTTCTGCTCTCACTTATAATATTTGGGGGCGCCTTTTGCGGAAGCCGTTTGCTGGCCTGCGAGCCGGAGCCCGAGAAAGGCCGTATTCTTTTAAAGCTCACCTTTATATTCGGCTTTGTCCTTTATATCTGGATGCTGATAAGCTTCGTTTTGCTGGACAGCTATTTCGGCAGGGTAGGGGGCGACTTTATATGGCGGGCCGACCCCGAATACCTTACAAATTATCTTCAGACCTCGGTAAACCTTTATCCTTTTAAAACCATTGTCGGGTTTTTGCAAAGATTTTTCGGCGGACAGATAACCCTTTATGGGGTGGCGGTAAATCTCGTCGGAAACGTTCTGGCATTTTTACCCTTTGGCTTTTTTGCTACCACCATTACCGAAAAACGTCCCTCGCCAATAGCTTTTGCCCTGCTTATGGCGGCGGCCTCGTCTGTGATAGAGCTGGCTCAGCTGCTTACCCTTGCAGGCTCCTGTGACGTGGATGACGTTATACTAAACGCCTTGGGCGGAACGCTTTCTTACCTTTTCTTTAAAAGTGATGCAGGCATCAGATTTAATAATTTCTTGTATAATAGAAAGGCTATAAAACAGAAAGGAGATATACGGTGATTACTATTGATTATAAAAGCCGTGTTCCCATTTATGACCAGATAACAGGGGGAATTATAAGGCTTAAGACCCTTGGGGTGCTGAAAGGCGGCGATAAGCTGCCCAGCGTGCGCTCTCTGGCGCTGAAGCTTGGCATTAATCCCAATACGGTGCAGAAGGCCTACGCTATTCTGGAGGCCGACGGAATAATCTACTCGGTGTCGGGCAAGGGCTCATTTATATCAGAGGATTCTGCCGCCGCAGACGCTATACTGGAATCAGCCGCCGACGAATTTAAAATGGCGGTGGAAAACGCCCGCCGAATGGGTCTTGACAGGGCCCGCCTGGAGGCGGTTATCAGCGAAATATACGAAGGAGGAATAACAGATGATAAAAACAGTTGACCTTGTAAAGCGTTTCGGGGATAAATGCGCCCTGGACGCCCTTAACGTAGAAATTTACGACGGCTGTATCTACGGCCTTGTTGGCTCTAACGGCTCGGGTAAATCCACCCTGCTTCGCATATTTTCGGGGGTTTATTATCCCGACGGCGGCACCGTATCGGTAGACGGCTACAGCGTGTGGAATAACCCCGAGGTAAAGGGTCAGATTTTCTATCTGCCCGACTCTCCTCATTTCTTTAAAAATGCCAATCTTAACGAGATGGCCGATTTTTACAGCGGTATGTATGCAACCTTCGACAGGTCGGAGTTTGACCGTCTTACCACAATTTTCCCCATTAGCCGCACAAGTAAAATTGATAATATGTCCAAGGGTATGCAGCGCCAGGCCGCCCTTATGCTGGCTATGGCTGCAAGACCTAAATACCTCCTGCTGGATGAGGCCTTCGACGGCCTTGACCCCGTTATGCGAAACGTGCTGAAATCCCTGCTTATAAGCGGTATTGAGGGCGGCGGAATGACAGCCGTAATCGCATCTCATAACCTTCGTGAGCTGGAGGACCTGTGCGACCACGTTGCCCTTATCCACGAGGGTCATATAATCTTCAGCGACGAGCTGGAGGCGGTGCGTGGCGGTATACATAAGGTGCAGGCCGCCTTTAAGGAGATGCCGCCTCATATAAGCTTTGAGGGTATGCAGATATTAAAGTGTGAAAAAACAGGCTCCCTTATGCAGATGATAATCCGAGGTGAGGAAGAGGAGATTTTAGCCCGTATTAACGACCTTGATCCCATCTTTGTGGAGGCTATCGAGCCTACCTTGGAGGAAATATTTATTTACGAAATGGAGGCAGAAGGCTATGACGTCAAAAACATCCTCGGTTAAAATAAACCCCGCAAGAAAAATGCTGCGGTTTACCCTTAAAAAGCAGACCCCCATAACCCTGCTGGTTACCGCATTTACTCTGGTTTTCTGCCCCGGCGCCGTCCTTCGTGAGGTGCTGGACAGAATGGATTACGTATCGGATAATCTCCGTTATGACCTACCTCTCTTTTTTCCCGGAATCACCGCAGGCGTATTCATTATTGCGGTAGCCCTGACCTTCTTGCTGTTGCTGACTAATTTCGGTTTCCTTTTCAGCAAAAGAGCAGGAGATATGTTCCACGCCCTGCCCCTTACCCGAAACGAGCTGCTCTTTACCAGAGTAATAGCAGCCTTTATCGGCGGGCTTTTTACAATGACCCTGGCATACGGCAGCCTGGCGGCTATGAGCCTGCTTCCGATGGTGACACCGCTACCCGTTATCCATATTATTACCACCTACCTTATAATGGTGCTGTTCCTGGCCTTTCTTACCGCCTTTATGCTGATATTTGTAGTAACGGGGGGCGGAGCCTTCGATACTATACTTGCAATAGGCGCAGTAAATGCAGCTCTGCCTGCCCTTGGCGCAGTATTTATAAGCTTTTTTGAAAATTCTGCCCACGGACTTGATGCCGCCTACGACGGACTTATATATACCACGCCCTTTGCCTATACCGTATATAAGCTGGCCTGCCACGCGGAGGGCTGGGAAGCCTCCAACGTTTTGAATATTGAACGGTTTACCATAGTTTCGGCTCTGCTGGTGCTGGCCTTTACGGTATTAATGCTCTGGATATGCTCAAGACTTTTCAGGGTGAGAAAAAGCGAGACCGCAGGAGAGGCCTATTCCTTTAAATTTGTGCCTGCCGTTTTGTCGGTGCTTATCTCGGTGGCAGGCGGCTATCTTATAGGCCTTATAATGACCTCAAACGGCTTTGAGAGCGGCGATTTCTGGCTCTTCTTCCTTCCCGGCGCCCTGCTTTCCGCCGTTGCCTTCGGCGCCATATCAACCCGTGCCTTTAAAACCGTTAAAGGCTCCCTTATAAAGGGCGGTATCGCAGTAGCCCTCACTATAACCATTGTGCTGTCGGTGGGCTTTGCGGCGTCGGTTGCAGAGGATAAGGTGCCCGCCGCAGAATCGGTTAAAAGCGTGAGGCCCTTTGGACACTACAGCGTAGAATTTACCGAGCCCGAGGATATAGCCCTTATCACCCAAATCCACACTACAATAGTAGAAAATAATAACGAGGGCTACCCCGGCAGTACCGAGGATTACCAGTATGAAGAGGTGCCCAAGGTGTTGGGTAATATAGACGATATGAGGCTGACCTATACCCTTAAAAACGGCAGGGAAATGCGCCGAAACTATTGGTATAGCGAGCTTAAGGCTAAAAATCTCCGAAAGGACCTTCTGGCCCTTATGCAGACCGATGCATTTTTAGCCGATTATGATGCCGCCGCCAGCCATAAAATAAACGGTCACATCAGACTTCACGCCGCCGTCAAGACCGAAACGGAAAGCAATTACCTTCTTACCAATAAGCAGGGTAAAGAGCTGGTTGCCCTCTTTAAAAAGGAGATGCTTGAGGCCGACGTGTCTGTATTTGAGGAGGAGTGCCTTGACCTGTATCTTGAGGGCGCAGAATACAGAAGAATGTGTGTCCCCAAATCCTTTGAGGAAACGGTGGCCTATATAGAGGCCCTGGAGCCCTTCGAGAGTGAAGAATACTAAAGAAAAATGCTTTGGACTCGTCCAAAGCATTTTTTATTGACATATTTTTTTTATATGTTAAAATAAATTCGGTGATATATTTGAAGATAAATAAAAGCCTTCGGGGACTGGCCCTGTCGGCCCTTTTTACGGCGGTGCTGGCGGTATGCTCCTGGATAAGCCTGCCCGCACCCGTGCCCTTTACTCTGCAGACCCTGGGGGTCTTTCTGACGGTGGGCCTGCTGGGCTTTAAGGGCAGTTTTATCAGTATTGCCGCCTACCTTCTGCTGGGGGCGGTGGGCCTGCCCGTTTTTGCCTCATTTCGGGGAGGATTTGGGGTACTGCTTGGCCCTACGGGTGGCTATGCCCTGGCCTTTTTGCTGGTGCCCTTTATATATTGGGGCGTACTGCGGCTGACGAGGGGCAAATACCTGTTTGCGGCGATGCTGTCGGGTCTTTCGGTATGCTATGCCCTGGGAGCCTTGTGGTACAGTTTTTTTGCAGGAGGAGAGTCTTTTTTATCCCTGCTGGCGGTAACGGTGGCCCCCTTTATTCTGCCGGATATTTTAAAGCTGGGCGCCGCACTTATCATAATTAAAAGAATAGGAAAATTTATATGTCCTTAAAAGATACTTCGGTTTATTTTTTTGATGAAATAGATTCTACAAACAGTGAGGCTCGTCGCCGTCTGCTTTCGGGGCTGGCCCTTCCCGCCCTGTTTATTGCCCGCCGCCAGACGGCAGGCCGTGGCCGCAGGGGACGCAGCTTTTACTCCGAGGGTGGGCTGTATATGACTCTTGCCCTGCCTCCTCAGTCGGCCTTTGATGCGGTGCCGATTACCGCCTACGCCGCCTCTGCCACAGCTATGGCTATTGAGGAGCTGTGCGGTGTGAAGACGGGAATAAAATGGGTCAATGATATTTTTGTATCGGGCAAAAAGGTCTGCGGTATTCTGGCCGAGGCGGTGACAGACCCCGAAACGGGCAAGGCCCTGGGTCTTATTATCGGGGTGGGGGTAAACCTTAATAGCGTCATCCCCGAGGAGCTTGAGGGTATTGCGGGCAGTATCATTTGCCCCGACCTTTCCCCCGAGACCCTGGCAAAAGCCATAACCGATAAAATGCTTGCCGCCTTTAGTAATAAACAGGCTTATATGGCCTATTACCGCACCCATTCTATGGTTTTGGGACAGAAGGTGCGGTATGTTCAAAACGACGTCACCTATGATGCTGTGGCTTTGGATATAGACGATATGGGGGGACTAAAGGTCCTTCATCCCGACGGCACAACCCAGACCCTCACCAGCGGAGAGGTAACCTTAAGAATTAAGACCGACGGCTAACCGTCGGTCTTTTTTACAGGTATAAAATGCTTGGCGAAGCGGCCGCGTCCACGACCTTTTACGTAAAAAAAGCCGATAACGCTGAAAACTATGGCTCCAATGAAATTTACTATCAGGTCCTTCATTGTATCTATAAGACCGATATCCACGTAGCCTGCCACGTCAAGGGTTTCTCCGTTGATTGCAAGGCTTGTAATATCACTTATCCGTATGGTTTTATTTGTTCGGGTGGGGTCAAAAGCGATGCTGGCTATAGAGTTTATCACGGTATCCTTCTGCATATCGGTGCGAAGCAGCATATCGCTTGCAAATTCAAAAAACTCCCACAGCACCCCTATGGTCATTGAAAAGCAAAAGGCCACCACCGCCATATAAACGGGGGAAAGCTGAAATTTTATTTTCTCATTTTCGTTCAGTATATCTACCAGCGCAAAGCCGATGGCGGCAAATAAAAATCCGTTTACGGTGTGAAGCATGGTGTCCCAGTGGGGGACTCTGACGTAAAAATATCCTATTTCCCCCAATATCTCGGCTGCAAAAATGAATAGCAGAATAATGGCTTCCAGCACGCTGGGCAGTTCGATTTTAAGTGTCCTCTCCAAAAATGTAGGCACCAAAAACAAAACTAAAGAGAGCAAGCAGATAAAGGCGGTCTGCAAATCCCGACGTAAAAGGGCCAGCACCAGGGCGGCTATAACTATCACTCGGAGTATAACGTACACCGCAAAGGTGCCCTTTTTTGCCTTTATGTTTTCTTTAAGTAGCGCAATTTTACCCAATTATATCACCTCGATGAAAATATTATCCCACATAGTTAAATATATTATTAACATTCTTGATATAATGTGTGAACTTTAGTATAATCAAGGGGAGGTGAGCCAAATGGATAAAAAGAATTATTCTCTCTTCACCGAGGGTATTATAGCGCAAATAGAAAAGCAGGGGGTAAAACCAACCCTGCTGCTTCAGGTCTGCTGTGCCCCCTGCTCCAGCTACGTTATGGAGTATTTAAGCCGATATTTTGATATTACTCTTTATTTTTATAATCCTAATATTTCGCCGGAAGGTGAGTATACCTTCCGCCTTGAGGAGCTTCGCCGCCTCACTACCGAGCTTCCCGAGGCCCGGGGCGTGAAGCTATCCGAAGGGGAGTATAATCATCAGGCTTTTTTAGATATGGCAAGGGGGCTGGAAACCCTGCCCGAGGGGGGAGAGCGCTGCAGAAGGTGTTACGCTCTTCGCCTTACCGATACCGCCAAAAAGGCCAAGGCCGAGGGCTTCGACTGGTTTACCACAACCCTTTCTATCAGTCCTCACAAAAACGCCGACTGGCTTAACGAAATAGGGGAGGGCCTGCAACAGGAATACGGCGTACTCTACCTTTTTTCCGATTTTAAAAAGAAAAACGGGTATAAGCGGTCAATCGAGCTGTCAAGGCAGTATAACCTCTACCGCCAGGACTACTGCGGTTGTGCCTTTTCCAAAGCTACTCGCACCCTTGAAAAATGCGACGGTTAGTGGTATAATAATATGAACACTACTTTTTTGAAAAGCAGGTAACATCTGATGAAGAAATTTTTTGCAGACATAAAAAAGTTCAAAGGCTACGTGGCCTATGCTACCCGTGCCGAGCTTAAGGCAGAGGTGGCAGGCTCCTTTTTAAGCTGGGTGTGGTGGATTTTGGACCCGCTCTTATATATGCTGGTCTATTCCTTTATTGCCATTCTGGTGTTCCGCAGCGGTGAACCTTATTTTCCCGTCTTTGTGTTTATAGGCCTTAACTGCTGGCAGTTCTTTGCAAAATCCGTAAAGGCCAGCGTAAAGCTGGTGGCCTCCAAAAGGGCGGTAGTTACAAAGGTGTATATTCCGAAGCACCTGCTTGTCCTTGAAAAGCTGGGAGTCTTCGCCTTTAAAATGCTGGTTTCCTTCGGCCTTACGGTTATCTTTATGATAGCCTACAGGGTGCCTGTGAATTTTAACGTTTTGTGGGTAATACCCCTGCTGCTTCTGCTCTTTATGGTAACCTACGCCGTCTGCCTTTTCCTTATGCATTTCGGTGTGTTTATTGAGGACCTTGCCAATATAATAAACGTTGTACTGCAGCTGGGCTTCTACGTTTCGGGCATATTCTATTCTATTGAAAACCGCATCAGCGGCTACAGCGTTCTGCTGGCCAAAATACTTGTAAACGTTAATCCGCAGGCCCTTATCATTACCGATATGCGTACCGCCCTTATGGGCTCCGGGGAGATACATTATATCGCCCTGGCCGTGTGGTTTTTGGTGGCCACCGCCGTGGTCTGGGTTGCCACAAACGTTATTTACAAATACGAAAACAGCTACGTTAAAATAGCCTAAAGGGGGTACTTTTATGTCAGATATCGCAATATCCGTAAAGGATGTTAAAATACGCTACCGCTATCTGCAGAAGATGTCCCTTAAGTCCCTTCTCCGCTTTAAAAAGCCTAAAAAGGTCAAGTATTTTGAGGCCGTAAAGGGTGTCAGCTTCGAGGTTGAAAAGGGCAGCATTTTAGGCATAGTGGGTAAAAACGGCAGCGGTAAATCTACTCTGCTTCGTGCCATTGCAGGCATATTCTGCGCCGACGAGGGGGTTATAGACCTGCACGGAAACAACGTTTCCCTGCTATCTATCGGCGTGGGCTTTAACAGCGCACTTTCGGGCAGAGAAAATATCTACCTTTCGGGTATGCTTCTGGGCTTTGATAAAAAGCAGATAGATGAAAAGCTGGAGGAGATAATCGAATTTTCCGAGCTGGGCGAGTTTATCGACCGTCCCGTAAGGTCCTATTCCAGCGGTATGCATTCAAAGCTTGCTTTTTCCATTACCGCCGTACTTGAAACCGAAATTATGCTTATCGACGAGGTGCTGTCGGTAGGCGATGCAAAGTTTAAGAAAAAGAGCTATGAGAAGATGAAAAATCTTATCAGCGATAAAAACCGCACCGTTATCATTGTTTCTCATAATGCCGACACCTTAAGAAAGCTCTGCGACCATATTCTCTGGATTCACGAGGGCAATATGAAGATGCTGGGCACCACCGAAGAGGTTCTGCCTCTCTACGAGCAGTTTATGTCATAAAAATGAGTACTTTTTTCAGAAAATTCAAGGACGTAAAGCCTCGGGATATACTTCATATATTCCTGTTTTTGGGGGCTTTACCCATCGCCCTTGTGTATAGGCTCTTCCGCCGTGATATGTGGCTTATCTGCGACAACGGTAAAGAGGCATCGGATAACGGTTTTGTGCTTTTTCGCTACGTTATGGAAAAACATCCCGAGCAGGATGCCGTTTTCGCCGTCTGTAAGAACAGCCCCGATGCCGATAAGGTAAAGGCTACAGGCCCCTTTGTTTATTACGGAAGCTTTAAGCATTGGATATACTATCTCACCGCAAGGGTAAATATCAGCTCTCAAAAGGGCGGCAAGCCTAACTATGCCGTCTGCCACCTGCTGGAGGTCTACGGTCACCTGATAAATAATCGTGTTTTTCTCCAGCACGGGGTAATCCTTACCGATATAAAGTTTCTTTATCATAAGGATTGCCGTTTCAGCATTTTCACCACCAGCACGGAAGGGGAGTACCGTTACGTCAGCGACCATTACGGCTATCCCGAAGGGGTGGTGCAGCTGCTGGGTCTGCCCCGCTTTGACCTTCTGCACGACTGCAGAGTAAAGGAGGGTCAGATACTTATTATCCCTACCTGGCGTGAATGGCTGGGCACAGATGCCCTTTCTAAAAACCTTAAGAGGGATACCGAAAAATTCCTTTCCACCGCCTATTTTGAGAATTGGAGCCGCCTGCTTAAAAGCCCCGAGCTTCAAAGGCTTTGTGAAGAGAAAAATTTAAAAATAATGTTCTATCTTCACAGGGATGCCCAGCGCTTTGCCGATTGCTTTAAGACCGACAACCCTTATATTACGGTCTGCAAATTTCCGCAGTACAGGGTAGAGGAGCTGCTTAAAAGCTCGGCTATGATGGTTACCGATTATTCCAGCGTCCAGGCCGATTTTGCCTATATGAAAAAGCCAATCTGCTATTTTCATTTTGATTATGAGGATTACAGCAGCAAGCACTACGGCAGGGCCTATTTTGATTATTCTGTAGACGGCTTCGGCCCCGTGGCGAATACTGCCGAGGGTGTGGTGGAGGCTATTTCCTCTGCCGCCGACCGAGGCTTTGCCCAGGATGATAAATATCTTGACCGCCATAAAAGGTTTTTTACCCTTTATGACAGGGATAACTGTAAAAGAAACTTTGACGCTATAAAAAGCAAATGGAGTTAACCTATGAGTATTAAAAGTCACGAGCCTATTGATTTTGTAATGATATGGGTGGACGGAAACGACCCCGAGTGGCGTGCCGAAAAGGCACAGTATGACGGTAAAAAGGTTACCGCTGCCAACAGCGAGGTGCGCTTCCGTGATTGGGACAACCTGCAATATTGGTTCAGAAGTGTTGAAAGGTACGCCCCCTGGGTAAATAAAATTCACTTTGTAACCTGGGGTCATCTGCCCCCCTGGCTTGACACCTCTAACCCTAAAATAAACGTTGTAAAGCACACCGATTATATTCCGGAGGAGTATTTGCCTACCTTCAGTTCTCATACTATTGAGCTTAATCTTCACAGGATTGAGGGCCTGGCCGAGCAGTTCGTTTATTTTAACGACGATATGTTCATTACCGCCCCGGTTGAGCCGGAGGATTTCTTTAAAAACGGCAAGCCCTGCGATACCCCTGCTCTGGACTGCATTTTCTTCGGCAAGGACAGCGCAGGCCCCTTCAATGGCGCAGATATTACCGTTATAAACAGCCACTTTAAGAAAAAACAGGTGCTTAAAAGGGATTTCAAAAAGTGGTACAACCTTAAAAACGGCTTTAGAAACGTAGTTAAATCGGTACTGCTTTATCCCTGGCCCTGGTTTCCCGGACTTTACTATCAGCACGCCTGCAACAGCTTTTTAAAGTCTACCTTTGAAAAGGTGTGGGCAGAAGAGTTTGAAATCCTGGATGAAACCTGCAGCCACCGTTTCCGCAAAAACGGTGACGTTAACCAGTGGGTTATGAAGTTCTGGCAGCTGGCCGAGGGTAACTTTGAGGTGCGCCCCGAAAAGTTTGCCTATTGCTACCACGTTAAGGAGAGCAATTTTAGGGCTCTGTGCGAGGAAATTCCCGCCTGCAAAAGGGGAATGCTCTGCATAAACGACACCGCAAAAACCAAGAATTTTGAGGATAAAAAGGCCAAGCTTATTCAGGTCTTCGATTCGGTATTCCCCGAAATTTCGGAGTATGAAAAGCCCGAATATTATGATAACATATCAAGCCACTCCGATGCCTTTGAGCAGGACCCTGCTGCTATGCGCCAGCAGAGGCACAGGCTGGCTCTGCTTTCTGCCACCGATTTTTTTGAGGAGCAGATAGCTTTTGCCGCATCCCTCAAAAGCGGAAGGCTTTCCTGCTCCCGACAGCTTTTTGTACTGAAAAACATACTTAATACCGTAAAAATATCCGAGCCTTTAATAGAGCTGCTCACCGCCGAGGAGGCCAACCGCTTTTTCGCCGCATTAAAGCAGACCCTTACTCTCATTGATGAAGAAACCGTTAATCTGCTGGATACCACCCATTATTATAAGTTCTTCATAACCCAGCTTAAAACCAATGCCGCACCGCGGATTATAGAGGATGAGCAGGATACCTATATGGGCTATAGTGAATTAAATCG
Organism: Clostridia bacterium; assembly: GCA_017623235.1. GTDB lineage: Bacteria > Bacillota > Clostridia > Oscillospirales > Acutalibacteraceae > SFWF01. Next base: position 4,326 of record JAGAPN010000003.1, on the reverse strand, counting down.
TTATAGTCTGACCCAGGGTAATTTAGGTCTTCAGAATATTTCTGTGGATAACGAGGTGCTTACCATAGAGGGTTGTTATTCGGGCTACACCAGCCTGCCCGAGGAGGCCGAAATAAAGGTTTATATAAACGGTGAATATACAGCCGTAGAGAAAACAGAGAAAAACGAATTAAAGACAGCCCTTGGTATAGAGTTGCAGAAAAAACTGGGCTTTAATGTGAAAATTCCTCTGGAATACGTTAATAAGGGCAGGGTAGTCTTTGTTCTGGCTCTGGGTGATAAGGAGTTGCCCCTGGGTACTCCCGAATTCGGTCGACGTGCCGCCCTAAATAATGACCTTGACCGTTCCTATTTCTGTAAGGAGGGCTTTAAGCTTACCTGCAGAAAGGGTGCTCTTGTTCTCAGCCGAAGCGGTATTATGGGCAGAATGTGGTCCGAAATAAAATTCCTGCTTCAGATACTTAAAAGAGGCAAGGCAGGCAGTAAAAAAGCCATTTTAGTAAGGCTTACCCTGCCTGTGGTGCGGCTCTTCCGCCGCCGTCCTATTTGGGTGGTGGATACCGATATTGACTCCGATACCGTTACCCTTTTCGAAAGGCTTAAGTCGGCTTGCCCCGATAAAGAGATTTATCTGGTTTTACCCGAGGGTGCCAAGGGTAATCCCGAGCTTGGGGATGAAAAGCATCTGCTTTTCAGAGAATCCAGGAAATATAAGAGTATTCTGCTTACCGCACAGTGCATATTCACCGAAATGTCTGAGGATAAGGGCTACAATCCCTTCCGCAAGCGTTACGGCTTTTATAAGGATATCCTTAATACCGTTAAAATAGTAAATCTTCTCGATTTTGAGGAGTCGGAGGAGGGTGTCGACCCCTTCGAGGCCCTTTTGGAATCGGTAGATTCCTCCGTATCGGCCGAAATGACCGAAATTGACGGTTTTTTTGAGGAATAAACCTGAAAAAATACCTTAAAGGTATTGACAAATACAGTTTAGTGTGTTAAACTGTATCACAAGTTTTTCAAGGAGTTTATAGGTTATGTTCGTTTTTGCTCTTGATAACATAGTCCTACTAGCTGTTATTACCCTGGTCCTAGTGGTTGTAACGGTCAGTTCGGTTGTGCCTCAAGACAAAAATAAAGTTTATGGTAGCGCTCCTCTGGGGTGTTAGTTTATAAATTGTATTTTGCAAGTCTATGGTTCAACTGCAACCGTAGACTTGTTTTATTTCTTTAAAGGAGAGAAAAAGATGAAATTGACAGGCGCTCAGATTATTATCGAGACTCTTATTGAGCAGGGCTGTACCACCGCTTTCGGCTATCCGGGCGGCGCCGTGCTTAATATTTACGATGAGCTTTATAATAATTCCGACCGTATTGAGCATATAATTACCGCTCACGAGCAGGGTGCCGCCCATGCTGCCGACGGCTATGCCAGGGCTACGGGCAAGGTTGGCGTTGTAATCGCCACCTCGGGTCCCGGTGCAACAAACCTGGTAACGGGAATTGCCACCGCACAGCTGGACAGCGTACCCCTTGTGGCAATTACGGGCAACGTTTCCACCGACCTTATCGGAAGGGACTCCTTCCAGGAGGTGGATATTATGGGTATTACAATCCCCATAACCAAGCATAACTACTTTGTAAAAAGCGTTGACGAGCTGGCAGATACCATTCGTGAGGCCTTCACCATAGCAAAATCAGGCCGTCCCGGTCCCGTGCTTATAGACGTACCCAAGGACGTTCAGCTTGCCCTTTGCGAGTATAATCCCCAGCCCGTTACCACCCCCTATCCTATGGAGCTTGCCGCAGATTATAACATCCAGGCCGCCGCCGAGATAATCGGTGAGGCGAGAAGACCCTACATATACTGCGGTGGCGGTGTGGTTATCGGCGAGGCCTCAAAAGAGGTAATTGCCCTGTCCGAAAAGATAGACGCCCCTGTGGGCTGCTCTATGATGGGTCTGTCGGCCATTCCCAGAGCTCACAAAAACTCCCTTGGTATGCAGGGTATGCACGGCACCTTTGCCGCCTCCCGTGCTATGGCCGAGGCCGACGTTATCGTGGCTCTCGGTGTCAGATTTTCCGACCGTGCTACGGGTAATAAGAAAAAGTTTGCTTCGGGCGCCCGAATTATCCACATTGATATTGAGCCTGCCGAGCTTGGCAAAAATATCCCCGCATATCTTGGTATTATAGCTGACGTTAAGGATGCGGTGGCCAGACTTACCGCCGCCGTGAAGGAGAAGAAAAATACCGAGTGGCGCGCCAAGGTAGAGGAGTTTAAGGCCAGGGACGTTAACCCCAACTTTGACCCCAACGATATGCGCCCCTTCCAGATAATTGACTGCGTAAATAAATACACCGATATTGATACCGTTATCGCTACTGACGTGGGTCAGCACCAGATGTGGACGGCCCAGCGTTACGGCTTTTCCACCCCCCGCACCTTTATCACCTCGGGCGGTCTGGGAACTATGGGCTACGGCATGGGCGCAGCTATCGGCTCGGCGGTAGGTACAGGCAAAAGAACGGTGCTCTTTACAGGTGACGGCAGCTTCGGTATGAACTTAAATGAGCTGGCCACAGCCGTTTCCTTCGGTGTTCCCGTTATTGTGGTAATTATGAATAACGGCGTGCTGGGTATGGTCCGCCAGTGGCAGAGCATCTTCTATCAGAAGCATTATTCCAACACCACTCTGGGCCGCAAGACCAACTTTAAGATGTTGGCAGAGGCCTTCGGCGCTGATGGCTATGAATGCTTTACTATGGAAGAATTTGATACCGCCTTTAAGACTGCCTATGAGAAGGGTATGCCCGCCGTCATTGACTGTCACATTGATATGGATGAAATGGTACTGCCTATGACCCCTCCCGGTGGCACCGTAGACCAGATGATAGTTAAGAAAAAGGATATAAACCTCTAAAGAAAGGAGAAAAGTGATGAAACAGTTTGTAATTTCAATCAGAGTATCAAACAAATTCGGCGTTTTGTCGAGGGTAGCATCAATGTTCTCCCGCAGAGGCTTTAATATCGACAGCCTTACGGTTTCGGCTACCGAAACGGAGGGTATTTCCCGTATGACCATCACCGCCACAGGTGATGAGTATGCAAAGAAGCAGATAATCCTCCAGCTTAACCGCCTTCACGAGGTGCTGGCCATTATCGAAATGCCATATGAAAACTCCCTTATCCGTGAATTGCTGCTTATAAAGATTAAAAACTCCTCCGAACGCCACCAGGAAATAATGGATGCCGTAAATATCTTTAAGGCCTCTATTATTGACTACGCCCCCGATTCCTTCTGTATTGAGGTAACGGGTGAGACCTCAAAGCTGGATACCTTTATAAGTGTTGTAAGTCCCTGCGGAATTATAGAGATGTGCCGCACAGGCGCCGTTGCCCTTACCCGTGGCTCCCAGTCCCTTAAGGATATGGATATGGGTTATCTTAACGTTTACAAAAAATATTAAAATACATTTTTTCAAAACAAAGGAGAAATTAAAATGTCAACTCAGAGAATGTTCTACGAATCAGATTGTAACCTCGCCCTTTTAGAGGGTAAAACCGTTGCCATCATCGGCTACGGCTCCCAGGGTCACGCCCACGCAAAGAACCTGCGTGATTCCGGCGTGAAGGTAATCATCGGTCTTTACACCGGCTCCAAGAGCGCAGTAAAGGCAGAGGCCGACGGCTTTGAGGTTTACACCACCGCCGAGGCCACCAAGAAGGCCGACATCGTTATGATACTCATTAACGACGAGTATCAGGCAAAGGTTTATAAAAACGAAATCGCTCCCAACTTGAAGGCGGGTATGACCATCGCCTTTGCTCACGGCTTTAACATCCATTTCCAGCAGATAGTCGTTCGTGATGACTGCAATGTAATTATGGTTGCCCCCAAGGGCCCCGGCCACACCGTTCGCAGCGAGTATCAGGTAGGTAAGGGCGTTCCTTGTCTGGTTGCCGTTCATCAGGATGCTACCGGTCAAGCCAAGCAGAAGGCTCTGGCCTATGCTCTCGCCATCGGTGGCGCCCGTGCAGGCGTTCTTGAGACCACCTTCCGCACCGAGACCGAGACCGACCTCTTCGGCGAGCAGGCTGTCCTCTGCGGCGGTGTCTGCGCCCTGATGCAGGCAGGCTACGAGACACTGGTTGAGGCCGGTTACGATCCCAGAAATGCCTACTTTGAGTGCATCCACGAGATGAAGCTGATCGTGGATCTGATCTACCAGTCCGGTTTTGCCGGTATGCGCTACTCAATCTCCAATACTGCCGAATATGGCGATTATGTCACCGGCCCCAAGCTCATCACCGCGGAAACCAAG